>JAPDIW010000067.1 GCA_029259415.1 Archaeoglobi archaeon
TTCTTCCAGTCGATTTTTCCTTGACTCTTGTAACGCTGAAGGTTGTCTTTCCAAGCTGCGTTACAATCGTCCTCTCTTCCTTGCTGTGCTTGTGGTAATCGTTTTTTCCGTATCCTTTCTGCATTGAGGAGATCAGAACGCTATCTATTTCCTCCAGAACTCTTCCCAGAATTGCAGCTTCAATTCCCTTTAAAGCAGATGTCAGCTCCTGAATGGGAATCTTTTTATTCTGGATGTCTATTGTTAGCCGTAGTGGGATTTCTATTTGCAGCTGCATGGGTGGGGTTGAATCCCTGCCCTTTTTAATTTCCAAGGAAGATGTAACAGCACCAAAATTCCACACACCAGGCACTCCACAACCTAAAAAATTTTAACCTCAACTCCAAGCAAGAACCAATGCCAGTTGTCACGCTATACTGGGACGAACTTGAAAGGCTAACCGGGGCTGACAGGGAAACCATACTGAAACGCCTCCCGATGCTCGGATGCGATATTGAGAGAGTTGAGGATGATCACGTTGATGTGGAGTTCTTTCCCAATCGCCCCGATTTGTACAGTGTTGAGGGTGTTGCGAGAGCTTTAAGGGGATTTCTGGGCATTGAGAAGGGACTTAAAAGCTACTCCGTGGTAAAAGG
Organism: Archaeoglobi archaeon; assembly: GCA_029259415.1. Taxonomy (GTDB): domain Archaea; phylum Halobacteriota; class Archaeoglobi; order Archaeoglobales; family Archaeoglobaceae; genus Archaeoglobus. Next base: position 636 of record JAPDIW010000067.1, read on the forward strand.
TGACTGGAAAATTACCGTTGACGAGAGTGTGCTTGCTGTAAGGCCTAGAATAGTCGGGTGCGTTGTTAAAGGCATTGAAATGACAGATGAAGTCATCAGAAGCCTAATGGAAGTTCAGGAGGACCTGCACTGGACCATAGGGAGGAACAGGAGGAAGATGGCCATCGGTGTTCATGATCTGAGCAAGGTTTACTTTCCTCTCTGCTACACGGCAGTGGATGCCAGCTTCTCCTTCGTTCCCCTTGACTTTGATAAAGAGATGACGGTTGCAGAAATTCTGGAAAAGCATCCAAAGGGCAAAGCATACTCCTTCATTCTCGAGGGAAAGGACAGGTATCCGATGATTATTGACTCGAAGAATGAGGTCATTTCCTTCCCGCCAATAATAAACGCCGAGAAAACGAGAGTGACTGAGAGCACGAAAGACCTCTTTATTGATGTCACAGGTTTCGACGAGAACGTGGACAGGGCAATCGCGATTCTCGCCTGCATGCTTGCGGACAGAGGAGGTAGGGTTGAAAGTGTTGAGGTTATCTATCCCGACAGAAAGGAGGTTACACCCAATCTGGACGTCAGATTTATGGATCTGGACATTGAAGAGGTCAACTCCCTGCTCGGTTTGAGCTTATCTCCTGACGAGATTAAGGATGCCCTTGAAAAGATGAGGTTTTCCTGCGAGATTCTGGATAATAAGATGAAGGTGGGAATACCGCCTTACAGGGCGGATATAATGCACGAGTGGGACATTATAGAAGATGTAGCAATAGGTTACGGCTACGAGAACATAACCCCCGGAATTCCCCCAACACTCACCTTCGGCAAAACTCACTCATGGAACGACCTGAGGAGTCTGGCCAAGGAGATAATGATTGGTCTTGGATTTACGGAAGTCATAACGTTCACCCTGACGAACGAGGCTGTTATGTACGAAAAGATGAGGAGGAAGGGAGAACCATGGAAGGATTATGTGCCGGTGATGCACCCCCTAACAACTGAACACACAATTCTAAGAACTTCACTGCTGCCAAAGCTCCTTGAGCTTCTATCCTACAACAAGCACCACGAAATGCCACAGATGGTGTTTGAGGTTGGGGATGTGGTTGTAAATACCAAGAACAGGCTTCATCTTGCCGCCTGCATAACTCACTCAAGAGCGAACTTTTCCGAGATAAGGAGCTACGTTCAGGCCGTGATGAGAGAATTTGATTTATCCTGGGACGTCAGAGAATCGGATGACGAGGCCTTTATAGATGGCAGGAGAGGGGAGATAGTTGTAAATGGCAAGAGCGTTGGCGTTTTCGGAGAGGTCCACCCTAAGGTTCTTGAAGCGTTTGAGCTGACCATACCCGTCTCTGCTTTTGAGCTGGACCTCAGCAGTATTTTTGACACGGGAGAGCTACTATGAAGTACCTCCTGCTAATCCCAGATGGAATGGCTGACTGGGAAGTTGAAGAGTTTGACAGCAGAACACCGCTTGAAGTCGCAGACACTGAGAACATGGATTTCATCGCAAAAGAAGGGGCGTGCGGTATGGCAAAAACGGTTCCAGAGGGCTTTGAACCGGGGAGCGACGTTGCAAACCTCACCATTTTGGGAGTTGATGTGAGAAAATACTACACCGGCAGAGGACCGATTGAGGCTTTGGCAAGGGGCGTGAGGGGAGAAATCGTATTTCGCTGCAACCTCGTCAGAGTGGAGAACGGAGTGATGGCCGATTACTCAGGCGGAAGGATTAGCGATGAGGAAGCAAGGATAGTCATTGAGGAGCTCAATGCAAGAAAACCCTACGACTTCGTGGAGTTCTACGCGGGCAAAAGCTACAGGAATTTGCTTGTTGTCAACAAAAATTTTAAAGACAGCGTTAAAACTTTCCCGCCGCACGACATCACGGGAAAAGAGATAGACAGATATCTGCCCTCAGGAGGGGAGCTTGCGAGTTTGCTGAGGGAGCTTATGGATTGGTCTAAGGAAATACTGCCAGAAGTCACGGATAAAGCGAACATGATATGGCCTTGGGGTGGAGGGAGGATGCCATCCTTCCCAAACTTTGAGCAGAGATTCGGTGTCAGGGGAGCGATGATTACCGAGGTTGACCTGCTTGAGGGAATTGCAAGGGGGATGGGCATGGATGTTATTCAGGTTGAGGGCATTACTGGCTACATCGACACCAACTACAGGGGGCTTGTGAGGGGAAGTGTGAGGGCGCTGGAAGACTATGACTTCGTTGTGCTGCATACGGAGGGGATTGATGAGGTGAGTCACGAAGGAAACGCTGAGCTCAAGGTTAAGGCGATCGAGCTTTACGACAGCAAAATTGTGGGAAAGCTGCTGAACAAAATTGACCTCGACGAGACGAGAATTATGCTCCTTCCCGACCATCCAACTCCCGTGAAAGTTAAAACGCATGTTGCCGAGCCCGTACCCTTCGTGATCTATGGCAGAGAGAGGGATGAGGTCAAGTTTTACAACGAGAAAAGCTGCAGAAAAGGAAAATATAGGTTGATGGATGGTCTCAGGCTGATGGATTTGCTGTTAAAAAAGTAGGTTATTCTTTGGCTAAATAGTTGTACATCCAGGCCAGAGCTGCTGCTCCAACTGGTACGATGACGTAAATCGGGAAGTACTGCCAGAGGTTTATCCCCATCAGCGAGTCGCCCAAATATGGCCCGAAAGTTCTTGCGGGGTTTAGCGAGGAGCCCGTTATGTTGCCGATGGTTATGATGATTCCTCCAACAGTAAGACCGATTATCCCCCAGACCAACAAATCCCGGAGGGGCTTTTCGTCAACTGCAAACACCCATTATGACCAGCATCAGCAGGAATGCTAGTATGGTTTCGGGAATGGATAGTCCCCCTTCCAGATCAGAACCACCTCCCTGACCCATGCAAACGCCCACAAACTCTGCAGATAGCAACAGCATCCGCGTCCTTACCCTGCTCATTGCAGATGTAGCGCTTCATGCATACCACCTAAAAATAAAAAAAGGATTTTCAATTCCTAAATCCACTTCCTCCAAGAGTTTCCAAACTCATGGTTCTCCAAAATGTGTATAAATTCACCGAACCTTCTCCAGTTTTATCCTGTCCATAACTTTGTCGGCAGAAATATTGGAAATTTCATCAATCAATTTTTGCCTGAAAGTACCACTTCCCTCACTTTTTTTAGCAGCTAGCTCTCCAGCCACGTTGTAGCAGGCCAACCCCTCTATTGCCGCCACCAAGTAATCTCTCTGGACAGCCATGAAGCTAGCTATAACGCTACCAAGCATACAACCGCTTGCAGTAATCTTACCAAGCATCTCCGTTCCATTCCGCATGACGTAAACTTTCTTTCCGTCCGAGGCAAAATCTTCCTTTCCTGTTGCAACCACAACCGAGCCTGTTTTCTGCGAAACCTCTTTAACAACTTCTGCGTCTATTCTGGCTCTGGAATCCACGCCCTTAACAACTCCTTCCTTGCCCAGCAAACTCAGAATTTCTCCGTGGTTGCCTTTAACAATGTCAACACCCTTATTGAGGATTGCTATGGCTGTTGACGTCCTCAATTTTGTCGCTCCAGACCCAACAGGGTCGAGCAATACCGGAACACCTTTCCTTTTTGCAGTGTTTAAGGCAAGCATGATTGCCTGAATTATATATTCGTCTAAGGTTCCGATGTTGATGAGCAGTGCTGAAGCAACCGAAGCCAGCTCCTCCATCTCACCGTGGGCGAAGCTCATGATGGGTGACGCTCCGAGCGCTATGGTGATGTTTGCAGAGTCGTTCATTGCCACATAGTTCGTTATGTGGTGTATCATTGGCTTCAATTCTTTTATTTTTGACAGATCCTCATTCAGTTTGCTGTAAAACCATTCAGGGCTCATGCTAACACCTTTCGTTTTGATGGTTAAAAAACCGACGGCTAAAATCGGTAGGAAAAAGAAATAATACTCAGGTTCAACTAGAACAGATGCAGGATTTCAGAAAGATACCAACTGTATTAACGGCAGAGGAGCTGATAGACAAGATTTTCAGGAGAGCGGCAAGAGTGGAAGGAAGAAACCCAAAAGAGAGGGCTTTGAACAAGCTCTCTACAATCTCGAACGTGTCAAGAAACTACTTCAAGAAGATTATTGAAGCTCATCCGAGCTACGATTCTCTTCCCGACTTTTACAGAGATATGGTAGATGTTGTTGTTGGGATCAGGAATTTGAAAAAATCCCTTGCCGCATTGAAGTGGGCCAACGGGATGATTCAGAAGGTTGTGACGAAAAGTGTGAGAGAGATTAAGAGTGGTAAAAATCCTTCTATGGTTGTAAAAGCCACTTACGGGAGAGTTGCTTCAATCATCGAGCAGATTGATGATGAGCTGAGGTTTCTGAACGATGCCAAGAACAGGATGAGGGAGATTCCTGTCCTACTTGATGTGCCGACTGTTGTTGTGGCTGGATATCCCAATGTCGGCAAGTCATCTTTGGTCGCTTTAATCTCAACAGTAAAACCGGAAGTCGCTAGCTACCCCTTTACCACCAAAAAAATCAATGTAGGGTTTGCTGAATTTGCGGGGAGAAGGGTTCAGATAATTGACACTCCCGGACTGCTTGACAGGCCTTTGAGCAAGAGAAACAAAATTGAGAGAAGGGCCATTCTTGCTTTAAAACACCTTGCCGACATCATACTCTTCGTCATCGATCCGACTGAAACGTGCGGATACGCTCTTGAAAAGCAGCTTTCTCTACTGGAGGAAATCAAGAGCTACTTCTCCAAACCAACCATCGAAGTTTACAGCAAGGCAGACCTGCACGAAAAGAGGGACAAACCAGCTTATTCAGCCATAACCGGGGAAGGGATTGACGAAATACGCAAAGAAATAGAAAAAATAGTAAAGATTCACTCGCAGACGTCTACTGAAATCGCACCCTCTGGGCAAACCTCAACGCAGGAGCAGCACTCCTGACACTCCTCAGGGTGTGCCGGATAGCTCTTCCCTTCGTCGTTGAACTCAAAAACTCCTCCAGGGCAAACGGAAATGCACTCACCACATCCGCTGCACTTGTCATGATCAACGCTTATTTCAGGCATTTAGCATCACCTCCTGAATCCATTTTTTCTGGAAAGAAAAGAGTATTTAATCTTTTTGATTTTCCCTAAATTGAAGCACTCTCTTGATAAATAAATTTGAGAATTCGGTCAGGTTTGCAGTGTGAGGAGACAAGGCTTCGATGACTTCCAGATCACGACTTTCAAGGCCTGAGTAATAACTTCTGAGTCTTCTTCCAAAATCATCTTCGACTTTAGATGCTTTGTAGCCAACAACCAAATGGTAGAGGGCATTTACCATACTCCACAGCCTGAAAGCATCTCTATACTCATCGAGCCATTCTTCAATCTTTAAACCCACCTTTTCTGCGCGTTTACACTCCACACTGCACGGGTAGAAGTTTGAAGTAAAAAACTGGGGTAACGAGATGATCCGGGACTCTCTGAAAGCTTTAAGAACCTGATCAAAGATTCCGTTTTCAATGCACTCTGTGATTAACCTGCTTTCAGCCGGAAATGTCTTCTTGCTCTCAATGTATTTGTCAACACAACACTCAGGATATCCCAGAATCTCCCCTTCAATCTTTATAAGCCTGTCTCTTCCCTTCCCAAACTCAATCTTGCCTTCAATGATTTTCCTGTCAAGCCTTCTCAATTTTTTTAAGTCTGCAGCATTCTTGGAGATAAAAAACTGAATCTCTGAGTAAAACAACTTCCTTTTCAAAACACGGCTTGCAAAAACCACAACAGGCGTCAAGCGGAGTTCGAGTTCAGAAATGGCCTCTAAAAGGACGGGATTGAGTGTGTTAATTGCCGTTTTCTCAACAACTTCAGCAGTTTTATAAAGCTCCTCAGCTTCACACTCGCCATTCATAAAGCGAGCGAATTTGCTATTCAACTTTTCATAGACTGAAAAATCTGGCTCAAAAACCTTCTGAGGCAGAGCGCATTTCGAAATTCCACTCTTTATCCTCGAAATCTCAAGGAAGAGAACCGGATTTAGCCAGAATCTTTTTTTGTACACCTCTAAGGCTTCAAAATCCATAAAATAAAAAAGAAAAGTTTAACCCTCAGCTCTCTTCTTTTCCAGCTCTTCGATATGCTCTTTTGTTGAAACATATGTTGTTGAACCTGAGGACCAGTAGCCCGCTACGCCCTCTTCGATCAAGTCCTGCACAATCTTCCTTACGACTTTCTTGTCCATTTTCAGTATTTTTGCCAGCTCGGGAATTTTCCAAGTTTTCTTACCGAGTTGCTCCAAAACCTTCTGCTTATCCTCTTCGGTATATTCCACCATTTTAGGTCACCTTAAAAAAATTTGAATAAGTGTTTATAAGTTCTACCACCTGAACTGGGTTGTCGCTCTAAACTCGCTGTAGAAGTAAGGTGTGATTCTGTAGTCGTCTATCAAGTGTGAGGTGAATTCAAGACCCGTAAGTTCGAAGAATCTCTCCCAGCCGATTCTGTCAACCCACTCAATTAGCCTTTCGTGCTTGTTTGCATTGGTCGCCCATGTTTCAAGGATCTTCTTGACGTACTTAACCAAGGTGGGCCATCTCGGTGGCTCATTTGGAACCCACGGAACCACAACCTTTGAAAGCTCTGGTACACGGCGAGCATCTGAAACTTTGCCTCCGACAAGGATTGCAGCTCCATCGTTTTCTGGGTCAAACAGAGGCATTCCTGGACACATTGTGTAACAGTTTCCACAGTACATACACTTCTCGACATCAACCTTGATCGTCTTATTCTTCATGTCTGGCTTGAGAGCTCCTGTTGGGCAAGCTGCCACAGTTGAGGGGATCTCACAGGTTCTTCTTACTGCATCATCGTCAACGAGCGGTGGGGTTCTGTGAATACCTACAATCGAGATATCTGAAGCGTGAACAGCACCACACATGTTTGCACAGCATGCAAGGCTGATTCTACACAGTGCAGGTAGTTTATGGCTCGTGAAGTATTCATAGAGTTCGTCCATGATTGACTTGACTATACCTGACGCATCAATAGCAGGGGTGTGGCAGTGAACCCATCCCTGGGTGTGGACGATGTTTGTAAGGCCGTATTCTCCCTTACTGGCATCCCATGTGCCACCGCATGGGAAGCCGACTCTCTCCTGCACTTCGTTTATCAAATCATCTATTTTGCTCTCGTCTGTAACGAAGAACTCAACGTTGTTCCTGCTTGTCCACCTCAGATATCCGTCAGAGTACTTGTCTGCAATATCACAAAGCTCTCTCACAGTAAATATGCTGATAAGCCTTGGGGTTCCAAATCTTACAACGTAGAGGACATCTCCGCTTTCGGCAACTCTTTTGATAACCCCCGGCTTCACCACTTCGTGATACTTCCACTTTCCGTAGTTCTTTGCTATTACTGGATGGAGCAAGTCTCTAAAATATGGAGGTCCGAAATCCGTCTTAATATCGCCAAACATTTAGAACAACCCCCTCTTCTTCAATTCTTCAATATATGGCGATGGGTTCAACTCCTCCTTCTCGAAGAACATGAACGGGTTGTTTCTTGGAGCCTTTACCATTCTGACGTCTGCCTCTCTGCCGATGACCTTGAGAAACTCTCTCATTCCCTTTCTCCAGATCAGCTCTCCGACTCTCTCTCTGAACTTGCCTTCTTCATCCCACCAGTCCCAGATTGCCTCAAGCATCTCCTTGATCTCATCGTACGGCTTCTTTATCTCAACGAATGGCACCGCAACCCATCCGATCACAGCACCCTCAACGAACGGAGCCTTAGCACCGATAAGGATTGTTGCACCTCTCTCATCACCCGGCTTAAGTGCTTTGGGCATCTTGTTTATACAGTGCATACATCTAACACAGTTCTTGTTGTCGATCGTAAGCTCCTTTCCATCCCACTTGATTGCTCCAGTTGGACAGAGCTTCACGACTTCATTCTCAATGTCCATCCACTTTGCGTATTCTCTCACGGCCTCCTGGTCAATCTTGATCTCATCCTTCCATGTTCCGATGATTGCGAAGTCCGATCTTGCCTTGGCAGCTACACAGTCGTTTGGACAGCCAGAGCACTTGATCTTGAACTTGTAAGGCCACATAGGCCTGTGGAGCTCATCCTGATATGTCATTGTCAGATCATAGCAGAGCTCAAGGGTGTCGTAGCAGGCAAATTCACACAGAGCGGGACCCATGCAGGCTGAGGGAGTTCTCAGGTCAGAACCGCTTCCTCCGATGTCGAAGGGGATTTCGAGCTTGCCAAGATCCTCGAAGCACGGCTGGAGGTATTCACTCCTCGTTCCGAGGAAGATTATGTCTCCGGTTGAACCATGGAAGTTCGTCAAACCGCTTCCCCACTTCTCCCACACATCACACAGGCCTCTGAGAGCCTTGGTTGAGTAGAACCATCCAGTTGGCATGTTTATACGCATTGTGTGGAAATGCTCCACCTCTGGAATCTGCTCTCCTAGATCCGAATACCTTCCGATAACTCCACCACCGTAACCCACAACCGAAACAATACCACCGTGCTTCCAGTGGGTCTTCTTGTCCTTGTATGAGATTTCAAGCTGCTTCAGCAAGCCTCTCGCACCTTTCGGCATCTTTACATCCTTTCCTTCAGCGGCAGCTTTTTCCATGAGTTCTGCAGTCTTCTTGATTTCTTTTACAAAACTTGGCCAAGGCCCTTTTTCTAATTCATCAACCAAAGGAGTTTCTGACATTCGTTCACCTCCTGTAACTGCAAGTTCTTCTCTTTTTAGGCAATATATAAGAATTTCGAAATTTACGCTTCCTAGTTTAAGCTAACCTAAAAATACACCATCGAGAAGTTTTTTAACCTTCCCTTTACTGGCCTCATGTGGGTGGAAAAGTTTACATAGTGGGAGCAGGTCCGGGAAACTTTGAGCTTTTGACTCTAAAAGCCTACAAATTGCTTAAAGAAGCAGATGTTATTCTGTACGACCGCCTCGTAGGAGAGGAAATTGAGTCATTTCTTAAAACACTGGATAAAGAAATTGTCTATGTTGGTAAGGAAAGAGGAGAGAAGGGAGAGAAAAGGCAGAAAGAAATCAACATGTTGATGAAGAAGTACTTTGAAGAAGGAAAAAAGGTTGTAAGGTTAAAGGGCGGAGATCCGGGAGTTTTCGGCAGGATGGCTGAAGAAATAGGATTTTTAGTTGAAAACAACATCCCATTTGAGTTTATTCCGGGTGTTAGCTCCGTGAACGGTGCTCCTGTTAGCTCAGGCATACCCCTAACTCACCCTGAAAATTCTTACGGTTTTCTTGTGGTGAGTGGAAAGGATTCGGGCAGAATCAAAGAGCTGCATCAGGAAGGAACTTTGATTGTTTTGATGGGAGGCTGCACGGCTAAAGATGTTGCCAGGAACCTGATAGAGTCGGGGATTAGTGATGACAAAGATGTGGCGGTAATCGAAAAAGGAAGCATGAAAGACCAGAGAGTAACGCTCACAAAGCTTCGAGAACTTGCTGAAAATGACTTCAATTTTGAAAGTCCGGCGCTAATTGTTGTAGGAGACGTTGCTAAGTTTGCGAAACTTTACCAAAATGACAAATGAGAACAGAAAAATATAATTGACCTGAGGTTAAGAAAAAGCAGATGGTAAAGAGGGCCAAGTTGATTAACGATGTGGTGGAGCTGATTCCCATATTTCATCTCCTCTCAACGGAAACCTACAAGAAGGTTTACAACGCACTTCTTGAAGGCTGGTACACAACGAGAGAGCTTGAGGAGATGATAGGTGAGGGATACAAGGATGCGCTCAGAATACTGAAAAATGCCGGAATGCTTGAGGCAAAGTGGAGGATGCCATCTGATCCGGGAGGAAAACCTGAAAAGGAGTATCACGTAAGCTACACTCATGTAAGTGCGAACTTCTACATCTCGCTCAAAGACCTCAACAAAGTTCTTGATGTGGTCTTCATGAGTGATGATGAGCTGGAGGAGTATGTTAGAGAGATTATCAAGGAAATAGAGATAGGAAGAACTTCTGTCACGTATATCTCCAAAGACCTTAACCTCGATCCGCTATTTCTTAGAGCTATAGCCAAACGCTCCCTGAAGCTCAACCTGAAAGGGCAGATTATTGAACTCGCCAAGGATGAGGAGATATAGCATTAAAGAACTTCTTGACAAGTTTAAGTGGCATCCCGAACTTGATTTTTCTAAACTCAGGATTCGTTACATAGACAGGCCGAAAGGTTACAGCGAGATAAGCGGCGATGAAATAAAAGAAGTTGGTCACATGTTTCTCTACCTCACAAGCGGTGCAGCCATTCCCCACCACAGGATTGTGGAGATAAGGTACGGAGATGAGGTTGTATGGAGGAAAAAGTCGTAATAGGTGTTGTTCACCTCCCTCCTCTGCCCGGTTCTCCTGAACACACAGACTGGGATGCAGTTATTGAGAAAGCACTTCAGGATGCCAGAGCGATAGAGGAGGGAGGGGCAGACGCTTTAATACTCGAAAACTACGGTGACAGGCCTTTTTTGAAAGAGGTTGGGAAAGAAACGGTTGCGGCAATGACGGCTTTGGCCTGCGAGGTCAGGAGGGAGGTGTCAATCGGCCTCGGAATTAACGTGCTGAGAAATGATGCTTTTGCAGCTATTGCCATTGCCAAAGCCGTTAAGGCTGACTTTGTGAGGGTAAATCAGCTTTACTTCACATCAATTGCCCTGGAAGGTGTGCTTGAGGGAAAAGCCGGGGAGTTAATGAGGTACAAGAGGTTTATTGACTGCAGAGCGATGGTTTTCGCCGACATTGCAGTGAAGCATGCCGTCCATCTCGCTTCCATTGAGGAATACTGCATCAATGCTGAAAGGAGTCTCGCAGACGCTTTGATTGTTACAGGAGTTGCTACAGGAAAGCAGGTAAAGCTTGACGACCTTAAAAACGTCAAAAGATTAGTGAAAATGCCTGTTCTCGCAGGAAGTGGTGTTAATGCCGAAAATGCTGCGGAAATTCTGAAGTGGTGCGACGGTGTTATTGTTGGAACCTACATAAAGCGGGGCGGAAGTGTAGATGCCGAGAGAGTCAGAAGAATCGTTAGAATTGCAAAAAGGTAAGCATTCTGTCGTGTATTTGACAAAAAAATATGCAATCAAGCAGTTTCACGAGCAGTTTTTGTACAACTTTTTGAAAGAAGTGAAGTTCCTGACACTTCTCCAACCATTCTTCTTCACACCGAAACTGTACTTTGTAGATTTCGAGAACCGCAAAATAATAATGGAAAGGTTGAGGGGGAGAAAATTTGATGAGGCTTTCAGCAAATTTACCGTCAAAAGAACTCTTGAAGCCTGCTTCATTATGGATTCAATAGGGATTGAAAAGCGGGAAATGAACCATCCAGATAAGCACATTATCGTCAGCGATGACGTCTACTTCATCGATTTTGAGAGAGGCAGGTTCAAGGAAAAACCGTCAAACCTTACCCAGTTTTGCATATATTTGAGAAAATTTGGAATTGAAGTTGGGAGAGAGTTAATGCAAGAGTATAAGAGTTCGATAAGTCGGGAAAGCTTTGAAAAAATTTTGGAGAGAGTTCTGGAAAAATTGTGATCTTAACTTAATTTCCTCTCAAGCATAAACATCATTCCCAAGTTCCCCACGATCATTGGATCACCACTCACCTCCTTGAAAGGAGACAGGTGAGCGTTGGGACCGGTGCACAGCCTTTCCTTAACTTCCAGCACTTCTTCGCAGTAGCATCCATGCCCTTCATCGTTAAGAACGTACTCGTTGCTCAACTCTCCCCTTTCGAACCTTTCAAGAAGTCTTTTTATCTCATCCACACCCCTTCTCTTCAAAACTGGCGTATGATGCTCCATTAGCGCCCTGATTCTCAGTTCTTCATCCACAATTGCTGCTGTAAGATGGGAGTTGCCGAAGTTCGCCAGCAAGGCCGGGAAATTCTCCACCTGCATAGCGCATCCTGCAATTGCGGCAAAGACTGTGTCAACAACAAAAACTTCACCGTTAGCAAAGTCAAGCACGCTCTGGGCTGCATCCCTCATTCTGTTGAACTCCTGCGGAATTTCTTTTTGATGGAACAGAAAGTTCTCAAGTGAAGGATTCTTTTTTAGAAGTTTTTCGAACATTCTGAACCTGAAAACTCTGTTGCTTATTTTGGGAGAGAAGCCGTGGTCCTGAACGGCGATGATATAGTAATTGGGTATCTCATACCCCATTTTTGAAATCAAATTCGAGAAGAAGGGCATGTCCACGTCTTTCGTCTCAATTGTGGTAACTTCACCCTCAGGTTCTCCGATAACTACCCCCATTTTCCTGACTTTTTCTAAGCTGTCTGCGAACGTCAAAGCTGCTCTCTCTGTCGCGAAGACTCTGTACTTCTTTAAGTGCTCCCTGACAGCGAAGGTTATCGCCCCACCTCCCATCGTGTAGCCGTGAAGAAAGATGTCTCCCTTTGTTCTCTCAATTTTCCTCGCCAGAATTCTCGTTGGTGAAGGCATGATAGCCTTTGGGCAGTTTCTTATGTTCTCCTCGGCGAAAAGCATGAAGTCCTGCGTTCCTGAGCCAACATCCAGAGTAAAAACGCTCTCACCACCAAGCATTTCCACCACCCGCAAAGTAAACAAACGCAATCGAACCCAGTATGAACGCTCCTGCATTCACCACACTATTGTCACTTCTGAAAAGCCGTAATGCAACTCTCTTTCTCGAAAATGGGAACAAAGGAGGAAACTTTTGCATTGTGCACGCATCTACTGCAATGTGGATTGTAACTGCGGCAAAAACTGAAAGAGCCAGCATTTCTGGAACATTCCAGTATCTGAACAGAAAGAAAAACAGAATGGTCATGATAGCCGCAAATGTGAAGTTGTGAGTGTACTCTCTGTGCCTAACCTTCAAAACCAGATCCACGTCGGGGAGCATGGAGAAAATTGCGGCTAATGCAACGAACTCCACTCCAAGCCTAGGTATGAAGGGAGAGAGAATTAAAAGCGTCGCTCCAACGTGTCCGGGTCTGTTCATTCCACCCTCCACCTCGTACCCTTGGGAGTGTCTATTAGCCTTATCCCCCTTTCAGCAAACTCGTTCCGTATGGCATCGGCGACCTTGAAGTTTTTCTCCTTCCTCGCCTTCTCCCTCTCCAGAACCTTCTTCGCGTCTTCCTCGCTCAGAACGGGTACTCTTTCAACCTTCTCGAACAAACCCAAAACTCCAGAAAGCATCCTGAAGGCATCATAAAGCTTCTCCGCCTGCGAGAGGTTTAGCTCATATAGGGATTTGTTGATAAAACCGGCAAATTCGTGAAGCACGGCAATCGCGTCGGGTGTGTGGAGGTCTCTGTTCATTGCGTTCTCAAACCTCTCAACGTAATCCCTGACATCAACCCGGATACTTTCATCTCTGTCCCCAAAGGTTTTCAGATAAGCAATTTCCATATCCAGATTTATCAGAGTCTCCTTCAGGTAGTCGTATGCTTTCTTCGCCCTTTCCAAAGCGTCTTCGGTATAGTCGAGCGGGCTGCGATAGTGTGCTGTAAGAAGGAAGTATCTCAGAACCTCTCCTTCGTACTTCTGTAGAACATCTCTTATCCTCACTATGTTTCCGAGACTTTTGCTCATCTTCTCGCCCTTTATCCTGATGAAGTCGTTGTGCACCCAGATTTTTACCGGTTCAACGCCAAAGAGAGCGTAGCTCTGTGCCCTCTCGTTTTCGTGATGCGGGAAAATCAAGTCCTTTCCCCCGCCATGGATGTCAAAGGGAACGCCAAGGTACTTCGCAGACATCACGCTGCACTCTATGTGCCACCCCGGCCTCCCTTTCCCCCACGGAGAGTCGAAGACTGCCTGAACCTTAACATCAACGTCTTTTGCAGACTTCCAGAGAGCAAAGTCCTTCACATCCTTCTTCCTCTCATCCGGCTCTATCCTGTGTTTGTTAAGCTCTTCAAGGCTCTGCCTGGAAAGTTCCCCGTAGTGCTCAAATGCAGGAACGTGGAAGTAGACGTCTCCGTTAACAACATAAGCATACCCTTTCTCAATCAACCCCTGAATGAATTCAATTATATCCTGAATGTGTTCTGTAACTTTCGGCTGATATGTTGGCTTTTTTACGTTGAGAGCTTCCATGTCTTTCAGATACTCCCCAATAAACCTTTCAGCTACCTCCTTCTGTGTTTTACCCTCTTTAAATGCCCTATTTATAATCTTATCATCCACATCTGTAAAGTTCTGAACGTACACAACCTCATAACCGAGATACTCAAGATACCGCCTGAAGATGTCGAAGAACACAGCACTTCTTGCGTGGCCGATATGCGAGTAATCGTAAGCTGTAATCCCGCAAACGTACATTCTCACCTTTTTGTCATCCAAAACATCATCGAGCCTCTCAATTTTTCTTGAGAGGGTATTGAAAATTTCCATGATACCAGATAGTCTTGAGTTTAAAAATTTCAACCTTCGAGAACCTTTTTCATTTCGTATGTTACAATTTCTCTCGCCCTCAAATCATCCAGAATAGCCTCAATTCTATTTGCCTGCTCCTCCACTTTCCTGGCAAAATCTTCGTATGAGAAATTCTCCCTGATTTCCAGATAACCCTTAATGATTGCGAGCGGATTTCTCAGTCTGTCTGCAAGATGCTCAAACTGGGAGAGATTTTCCATTATAACTCTTAATGCAGCTTCTCTCTCCCTTTCGGCCTTGAGGGATTTTAAGGCATAGTTCACATCTCTGCTAATCGAGGCCAGAATGCTAACTTCTTCCTCCGTAAACCCACTATCCGAGAAAACGAGTATTATTCCTGAAATAACACTGTTTGATATCGGCATGATTAAAGCATCCATGTCCCCAACTTTTTCCAGCCTAATTTCATCAGATTGGACGTATTTGGCACCTATTTTTTCACATTCTTTCTCATCCAGACCCTTCGAAATACCTCCGAGTATCAGACCATCCTCGTAAACGTAAACCGCAACCTTTAACCCGGCTTTTTCAAGGTGTTTTTTAACCGTGCTGAAGACCTTGAACTCCGTCTTCTCATGAGCTATTTCCCTGCCACACTCACTGGTCACCCTCAGCAGAAGGTTCAGTCTTTCCAGCATCATTTCCCTTTCCTTCAAATCTGTAATGTCGGCAATGTTTGCCATCACGGCCGGTTTTCCTTTATATGATATCCTGCTTGCCAGAACCTTCAGCCACCTCTCCTTTCCATCTTTCGTTATGACTTTAACTTCGTAACTTTCTGGCACATCCTCTCCTCTCTCCCTTGCCTTGTATCTTTCTACAGTGAGCTCATAGAAGTCAGGATGAAGAACTTTGTATGGGTGTTCTAGAGAGTTTGCTTCCTCCGGCGTATAACCAAGTATTTCCTTTAGCTTTTCATTGCCATAAACTATTTTATCGTTCTGAATTATGAAAATGCCGGTGTGGGATTTCTCTGCCAGAGTTCTGTAGAGTTTCTCACTTTCCCTGAGCTTCTTTTCTGCAATTACGGCATCCGTCACGTCAATAAAGTTCCCCAGAACCGCCTTTTTACCCCTGAAGGTTATCGGGGAAAGCACGATACTCGCATACTTTTTCTCACCGTTCTTGGTGTAGTATCTCGCAAAAGTCCTGACGACTTTGCCAGAGAGAGCATCGTTTACCGATTTATCCACATTGTCCCATATTTCACGGTCGAAAACTTTTTTCCAGTCCTTCCTGAGTTCCTCTAAGGTGTAACCCGTGTATTTCTCAGCAGCCTTGTTCATATAGATGAGTTCTCCATCCTGAAGAACGTAAATGCCTGAGGGACTGTTCTCTGCAAGAGTTCTGTAGAGTTCTTCGCTCTCAACAAGTTTTCTCTGCAACTCTTTTTTAGTGGTAACATCCCTCAAAACAAGAATTCCGCCGGTTATTTCTCCAGAAGGACTCTTTATTGGAACTCCTACAACCTCAACCCACCTTGGATTGCCCCACTTGTCTTTTATGTTAACCTCCAACCTTTTGAACTTCCCTTTTCTCCTGCCTTCTTCGATAGCCATCTCAACATCTTTCAGCTGGTCTGGCTGGATGAACTCAAGCACGTTCCTCCCAATGAGTTCTTCTGGAGTGTATCCGTGCAGTTTTACAGCAGGATTTGTATGCACTATTGTCCCATCGCGATCAATAATTAGGATTGCATCAACGGAAGTTTCGAAAGATAGCTTGTATTTAAGAAGCTCCTCCTTAATATTTTCCAGAATCTTATCCACGTCCTCAACAAAAATGTAGACGTTATCCCTGAAAACTTTGAAGAAAAAGTACCACCTGTCCCCAACTTTTATACTCCCAAGGCTTTTCCCTTTTATACTCTTAAAATCCAGCTCCGAAACAAGCCTTTTTGCAGCATTGTTGTAATAGATGGCCTCATCAGCAAAGAAAGCAATAACTGGATACTTGAAGTCATCAAAAATCAATCCGAGATTTCTCACCCTTTCCTCCGTTAACGTTCTTGCAAGAACCTCGTAAATTTTCTTGCCGAGAATCTCAATCTCTCTCACTTTTATTCTAACCTGAAATGGCCTGTTGTTAATCTTTACAAAGAGTTCTCCTTCCCTCTTCTTAAGGATCTCGTTGATCGACTGGGAAATTTCCGGAAATACCTCATTGATTGTCTTTCCTTCAACCCTTTCCAGACCAGTAAACTTATAAAAGGTGTCGTTTGCAGCAAGAATCCTTTTGTTTTCGTCAACAAATAGAAGACCATAGTAAAAATCCCAGACTCCTGCATACATGTCTCTTATTATTTGATAAAACTTGCTGAGATCAAAGGCGTAAATTAGATCTCCATCATTGTGCAGATGCAGAGGATAAACCTCTCCATCTACGCCGACAACTGCTACTTCATCACCTTTTTCAAGTTTTTCAGCTGCATCAGAATTCTCAATCAGGTCAAAAATAGTTGCGGAGAGAATGGAATTAAAGTCGTAGCCAATTTTCTCTACAAATTCTTTATCAGCGTCGAGAATTTTTCCGGTTTTGGACAGCTTGAAGGTGTATCTGTGGGTTGAGCTACCATCAGTTTCTGGCATTTGCTCGCAAATTTGAACATGATGAATATAAACTTTGCCGTTTAGTCAAGCAAAAAATTATTTATGTAACAATTTTTTCAACCTTTCTATGGCTTTTTCTATGACTTCTTCTCCCCTAGTTAAAGCAAACCTGACATATCCCTCTCCTGATTTGCCAAATCCCACTCCGGGAGTTGCCACAATGCCAGCCTTGTCTATAAGCTGCTTGACAAAATCAACGCTATTTCTGTTTACTTTAGCCCAGACATAAAACGTCGCTTTCGGTTTTTCCGCTTCAATTCCCACTTCATTCAACCCCTCCACCAGCAGATCTCTCCTTCTCTGGTAAACTCTACAATTTTCGTCAATAACACTATCAGGCCCGTCCATAGCGGCAATTGCAGCCTCCTGTATCGCTTCAAAGACACCACTGTCCACGTTGGTCTTAACCTTCAAAAGTCCTGCAAGAATTTCTTTGTTGCCGCACGCAAACCCAATTCTCCATCCAGTCATGTTGTAGGTCTTTGAGAGAGAGTTGAACTCTATGCAGACTTCAAAAGCATTGTCGAACTCAAGAAAGCTCGGAGCTTTGTAACCGTCAAAGGTAATCTCGCTGTAGGCAGCGTCATGAGCAAGAATAATCTTGTTGTCCATGCAGAAATCTATTGCCTCCTTTATGAAGTCCTTAGGTGCCACTGCCGCTGTAGGGTTGTTGGGGTAGTTTAGAAACATTATTTTGGCCTTTCTCGCAACATCATCAGGAATTGACTGCAGATCGGGCAGGAAGTTGTTCTCCTCTTTCAGCGGCATCTCGTAAGGTATACCATCTGCAAGCAGTGTGGAGGCGTAGTAAACCGGATATCCGGGTTCGGGAACGAGAACATAGTCACCGTTATTGACGAAGGCCAGAGGGAGATGCGCTATACCTTCTTTTGAGCCGATAAGCGATATTACCTCAGATTCAGGGTCAAGTTCGACGCCCTTCCTCCTTTTATAGAATCTTGCAACGCTTTCTCTGAAACTCAGCATTCCCTCGTAGCTTGGGTACTTCTGCCTCTCCACTCTCTCAGCAGCTTTTTTCAGTGCCTCAACGATGTGCTCTGGTGTTGGCAGGTCTGGATCTCCAACACCGAAGTCAATTACCTCCACTCCCTCCTGCATCTTCTTTTTTTTCATCGCATCTATCTCTGCGAAAAGATACGGTGGAATCTTCTCTAATCTCTCAGCCAATTTGAACATGCTTTTCGTTGAAGCTTTGGAATATATCAACTTTTACCCGAATAATGTAAATATCAGAAGTGTGAAGTCCATGCATGTGGCTCAGGATTTCCACTTTCCCTGACAGGGAAATGGCTATGGACCTCGCTTCAAAATTGAGGAATGCAGGAGCAAGAGTTGAAGTAAGGGAAGTCGTTGAATGGGATTTGGAGGAAAAATACTTCTTGAAGGGAAAGTTGAGCGAGCTTGAGGAGTATGAGGAAGCTCAGGACTGGAAAAATTACTCTGATATTATCAGACAAATACTTAAAGGCAAAATGGAGGCTTCTGAGTTTGAAAAAGAGTTCCTCAAAAGAGCATCTCCCGAAAATTACGAAAAGGTTGTGAAGCTTCAGGATGAAAACTTGGGTGATGAAGAGCTTCTGGATGCTATGGAAGCGGCTTTCAGAGTCAGCCTTCTCATGTCCTCGGTTTACTCCTTTCTGAAGGCTAACGGAATTGAGGTTGGGGATGACTACATAGAAGGCACTCTCCCCGAAGACCCAACCATCATAATAGAGCTTGACGAGGAGGTTGAGGGTTGCGAGAAGGGGTACTTCCTCCAGTTTACTCCTGCATGGGACGTGAATGTGGACGTTTTGAGCGTTCTTACTAAGGACATTAAGTTGGACGGATTTGATGGTGTTGTGCTTGATGCTGCTGCGAGGATCGTTATGAACGTCATAGCGGGGCTTGAAGAGACCAACGACATTGAGGGGCTGAAGGAGTACACCACCGGCGTCATAGAAGATGCTGAAGGTCTTGAAGGGGAGCTTTATGTCGATGCAGAGGAAATTTATGATACGATCCTGAAGGGGCTTGAGAAGGCAGGAATAGTTAGAGTTTCAGGGAAGAAGGTGAAGCTGAGAAAATGATTTCCATCTGCCTCGTAAACACCTACGACAAGCTGAAAAAACATGAAATCCACCTGAGGAGTATAGCAAGGGCCGCACCTCTCTGTTATGCCTTTAACTTCCATCTTGCACTTCTTGATTTCCCATTCTGGAAGAAGGAAAAGGAACTTGCCGAGGAAGTTGCAGACTATACAACCATAGGAGATGGGGGAAAGTATTTGCTTAAACTTGCGGAATCTGGAAAATTACACCTAATAGACAAGATTCCCGCACATTTTGGAGAAGTTATTGCCACTACATCAAAACCTGACCCATCCAAATCCGTAACACCAGAAACTCTGAGCTCGTTCAAATCGGCAACTTTTTTAATAGGTCTCGGTAGAAGAGGACTGCCACGGGAAATGTTAAGTCAAGCTAAGTACCACCTTGATGTGACCCGGAGGGGAGTGAGTCTGGAAACCTGCAGCGCCATAGGGGCGATCGCGATGTTACTGGCAGTGAAGGTGGTGGGAGAATGGAAGAAATAAGATTCTGCCCGGAGCACGGATTCTATAGGGGAAAAAAGTGCAAATGCGGTGCTGAAGGTGAACTGATTTTACCAAAAGAAAAAGTGGAGAAACTTGGAAAGTTTATTTCGGGAGTTTTGAGGCACTTCCCCGACAAATTTGGTCTCAATATGGATGAGAACGGCTGGGTGAATCTCGAATCACTGGCTAGAATTGTCAAAAGAAAATACAGGTGGGCGAATATCTGGCTGATTAAGGCGTTGGTTTACAGCGATGAAAAGCAGAGGTATGAGCTGAAAGATGATAAGATTAGGGCTCGATACGGACACAGCGTTGATGTCAAGCTCAATGACCTCCCACAGGCTGAAGAGGATGTGCTGTATTATGGTACAAGTGAAGAGGAAGCTCACAGAATGCTGGAAATCGGCATAAAGCCCGTGAACCAGAGATACGTACATCTCTCAACAACCATTGAGAAGAGCAAGGAGGTGGCCAGCATTAGGACTGACACGCCAATTGTTCTGGAGATAGATGCGAAGAAGGCGAGGGAAGACGGGATAAGGATTGTCAAAGCCAACGACCTGATTGCACTTGCCGAAGAAATACCCGCAAAATATATAAAAAGACAGATTGTTTTTAATCAGTATTCATCGTCGTAATAATATTCCTCCTCTTCCTCAAACTCGTCGTAATCCTCAAATTCCTCCTCTTCTTCAACACTTTCGAGTTCATCCAAGTCGAATTCCTCGTTTGTATCGAGTAAGAGTAACTTTCCTTCCTGGTAAACCATTACCGAGTTGCAGAGGGAACACTGAATTTCAACACCTTCGTAAAGGTCGGTAATCTCAATTTCCTCCCCACAAGACGGACATCTAATAATCTTAACCGCCATGTTTTGGATGTGAAACTTTCTCAGATTTAAAGTTTGTGTTTGGTTGTAAAAACGCTCGAAAGAGAACAATAATTAAAGCGGACCCGGCGGGATTCGAACCCGCGACCTTGGGCTTAGGAGGCCCACGCCCTATCCTGCTAGGCTACGGGTCCTCTACTCAATCACGATTGCTGGTATTATAAATCTTGCTCTAAAGCTAAAAAGCACCCGCAAAAAACCCGATTAACCCGAATACCATCGCCACCAAGGTCGTCTTTCTATACATCTTTATCGACTCTTTCCTGTAATCTTTGACCAACCTCATAGATACATAAACTAGCAAAATGTCAGTTATCGCCACTGGCAAAGCATACTTCAGGTCAAACATAAACTCAGGAAGATAAATTAAGGGAATAGGGCTAATTGAAACTGCTAGCAGGTAAAATAGTGCTGCGATTATTGCCGCTCTCTTTTCACCCATCGTTCTTGCGATAGACTTTACATTTCTCAGCGCATCGCCCTCGACATCCTCAATCCCCTTCATTACCTCCCTGCCAACTCCAGTCAGGAAAGCCATTGAAGCCAGCAACAGTGACTTCTCTGTTATCCAGCCTGACGAGATTATGCTTCCGAAAAGGAAGGGGACGGCCATTGTGAAGGCTATGTAAATATTCCCTGCGAAACCGAGTTCCTTCAGTTTAATATTATATAGGCATGCAAAGGCTGAGACCACAACTACGAATACAAAGGCCAGATGGGATATCAGGTATGCGGCAACGAAACCCGGAGGCATTAGCGCTATTGCCAAAACCATGACCGTCTTTCTACTAACATCTCCCCTAACCAAAGGTCTGTCAGTTCTTGCGTTGGCAAGGTCAACTTCATAATCGAAGTAGTCGTTCATCGCAAATGTTGACGCCTGCAGGAAAACGGCTGTAAGGTAGCCAAGCAAAATCTTCCACAAATCGGAGAAGAAAGGGTCGGAAACATAGATACCAATAACGACCCCAAATCCGTACATCAGTCCGTGCTCTATCCTCAGGAGATCCAAAACGCCCCTAAGGTAGCGTCTGGAGGTACGCATCCACACCCTTCTCGTAGATTACGTTTCCAACTATTATCGCATCAGCATACTTCAGCATTTCCTTTGCTTTCTCTCCGCTGTCAATTCCCCCTCCGTAGAACAGTCTGGCCTTTTTAACTGCTTTTTTCACCTCTGCAACAAGCTCTGGATCACCGTAGGTTCCGCTGTACTCGATGTAAATGATTGGCAGGTTGAACATTTTCTCACCCACGAATGCGTAGCTTGCAGCAAGTTCCTTGTCTATGTTGCAAATCGCTTTGGTTACTCTTGCAACAGCTGACTCCGGATTAAGGACAATGTAGCCCTCAAGCTGGATAAATCCAGAATCCATCATTTCGGCGAATTTCAGCAGACCTTCGTAGTGCATCCTGACCCACTGTGCATGTTTCCCTGTAATCCAATCTCCCTCAGCAGAGTTGAGGACAGTGGGGATGAAGAGATAATCCACATCAAAAACAACATTTGAGGGGTCAGAAGGTTCAACAACTACAGGAAGGCCGTACTGGGAGATTTTCTCAATCAGACTCTTTGACTTTTCGTATGTTACATTCTGAGTCCCCGAAATCATCACAGCATCGGTTCCACTGTCCGCTACCGCTTTTATGATTTCATCCGTGTTCACCCTGTCAGGGTCGAGCTTGGTTATGTGCCTCCACTTTTTCCATCGCATTGAGAATTCACTCCATTGGCAAATTATAAACTTTTAGGTTTAAAACCTGAGCCTCGGGTCTTTTTTTGCAGCATCCCTAACACAGAAGAATTCCTTACCGATCTTCCTCAGGTACTTGCATCTTTTGCCTGTATAGCCCATGATGCAGAGTTCGCAATCCTCCTTATAAACTCTCTTAAATCCCAGCTTTTCGGCCATTATTCTAATGTCCATTATTAAATTATCCTACCTTCATCTTAAAACTCTTGCGAGAAATTCGTCGATAGTGCCCTTTGATGGGAAGTTTCTTGCCCCAACCCTCCCAACATTGTAAGCTCCGCAGAAGTTCCCCAGCTTAAGGCAGACCTCAACGGGATAGTTGTTTATAAATCCATAGATGAAGCCGGCAGCGAACGCATCACCAGCACCAGTCGTGTCAACAACCTTTGTCGGGAAGGCTGGAGACTGAAAGCTGCCGTTCTTGGTGTAACAGGCGCTGCCCAGCTTTCCCTGAGTGACAATCAGGTAATCCACATACTTCAGAACATCTGCAGTTTCAACTCCCAGAATGCCGAACTCCTCGGCAGACGTTATCAGCATGTCCACGTGGCGAAGAATGTCCTTTAGCCTTTCAAATCCCAAGTTAGAGTATGGAAATCCGGGATTGAGTATCACGAACCCTCCAAACCTCTTCGCTTCCTCAACCTGAACCTCGAAGCTATGTTTGGACGGAAAAGGATCTAAATATAGGTAGTCACCCTCTTTCACCTTGACAAATGGTTTTCCGGCAGCGTTAGGTTCAACGAAAAAAGTCCTCTCTCCCTCTTCATCAACAAAAACGTGGACTTTTCCGGTTTTATCGTCCGTTATCTCTGCTTCAACTCTCGCCAGAGTGTTTTTTACGAAGTATTCGGCATCTTCATCTTTTCCAAGTGTCGTGAATAGCTTTGAGTTTATCCCCAAAGATGCGAGGTTGTGTGCAACATTTGCACCCGCTCCCCCAGGTGACTTTTCCGTAGCTTGAACTATGCTGTGCCCCCCTCTTGGAGGGTATTTATCAATGAGGTAAATGTAGTCAACAAGTGCAGGTGCGTGTGCTGAGAACATGTGGGAAGTATGGGTGGAAAATTTAACGGTTTTGGGTAAGCTGAAAATAGCAAGCCATATATCAGGAGTTGGAGTCGGAAGTGTATGAATGTTGTTGTAATAGGCGGAGGTGCAGCGGGCTTAAAGGCTGCTTCGAGAATCAGAAGAAAAGATGGAGACGCAAACATCACAGTTGTTGAGGCTGGAAAGTACGTTTCTCTTGGCAGATGTGGATTGCCATACTACGTTGGCGGACTGGTTCATGAGATAGACAATCTAAGAGAGACGACATACGGGGCTGTGAGGGATGAAGCCTACTTCAAGAAGCTAAAGAACATCGACGTGCTGACTGAGACTGTAGCAACAGAGATAGACAGGGAAAAGAAGACTGTGAAAATTGTGAGAAATGGTAGTGAAGACGAGCTAAGCTACGATTACCTTATAATTGCAACAGGGGCGAGACCTGTAAAGCCACCAATTGAAGGTATCGATGCTGAAGGTGTTACAACTCTCGCAACACCTGAGGACGCAGAGAAAATCATCGAAATGTGGGAAGAGGGGGCAGAAAAAGCTGTTATTATTGGAGCGGGTTTCATAGGGCTTGAATCTGCAGAAGCTTTGAAAAATCTGGACATGGAGGTTACAGTAATCGAGATGATGGATAAGGTTGCACCAGCCATGCTTGATAAAGAGATGGCCATCCTCGTGGAGAATCATTTGAAAGAGAAGGGCGTGAATGTTTTAACCTCAACAAGGGTTGAGAAGATTGTAACAGAGGATGATAAAGTTAAGGCTGTAATCGCTAACGGGAAGGAGTATCCGGCAGACATCGTTGTTGTTGCTACAGGAATTAAACCCAACAGCGAGATTGCGGAGAAAGCTGGACTAAAAATAGGTGAAACAGGAGGAATCTGGGTTGACGAGTACATGAGAACGAGCGATGAGAGCATATACGCAGGTGGAGATTGCGTTGAAACCACATTCCTATTAACCGGCAAGAAGATAATTGCTCCCTTTGGCGATGTGGCAAACAAGCAGGGAAGAGTTATAGGCGAAAACATTACTGGAGGAAAGGCTGTTTTCCCGGGTGTGATTGGAACAGCTATTTTCAAAATATTCGATTTCACTGTCGCTTCAGCAGGAGTTAATGAGACTGTAGCCAAGGAGGCAGGCTTCGACTACTTTACAGTTCTCGCTCCCTCACCTGACAGGGCCCATTACTACCCTCAAACCAACTACATAAGGCTGAAACTCATTGTTGAAAAGGGATCGTGGAAAGTCATAGGAGCACAGGGTGTCGGAATGGGAGAAGTTGCCAAGAGAATCGATGTTCTGAGCACAGCAATTCAGGCTGGCATGACAATCGACCAGCTATCGAACATCGATCTGGCCTATGCTCCTCCATACTCGCCCGCACTCGATCCTGTAATAACCGCTGCAAACGTGGCAATGAACAAGAGAGATGGGATGTTTGAAGGGATAAATGTATTTGAGCTAAAGGAGAAGCTTGAAAAGGAGGATATCGTCGTTATTGACGTAAGAAGCGAAGATGAGTTTAAGACAAGAAGAATAGAGTCGGAGAAGGTTATACATATCCCAATCCTTGAATTGAGAGAGAAGCTCAACGAGTTGCCGAAAGATAAGGAAATAGTCGTAGTTTGTGCAATAGGTTTGAGGGGCTTCGAGGCGTCAAGGATGCTGAAAAATGCTGGTTTCGAGAACGTGAAAGTCTTGGAAGGTGGGATGGCGTTCTGGTTTGATTGATTTTTTTATTTAAATTTTTCAGAGAAATTATTTGAAAGTTTTCTGAGCTTCAAAAACATCAACGCTTATTTAACCACTCCTGAACAAAGCACTATGTTCACTCCCAGTGCCCTTGCAGTGGACATAGATGGTACTCTTACCGACAGAAAGAGGGCTCTGAACTGCAAGGCGGTTGAAGCTCTCCGAAAGGTAAAAATTCCTGTAATACTCGCCACCGGGAACATTTCTTGCTTTGCAAGGGCTGCAGCGAAGCTCATCGGGGTTTCTGACGTTGTAATCTGTGAGAACGGTGGTGTTGTGAGGTTCGATTACGATGGGGAAGATATCGTGCTGGGGGACAAGAGGAAATGCCTTGAGGCAGTTAAAGTGCTTGAGAAATACTTTGAAGTAGAGCTTCTCGACTACGAGTACAGAAAGTCGGAGATATGCATGAGGAGAAATTTTGACATAGAGGAAGGGAAAAAGCTGATTGAGGGAATGGGTGTTAAACTCGTGGATTCTGGCTTTGCCTACCACGTTATGGATGCTGAAGTGAGCAAGGGGAAAGCTTTGAAGTTTGTTGCAGAGAAACTTGGAATTGATGTTGCGAGGTTTGCAGTTATTGGCGATTCCGAGAATGATATTGAGATGTTCAGCGTTGCGGGTTTTGGTATTGCAGTCGCCAACGCTGATGAGAGGTTAAAGGAGCATGCGGATTTAGTTACACCATCGCCAGACGGCGAAGGGGTGGTTGAAGCTCTGCAGTTTTTGGGATTGCTGCAGTGAGCCTCCTGAATTCTTTTCCACCAGTGAAAAGCATTACAGCCTCTCTTACAAGCTCCGTAACGGCAGGCTTTTTATCCTTCTTGATGATTAAGTTGGGGCAGAAGGTGTCGGCATAAACGTAAAACTCCTCTCCATCAAGCTCGAAAAGCGCATCCTCTTCTCCTTTCCTTCTCACGACGAAGGGGAATGTTTTGCACGAAATCGGCTTTAAGTCGTTCTGGAGAGTGCAGAGTCTGCCTGACTGGAAGGGACATCTGCCGTTAATCTTTCGGATGTAGAACCTTCCGGCCTTCTCTTCAACCAATCCCGTATGTCTGAGTTTCAGGTACTCATAAGCCGTTAGCCTTGGTCTGTAAACTCTGCAACAAACCCCGCAAGCATCGCAGTGCCAGGAAGCAACTCGCCTCCATGGCACATGCATGTTATTAACTCCATTTTGCGGTTAATGTGGGTTTTGGTTTTTCCGTATATAAATATAAGCTTCTAATAAATTCTCTGCTGACTGGTAACTAGTCGTTAGACTACATGAGCCATTGAGTAGGCGTAATGAAATGTAAAACTTATTTATTAGCCGGTCTGGAAGAGACATAAACAGAAAGAAAACCAGCAGTCAACCCAAGTATAAACTGACATACTTTTGGCTAACCCTATCACCTCTTGACCCTTGGATGTCCCAGTAAATGAAATCCATGCTGCGATGAATACTACAACCAATCCTGCCGCTATAACTCCGCCAGCTCTTTAAGAGAGTAAATTTTCCTATTTTTATATTTTAATCCCAGAAGTAACATGTAGCCTGATGTCACCACATACGCGAAAGTTTGTGTTAAAACTGCAATTGTTAAGTCAACTGCGAATATGTATGATAGAAAAGTTGAATAGATATAAATATAGTATTTGACATAACTAACTTAACCAAAATTCAGGAACTTTCTTATCCACTTTTCTGCGAAGCTTATTCTCCGAGTTAACTGGTAAAAGCTATTCGAAATCACTTCCTTAAGCTCTTCCAACGTTTTGATG
>JAPDIW010000104.1 GCA_029259415.1 Archaeoglobi archaeon
AAACGGGAAGATAGAGAAGTTCTTTGACTGCTACAACAGGCATAGGGATGATTTTGAAAGCTTAGATGACTTCGTTTACTGGTACAACAACGTCAGATTCCATGAAAGCCTTGACACCAAACACTACTCCTGAAAAGGTTAAGCGATGAGCAGAAAGAGGAGCTGAAAGCTATCCTGAGAGAGGGACGATAAAGGAGGTGAAAGAACTCATCAAAAACAAATTTGGAGTGGATTACAGCTTAAGGCACGTAAGCAGAATACTGAGGTCTTTCGGAATGAAATAGCCAAACCCCTATCCAAAGGATTACAGAAGGCCTGAAAATGCCGTAGAGACTTTAAAACGCACATCGCGCTGCGATGGCACACCGTGCTACACACGTGCGAAACTTGAATTAAGGCTAAAATCTACGTTGACGTGATAGATTCCTCGACGAAATGGCAGTTGAAGCTAACTCAAACACAGCGAGACTCTGGGGTTTTGAAAAGCCTGTTAAGTGAGTCGCTACCTAGTTAAAGCTAAAGTTGTGGGGGTTCTACAACTTGAACGGAGAAAGCTTAATAGAGTTTCCTGAGAGAAGTAGAGAAGATTTCATATCTTTTCTCAGAAAGATAAGGGAAGCAAATGAGAAAAGGATCGTTATGATTCTGGATAACTTTAGAACGCATCATGCTAAGTAAGAGAGAAAGCTGAGAAACCTGAACATTTCGCTGGTTTGTCTCCCTCCTCACTCTCCATTGAATCCAATTGAAAACATCTGGAAGAGTTTAAAAGAGTTTCAGAGAAGTCTCCGCTTAATATGGAAGAATTGAAGGAAGTGATTGCCAAATCCTTCAAAAAACTGGCAGAATCAATATCTTTTGCAAAAAGATGGATTGAGAAGTTTCTGGACCGGATTTTCAACATGGAACCATTTAGGCATTCAGAACAAGACCAGCAGGAATTTATCAATACAGTATTACCAGCAATAAGAGAAGAGGGGGCTGAAACTAGAAGAGCACTCACCAGCATTTTACTAAACTCCATGCTTTGGCTTCAGAATTTAGAGTTCTAGATTTTTACTAACCTAACGCCATATTCATGTAAAGTATAACTACTGAGATAAAGACAATATAGGACTGGATTAAACAAAGCCAGTAATCCAGACATAAGTCTTACAATAATCTCTAATTCTTTAAATCTCAGCAGCAACAAGAGGTTATGAATCGAGCATACTCCAAGGAGGGCTGTAGAGGCTGTCAGGCCCACCACAAGCCCAAGATAGACTCCTTTATCCAGCGGAAAGTTGAGTTTTCGAGTTGAGAGGGCGAGGGCGAAAATTGTGGCTAAGATAGCAACTTTGAGGAGAAGAAATGATGCTGGTGTCAGGGAGGCTACAAACTCGTTAAGTTCCCGAAATCCCATTTCGATGCCTTTTATTGTGGTAAGGTAGTCCGTCAGGTTTACAATTGCGAATGTTGTTAGCAGCAGCCTGCTTCTGTCCATACTTACAATATTGTAATTACAATATAACAAGTTTTCCGTAAAAAGTTTTATAGATTTCTTCACCTCTTGAAGTGATGGCCGTAGAGATTGCAGTTTTACTATTGGCACTAATTCTCGATTTTTTCATTAGTGAACCACCCGCATTGCTACATCCGGTTGTCTGGTTTGGCAGACTGATATCACTGTTCGAGAAAGTGAAGTTCAGCAGGAGAAAAGTAGAAATTCTCTACGGAACTTTTTGCTGCTTGTCAGTCATATCTTTTGCTCTGATACTTGCTTTACTCCCTCTCCCTTACCCAGCAAGTTTTCTCTGGTCTGTGTATCTGCTCTTCTCGGCCATCTCAATCAGGAGCATGGTGAACCACGCGAAGGCGTGCATAATAAACGGCTTGGACAGGAAAGCTGTTCAAATGATTGTGAGCAGGAATACAGATGAATTGAGCGAGGAGCAGCTTTGTTCTGCCGTCATAGAGTCTGTTGCAGAGAATTACGTTGATGGTGTGGTCGCACCCCTCTTCTACTTCTCAATTTTTGGAGTTGCTGGAGCTGTCATCTACAGAGCGGTAAACACGTGTGATGCGATGATTGGCTACAGAAAGGGCAGGTACGAGGCTTTTGGAAAGTTTGCCGCCAGATTGGATGATTTGCTCAACTACATTCCCGCAAGGCTTTCGCTAATCTTCTTCGAGTTTTTGAAGAGAGGAGCGATTATTTACGGTTTAAAGAACAACGTGAAGCTAAACGGCTGTGCAATTTCTGCCATTTCCTACGTTCTCGGAGTTAAGCTCGAAAAACCTGGCCATTACTCATTACCGGGAAAAAGTCCGGATGCGAAGGACGTTGAGGGGGCGATAAGTGCTTTCATCATCCTCAGTTTGCTTGCCGCAATTTTCGTGGCAGTCATCACAGCAACCAGGATAGTGTTATTAACAAAGCTGCAACTCTGAAACCAATGAAATGCAGCGCCTGCGATGGCAAGGGGTATATAGAGATCGAAAAGGATTGCGAGATTTGCGGTGGAAGTGGAAAAGCGAGGAGCTTCGACCCGAAGATAACTGCTGAGCTGTCTGATGAGCAGATAAAGATGTTCATGAACGGTGTATGTGGTGTATGCAGAGGTACGGGGAAGGTTAAAATCATGGAGGTCTGCAAGGAGTGTAAAGGAACAGGAAAGGCAGGAAGATGCAAGATTTGCGGAGAAAGGGTTATTGGCAACCACGATCTCTGCAGCAGGTGCAGGAGACAGCCGCACGCCTACAAGCTGAAAAACAGCTGTGGAATTGAAGATGTTAGGATAAATAGAGTTTATGTTGGAACGGTTTCGGCTGTCACAGATATAGGCGTCTTCGTTAACTTAAACAAGAGGCTTAGGGGACTGATTCACAGAAAGAACCTGGGAAACAACAGGTTTTCAGAGGATGAGGAAGTTCTGGTTCAGGTGAGTGGGATAGGGTTCAGCGGAGAGATCGATCTAAAACCGGTTAAAATGGACGATTACAAGGTAGTGGAGATATCAAAAGAGGTGGAGAGAGTTGAGATAGCAGAGCTTGAGAAATACATAGGAAAGATGGTTGAGGTCAGGGGGCTGGTTACGCACATCAAGGTGACTGGAGGGCCGACAATTTTCACACTGCTTGACGGCAAGGCGAGTGTGCAAGCTGCAGCATTCGAAGGGGGCGAGAGGGCGTATCCTGAAGTTGGAGTTGATGACGTAGTTGGGGTAATAGGGATAGTCAAGAGGAGGGACACCAAGTTTCAGATTGAAATTCTCGAGATGGAGAAGCTTTTGGGTGAGGAGGCTTACGAGATAAGGAAGAGAGTCGAGGCTGAGATTGAGAGAGCCTGTGAGCCTGATTTCAAGGGTTTCCTGATCGAAAGCGAGGTTCTGGAGGCACTGAAGGAGGACATGATGAGAGTTGCCAAAGAACTGAAAAAGGCAATCTACGAGTCGAGGCCAGTGATAATCAGGCATCACTGGGATGCAGATGGTACCTGCGGAGGTGTGGCTCTGGAAAAGGCCCTCATCGACTTGGTTGAGAGAGTTCACTCGGACAGCGAGGCGAAATACTACCTGGTAAAGAGGAAGGTTTCAAGGGCCCCATTTTACGAGCTCGAGGATGTTGTCAGAGATCTGGATGAGAGCCTAGAGGATATGGAGAGACATGGAGACAAAATTCCTCTGGTTGTGCTCGTTGACAACGGCTCAGGACTTGAGGACTTGCCGGCGGTAAGGCAGTTCCTGCTTTTTGGGGCAGATGTAATCACCATAGACCACCACTATCCGGATGAGGAGATTGATAGCTACCTTCTATACCACATCAACCCTTACAAGGTTGGTGGTGACAGCAACTACACCTCAGGAGTGCTCTGCGTGGAGATAGCTAGGATGATTTCCGACCTGGATATGAGGCACCTCGCCGCAATTTCGATTGTGGGTGATAGAGCGGAGGGAGAGGTGGAGAAGTACATAGAGCTTTCGGGAAAGAGCAGAGAGGAGCTCGCAGATATTGCACTTGCAGTGGAGTATGAGGGATTTTATCTCAGATTCAGGGCGGCAAGTCAAATCATGCACGAGATTCTCGGTTTTGGCAGGCAGGATAGGCACGTAAAGCTGGTAAAAATGCTTTCTGAATACGCAAAGATGGCGATAGAGGAGCAGGTGAGAACTGCGATGGATGGTGTGAAGGTGCAGATTCTGCCGAATGGAATCGCTCTGGCAGCCTTAGATGTTGAGAACTACGCAAAGAAGTTTACCTTCCCTCCTCCCGGCAAGCTGACGGGAGAAGTGCATGATAGATTAAAGCAGAAGTATGAAAGAATCGTTACGATTGGCTACGGACCTGACTTTGCAGTAATAAGAAGCGAGGGAGTTGAGCTGGACATACCGAGAATTGTCAGGGAGCTGAGAGAAGAGATCGTTGCCGGTGTGGATGGTGGTGGACATCTTGTGGTTGGGTCAATAAAGTTCATTCAGGCGAAGAGGAAAGAAGTGCTTGCGAGGTTGGCAGCAAAGATTGGGAATTTGTAACTTTTCAGTTTGGTTGTGGTTACCTTTACCTCAAAACACTTCAAAAACTTGCTCAAATAAATGCCTCATCGATTTTGCTGAAAAGCTTAACTATGAAGTCCACGCTCTCATAGGTAAAATTCGCCACGACTCTGGCGTATGCTTGAGATACCGTCTCATTTTCCGAGTAAGGGTAGCTTCCATTCTGCAGAATCTCGGCCTCCTTTCTCAGAACCAGAGACAACCCTTTAGTCCCGTTCACATCCCCGAAAACAACGGTGCTGTTTTCTCCCAGCGTGTTAATGGCTTCACCTACTTTTGAAGACAGTTTCTGCGAATTCGAAACTTCGTCGAGAATGGCGGTGGTAACTTCGTTGTTTGCCGCCATAACCACCAGCGTTCCGTAGATTACCCCCCAGAAGTTTTGATAAACTGCGTCACTTCCGGAATTGTCAAGAATGTCCATGAATTTGTTGCTCATTTCAAGATTGGAAATCGTGTTTTTTAGAAGAACCACAGCAAGCTGTTCAGCATCCATTGAAAAGTCCTCCGCTACTGCAAGTTGTGTAAGGGTGGCAAGGATCAACGACACCACTAGCAGTTTCTTCATGCTATATGATGTGCTTTTACTAATATAAGTTTTAAGTTAAGTTGATGATAATTAAGATGAGCATCTTTATCAAGAAGCAAAAATTAAATAGTAACATTGATACGCAAAATCATGAAGCTGAGATGGCATACCATAATTCTAATACTTCTTGTCGTTGGTGGGGCTTCAGCTTCAGCCATCTACTTCTCAGTGAAAGGTAACGTGGATGTGGTCGAAGGTGAGATTTCTGTATCTCCGTCAAGCTTCAGCATCGACATTGCAAAGGGAGCACATTACGTGAAAGAGATAAAGGTGAAAAACTCAGGTGGAGAGGCTGAGATATACTTCGAAAAGGTCGTCGAAGGACCTGACAAGAACGCCATCGACGTTTCTTTCCATACTCAAGATGGAGATAGCATTTCAAGCACTAACAAACTCAAATTGGCTGCCGGTACACCAGACAACCCCTCAGAGACAGCGATTAATGTGCACATTGATGTCGATGATGATGCTCCTGAAGGTAGCTACAGCATATACATCTCCGCCAAGGGATGAAAAATCTTAAATTTTTTGGAGAAAAAGAGTAGGGATGGCAAAAATTGCGGTAGTGTCTATAGGAGGAGCTGGGACGAGCATAATGAGAGTAATGCTCAAAATAAACTCTGACTACGATGCTTACAACGTCAATGAGAGGAAGACGTTGAAAAACGCGAATTATTTCGGTTATGAGGAGATTGAAGTTCTGGCACAAGAACTCTCTGGCTATGACTGCGTTGTATTCACAGCCGGTCTTGGGTCTAGTGGTGGGGAGGCTTTGGCGGATTTATATGGTATGCTTGAAGACGTTAAAAAACTCTGCTTCCTAGTGACTCCATTCTACTTTGAGATTGAGAGGCTGATGAGGTCAAGAGCGCAGCTGGGTAAAATAATGTCGGACGAATTTGAAGGGGCGGTTCTAAGTTTGAACACTCTTCTTCAAGAGATGGACAAGTCGGAGCCAGATAAAAAGAAGCTGGAAAAACTCATTAAAGAGTTTGACAGAGAAATGGCCGGGCTTATTGTGGAAATGATGAAAGAAGTGGAATAAAGGCTTCAGACCTTAACATTCCGGCCGTCGGAATTTACCATCTACAAAATATTCAAGTACTTTATAGTTTTTTATTATCTTTCTCTATCAATATGTTATCACTCGAGTCTCTAAAAGGACTGTTATGTGAGTCAAAATTGTTATATGACTGAAAGTGTCAAGGTTGGTAAGGTGGTGATAGATTGAGGAGAAGGGTTGTATATGTATTGCTAGTTTTGTTGCTTGGAAGTGCGTTGAGTTTTGCCGTTACCACATACAATGAGGTTGACGTACTATTCAAGTCATGGCTCGAAGGAAAGCCGAAAGGAGTAGTTAGGCTAAATATCGAAACTCCAAAATCTGATGACGTTTGTTTCGTAGCAGTTCACCGCTTTTTTACACCGTACAATCCCACAGAGAAGTGGAATCAAACTGATATCGTTTACAGGGGGAAGGTAAGATGTGGAGAAACTGTCGTAGTTAAAGACATTATAAATCTAATGCAAGTGGGAGTTAGAGAAGAAGGAGGTGAGAAAAGACCGCTCTACGACTCTCCAGAATATGCAGTTGTTGTTATATCCAAGCGAGGTGGTTTTAGTAAAATTCTGCAAACCGACATTGCTAGGCCCATTACTGACGTTGTGGTGAAGGTTAGCTTCAATGAAGGCAGGCTTAAAGAAGTTACCAGCTCGTTTGAGACTACCTCAAAATGCTACATTGACGAAAATCCCGATGTGTGCGTTGCAGATACGAAGCTCACGTACATCAACAGCATTCCCGGCTTGAAGGTGGCCTTCGGCCTCGAAGGAACTCCGCCATCGGTCATGTACATCGAAAGTTGGGGCAGCTTCTGCTACTCCAGAGACCCCGACTCTGCATGCCCGCAATCTATGTGGTACTCGAATGGAAAAAAGAAAACGATCTCTCAGGTTGGCGAACTGAGCGATTTCGTGTCGAACGGGCAGAGGGCTATTGTGTGGGGTGATGTCGAGTATAGGTACGAAAGATACGCTTTCTGGGACGACGACCTTGAAATCTACTGGAAGTACGAGTTCTTCTATCCGACAGCAATTGGAGGTCTACCAACTCCACAAATAGTCGGGAACTACTATCCACCAACATCACCGCCGCGTTATGCAGCAGGACCGCTCAAAGGAGATATAGAATTAAACTTCGAAAAGCCGGATCAGTCCGACGAGAAACTAAGCCTCAGCACGAGTATCGGTCTGAGCATCGGTCAAGTATCTATTGGAATATCTGTTAGCCCGTACAAGGCTGGAGACGACAGAGAGACCACGCCGTACGTGAAGATTGTGGATGTCAGCGGAAAGGGTTACGACTGGTACTACTGGTGGTACAAGAACAACGATCCGATGACTTATGAGGTCGAGTTTTACGGTAGCTAGGAGGAGGAAGCTGGGGAGTTGACGTTAAAGAAGCTCTACATTCAAGGTCGTGGCATTCATGACAATCTTCGCACTGCAACATTCTTTTTGTTTGATGGAGGTTCAATTGCGGATGGTTGGACAGCATGTCGTGTCGGTAGGAATGGAACTGTTCAAAATGACACTGCAGGTATTCCGGAGATGTAAGACATTCAAAAAGTTTATCTTCTTGGAACACAATTTTTCCCCAATGATTGATGAAAAAAATCTGAAGATTATGGAAGGTATAGCGAAGGGCCTATCCCTCGAAGAAATTGCTGAGTATGCTGGGGTGTCCAAAAAGACAGCATACAACAGAATCAAGATGCTCGAAAACATGGGGATAGTAAAGAAGGTAAAAAAGACCTGGGAAATCGATTATAAGAAAGCAGAATGCGACACCATCGGAATTCTGCTACTGGGTGTGCACAACGATTACGAGGGGTTGAAGAAAATAACGGAGAGACTGGCCAGATTTGACTTTGTGGAGAAGATTTACAAACTTGTTGGCTCAAATTACAACCTTCTCGTTGTTGTGAGGTACAAGAACCTGAAGGAGCTTGTTTCTGAGGGTGAAAAATTCCTTGAATGGCTGCAGAGGAGCGGAATAAAGATAGACTCCATGGCTCAGTTCGTTGGAGAAACCGTTAAGGACAACCAGCGCACCATACTTTCATAACTTGCAACACAGTTTCCATTTTTGAAATTGAATTCTACTGTTATTGAAATTATACCCAATAAAACTACAAAATTTAGAAAGTCTTAAATAATATCATTATTTATTGAAATTATGAGGGTTCTTGTGGTTGGCGCTGGCACCATGGGACATGGAATTGCTGAAGTTTGTGCCTTAGCTGGAAATGAAGTGATTCTGTGCGATGTGAATGAGAATATTCTGAAAAACGCTCTATCGAGGATTGAATGGAGTGTAAGAAAGCTCGAACAAAAAGGGAGGATTAAAGGAGCAGATGAAATTTTAAAGAGGTTGAAAATTACGACAGAGTTATCTGAAGCAGCAAAGGAGGCTGATTTTGTTATAGAGGCTGTTGTTGAGAAGACTGAGGTAAAGCACGAAGTTTTCAAAACGTTAGATGAAAACTGCAGGGAAGACGTCATTCTCGCCACAAACACCTCAACCATCCCAATAACAGACATAGCAAGCGCGACAAAAAGGAAGGACAAGGTGATTGGACTTCACTTCTTCAACCCTCCCACTCTAATCAGGCTTGTTGAAATAATCAGGGGAAAGGAAACGAGCGATGAGACGGTCAGAAAAACGATAGATTTTGCAAAATCGATTGGAATGGATTATGTGCTTGTGGAGAAAGACGTTCCGGGATTTTTGATCAACAGAATAAACATAAGGGTGTTCGTTGAGGCAATAAGGCTGCTTGAAGAAGGCTTCAAGCCAGAGCAGATTGATGCAGCAGTAAGATTCAGAGCAGGCTTGCCGATGGGACTCTTTGAGGTTGTGGATTTCAGTGGAGTAGATACGGTTTACAATGTCCTCAATGAGGTCAGAAAGAGGGGCTTTGAGGTGGAAATGCCAGAACTGCTGGAGAGAATGGTTTCAGAAGGCAGACTGGGAATGAAGACCGGAAAGGGGTTCTATGAGTACAGCGGTTTCTATGCAAGAGCGAGAATTTCAAAAGACCTTGCGTACAGCGTGAACCCAATAAACCTGCTTGCTCCGGGCATTAACGAGGCTGCATGGCTAATAAGAAACGGAATCGCGACCAAGGAGGATATTGACAAAGCTACGGTTAAGGGAATGGGGTATCCGAAGGGCATTCTGGACTTTGCCGACAGCTACGGCATAGATAAGGTTGTGTCTGTTTTGGAGACAAGGAAGGGGAAGACGGGCTTGAAGGAGTATGAACCTGACGAACTGCTGAAAGATCTAAAGGAGGCAGGAAAGCTGGGAAAGAAGACCGGTGAAGGATTTTATAAGTGGAATTATGAGTTTGAAGAGTTTGGACCCGTTAAGTACGAGAAGAGGCACAACTATGCGGTTATTACGATGAACAGACCTGATAAGCTGAACGCCCTCAACGAGGAAATGTGGGTGGGTTTGACTAACGCATTCAGAAAGGCCAGGCTTGACAGAGATGTCAGGGCTGTGATTATAACCGGAGAGGGTAGAGCGTTCTGTGCGGGAGACGACATAGCGGTGATGGGCTCCTGGAAGAACTTCAGAGATGGAGTCGAGTTCTTCGAAAACGTTGCAATGCCTTTGGTCTCTGAACTCGCCGACTATGATAAACCCATTATCTCACTAGTCAATGGAAACGCCTTTGGAGGTGGAATGGAGCTCAACATGTTCTTTGACATCGTAATTGCCAGTGAAGAGGCAAGCTTTGCCATCCCGGAGGGGCTGATTGGAGCAATTCCACCACTCGCCTCATCCTTTGGCTACGCTCTTTTCGGCAGGAAAATAGCCTACTACGCACTAACTGGCGAGATTATGGATGCAAAGGAGGCGAAGGAGTTTGGGCTTGTTGATTTGGTTGTTCCAAAGCACAGCTTGGAAGATGTGGGAATAGAGCACGTTGACAAAGTCTGCAGAGTCGCCCCCTTGGCTGCTCAGTCAATAAAGAGGTCGATGAATGCTGTAAGGCAGTTGTTCAGAAACGCACTAGAGCTTGCTGGAAAGGAGATTGAGCTGCTAATTCCAACTGAAGACTTTGCTGAGGGCATGGCAGCTTTCGTGGAGAAAAGGAGGCCGCAGTGGAAGGGAAGGTAGCTTACATCTACTATTTTTAGGATCTCCGTAACCCTTAGTTCATCCGAAACTTTTTCTCATAAAAATCGCAAACCAAATAAACACCTGCGAAAGAATGTCAGTGTTATGGGTGCTACTATAATTGTTGGCGGATTCTGGGGAGATGAAGGAAAGGGAAAGATAGTCGCTCACGTTGCATACAGTGACAAGCCTGTTATAATTGCAAGAGGCGGAGTTGGACCCAACGCTGGTCATACAGTGGAAATTGACGGCCAGAAGTTTGGAGTGAGGATGATTCCGTCCGGGTTCGTTTACAAGGACGCGAAGCTCCTCATCGGTGCGGGGGTTCTTGTCAATCCTGAGGTCTTTCTGAAGGAGGTTGAACTTTTGAAGGTGGCAGACAGAGCGAGAGTCGACTACAGGTGTGCAATCATCGAGCCGAAGCACATAGAGGCTGACAAGGGCAGCGAGCATCTGAGCAAGAAGATAGGCACAACCGGAACCGGGTGTGGGCCGGCAAACGTTGACAGGGTAAACAGGGTTGCGAAGCAGGCGAAAGACATCCCTGAGCTCAAGGACTTTCTTACAGACGTCCCTCTTGAGGTGAACCAGGCGATAGAGAATGGTGAGTTCGTTCTGTTAGAGGGGAGTCAGGGCTTTGGGCTCAGCCTTTACTACGGCACTTATCCTTATGTGACCTCAAAAGACACCACCGCATCAGCAATAGCCTCAGATGTGGGAGTAGGGCCAACAAGAGTCGATGACGTCATAGTTGTGTTCAAGTGCTTCCCGACCAGAGTTGGAGCAGGTCCGTTTCCGACTGAAATGCCTCAGGAGGAGGCTGAGAAGCTCGGAATAGTTGAGTACGGTACAGTTACAGGGAGAAGGAGAAGAATAGGCTACTGGGACGGAGAGTTTGCCCGCTACTCTGCAATGGTTAACGGTGCCACACAGGTTGCTCTGACCGGTGTGGACAAGCTTGACAAGGAGTGTTATGGTGTTACGGAGTGGGAGAAGCTGACATCAAAGGCAAAGAAGTTCATAGAGCAGGTTGAAGAGGACGTCAAGGTTCCAGTAACGCTCATATCCACTGGACCTGAGACGAAGCAAATAATAGATTTAAGAAAAGAAAAGCTTTAACCTTTTTTCTTTAATTTCTCTACCTCTTCTTCTCTCAGAACTCTCCTGAGAACTTTTCCGACCAGCGATTTCGGCAGTTCATTCCTGAACTCGTAGAGTCTCGGCACTTTATATGCTGCCAGCCTTTCCCTGCAGAACTTGTCTAAGTCTTTTTCTGTAACCCTTCCTCTATACTCTGGTTTGAGAACGACGAATGCTTTGACTGTTTCACCTCTATAAGGATCAGGAACACCAACAACAGCAGCTTCAGCAACAGCAGGATGCTCGAAAAGCACCTCCTCAACTTCTCTTGGATAGATGTTGTAACCACCGGCAACTATCATGTCTTTCTTTCTGTCAACGATGTAGAAGTATCCATCTTCATCCATCTTCGCCATGTCCCCTGTCAGCAACCATCCGTTAATCAGAGTCCTCTCCGTCTCCTCTTCCATCATCCAGTAGCCCTTCATCACCTGAGGGCCGTAAACTGCAAGCTCCCCCTCTTCACCGGGCGGAAGGATGTTTCCATCTTCATCAATAACAACCGCATATGTGTCTGGGTAGGGCACACCTATGCTGCTTGCCTTGTTCTGGCCGTAAAGCGGGTTGCAGTGCGTCACAGGTGAGGCTTCACTCAGTCCGTAACCTTCAACAAGCTTGCCTCCCGTGATCTCCTCCCATTTCCTCTTAACCTCAACAGGAAGAGGAGCTGCACCGCTGACACAAACTCTTAAGCTAGTCAGGTTGTATTTGCTGAGCTTAGGATGGTTGAGCATGGCTATGAACATCGTCGGAACTCCGGTAAAGGTTGTGGCTTTGTATTTGTGAACGGCCTTCAGTATGGCCTCAACATCCCTCGGATCGGGGATCGGAATTACCTTCATCCTCAAAACTGCCGAGGTGTTGAGCATCGTCATTCCGTAAACGTGGAATACGGGAAGACAGCCCACTGCCACGTCATTTGGTGTGGTTTTGGTGTCCCACTCAGCGACCTGATAAGCATTTACGACCAGATTGTAGTGGGTGAGCATCACTGCTTTAGGAAAGCCCGTCGTGCCGCCAGTGTACTGGAACATTGCCACATCCTCTTTTGGGTTAATTTCCGCTCTCCTATCCGTCTTCTCGTACTTCAAAACATCCTGCCAGAAAACAATTTCTTTTCTCCTGTCAATATCAATTTTGCCCACCATCTTCTTCTTCAGGAAAGCTTTGAAAAGAGCGCTCATCACAAAACCCAGAAAATCCTCAATTCTGCAAATCACGACCATTTCGAGTGTGCCATCCTCAATCAGTGGTCTGATTCTTGGATACATCCCTTCAAACGCAAACATCCTCGTCGCTCCGCTGTTCTTTACGATGTATCTTATTTCTCTCTCCGTGTAAATCGGGTTGCACTGCACCACTATACCCCCCACCTTGTATATCGCGTTGGCGATGATTGCATAGTGGGGTATGTTTGGCAGAGCTACAACAATTCTGTCGCCCTTCTCTACGCCAATGTCAAAAAGAAAGCTAGCTACTTTGTCTGAAGCCTCTTTCATCTGCTTGTAAGTCCACTTCGTTCCGAAAAACTCAAAACAGATTTTGTCAGGGTCGGAAGCTGCAGCATCATCCAGAATTCGATATGCTGGTATTACGGGATAATCGATGTTTGCCCTAACGCCCTCATCGTAAAATTTCGTCCACACTCTGTTTATTTTAGTCACATCCACCTCTCTGATGTTCTCTCCTTCCACACCCAATACATTCATGATAGAATGTTATAAGTATTTTTTAAAAACTTTTCCTTTTCCAACATACTAAGATTAAAAACTTTGGAAATATTTCCGACAATTAGTAAAATAAAGTTGCAATTTCATTTCCACAATCTTCCCTACCACCTCTCCCTCCAGAAGGTCGGTATGAGCAATGACACAACGGTAAAGATTTCCAGTCTGCCTATCCACATGTTAAGGGATAGCAGAACTTTGGTCGGCTGAGGGAAGGACGCATAATTCTCCGCAGCTCCCGCCAGGCCAAGACCTGGCCCAACATTGCCGAGAGTTGCTGCTGTTGCGGAGAGGGATGTTACTATATCGTACCCAGAGAGGGATACGAGAACCGATGAAATGGCAAAGATTAAAATGTAGAGGACGAAGAATGCCGCAATGTCATCGAGAACTTCCTTTTTAATGGCTTTCCCCTCAAATTTGACTGCCCTGACAGTTCTCGGCTCTGCAGCTCGCAAAATCTGATGGATTGCGTATTTCATGAGAAGATAGATTCTGATAACTTTTATACCTCCTCCCGTAGAGCCGCTTGACCCTCCAATGAACATCAGAATTAGCAGAATCAGCTTCGCTGAGTCGCTCCATGTGTCGAAGTCAGCAGTAGTAAAACCGGTGGTGGTCATGATTGAGATGGCTTGGAAAATTGAGTATCTGAGCGATTCAGAAATGCTGTATCTTTCCAGATTGATGGCGGCGATTAAAACCGATGCCACCAATAAGAAAAAGACGTAACTCCTGAACTCGGTGTTTTTGAACATCACAGGTTTTCCTGATAGCAGGAAATAAATCAATGCAAAATTCGTACCGCCGAGAAAGGCAAAGAAGGCTATAACTGCCTCCACTCTGACATCATTGAAGAATGCTATACTTTCCGAGTGCGTTGAATAACCACCTGTGGAAAGAGTTGTGAAGGTGTGGTTGACCGCATCGAACAGAGAGAGGCCTAGAGCGTAAAGAAGAGCGATCTCGGCAACGGTCAGGAGAAGATAAACCTTGTAGAGGGACAAGGCCGTGTCCCTTATTCTTGGCTTAATCTTCGACAAACTCACTCCTGGATACTCTGCCTGAAACAGCACCGTGCTTCTTTTAGCAACGTTAGGGAAGATGGCCAGAAAAAGGACGATGATGCCCATTCCACCAATCCATTGCGTCAGACTCCTCCACAAGAGCAGAGACTTCGGAAGTTCTTCAGGAGTCAAAACTGAAGCACCAGTTGTGGTGAAACCGGACATTGACTCGAAAAAAGCATCTACACCATTGATTCCAAACAGAACGTACGGTACCGACCCAAAAATCGACATGAGGAGCCAGATCAACCCCACTATCGCAAAACTCTCCTTATGCCTTAAAGATTCCAGTTCTGTGTCAGTTTTAATTCCGTATCCGAGAAGTACTCCAACAAAGAGCGAAAGTGCTGCGGGAACCAGAAACGGAAAGTAGGGTTCACCGTAGATGTAGGCAGCTATCAACGGCAGAGTAAAGGAGAACGAGAACAGCATCAGCAATTTTCCGAGTATGCTTACAGTTAACCTGAGGTTCATCTGA
Source organism: Archaeoglobi archaeon (assembly GCA_029259415.1). Lineage (GTDB taxonomy): Archaea > Halobacteriota > Archaeoglobi > Archaeoglobales > Archaeoglobaceae > Archaeoglobus. The sequence continues at coordinate 14,725 of JAPDIW010000104.1, forward strand.
ATATCTCCTCAACCTTTTCTATCTCATCCCAGCTGGCAAAAACCAGCAGTCTGTCCTCGTATTCTATTCTGGTCTCTCCCCTTGGGATTATACATTCGTCCCCTCTCACAATTGCCCCTATTATGGTGCCCTTTGGAAGCGGTAAATCTTTCAGGGCTTTTCCGAGAAGCTTCGTGTTCCTGACAACCACCTCCACCACAGCTGTCCCCTCTATCTCAGCCAGAGTTTCTATACGCATCGTTCTGAGTAGCTTTGAGACCTCGTTATACGTTACACTTCTGGGGTTGAGTGCTACATCCACCCCCACCGCTTCGAAAAGCTTCACATATTCCCTTTTCTCGACCTTTGCAATTGCAATCTTAGCACCCAGATTTTTAGACAGCAGAGATATCAGCAGGTTCTTCTCATCACTTTCTGTTGTTGCAAGGACAGCATCAGACTTGCCTATCTCCTCATCGATGAGAAACTCGATGTCGGTAGCATCACCGCAGACTATTCTCACACCATCAAGCTCGCTGCTTAGTGCTTCACACCTCTCTATGTTTGAGTCTATTAGCTTGACACTCATCATGCTCTTTGACAGTATTTTTGCCGTATAGCTCCCAATCGTGCCGGCACCAAAAATAGTGACTCTTCTGGTTACAGGAGGGCCGAAGATACCTTTCAGCATCTCGACATCCTCAGTTTTGCTGACGATGGCAACTCTGTCTCCAGCTCTCAAAACCGTATCTCCTCGTGGGATCTCTATGTGACCATCCCGGTAAATTGAAGCTATCACCACATTTGGTGGAAGGTTGAGCTCCGCAACAGTCTTTCCATCTGCCTTCGAACCCTCCATGACCTGCAGTTCAATCATCTCAACCTTTCCACCACTGAAGGTCACGACTTCTATTGCTCCCGGAATTCCGATGATTCTGGCTGCTTCCTGCGCGAGAGAAAGCTGAGGACAAATCAGAACGTCGTATCCGAGTGGGTGGTCTTTCACTATCGGCCTGTCAACGTATTCCGGATTTTCGACCCTCACGATAACTCTTTTCGCCCCAACTTCCCTGGCTGCAAGGCCTGAAAGGAGGTTTACCTCGTCATCACCTGTAACCGCCAGAAAAACGTCAGCCTTCTCAACTCCTGCATTCTTAAGAACTTTCATATTTGCAGCATTACCGTTAATGGCAACTACATCAAGCTCAGAAACTCTATCAAATCGAGATATGTCCTTTTCTATTACAATAACATCGTGGCTTGGAGCAAGTGACATTGCAAGACTGTATCCAACCTCACCCGCACCTGCAATCACGATTCGCATATCTCACCTTCCCCTAAACGCTACTTATTTAACCTTTTATGTTGAATCTCAACAGTGCAGCTATTCCGCCAAGGCTCATCAGCCTCTTTCCCGGCTCAAATTCAGTGCTCATTATCACCACCTTGCCACCTGACTCCTCTACCTCCCTCAGCAGTCTGTCAACGTCCCATTTCTCCCTCTCCTCAAGCAGGAACTCGTCCGCAATCAGTAACACTTCAATCGCTCTGTAGTTGTGCGCCTCCTTAACCTCATCTACACCGTACGCAACCTTTTCTCCCTTAGCAATGCCCTCAAGCAACCTGTCTATATACTCCGCCTCCTCTGCAAACCTCACTTCTCCTATGATTCTGTCAACAACTCTCCTTTTGAGGATTTCTATAAACCCCCTCGAACCGACTGAGGAGACATCCACCACAACCGCATTTTTTGCCACCTCTGGGTACCTTTCCTTCAGAAACTCCATGAAATCGTTCTTCGCGAATCCCGGGCCGGCAACAATGAGGTACTTAAAGTCAAGGCTCTCAAGCTTGGCAGCAACCTCCCCGAAGAACTCTCTCCTGTTATCCCCCATTCCCTTTCCGTAGCCCATTCGCTCTTCGAAAATTTCCTCCACTCCCCACTGCCTCAAAACTCCTGCAACCGCATAACCTTCCTCGATGGTCAGCATTACAATTTCTGGCCGGTTTGAGTCCTCTACAGCCTTCCTCAACCTTTCGAGTTGCTCAGGCTTCCACTTCTTAATTATGCTCAGCTCCTTTCCGGTGGTGATGTTCAAGGTGTGGTATCCAGATTCCTCTATTCCTGCAACGATTCTCCCCGAAACTCTGAGGCGATTGGCGAACTTGTGAAACTCAACCTTCTCAACCTCGATTCCAAGCCTAACCGTCACCATTTCCTTATCGCTTCTCAGCTTGTCACTGCTCTGGCTCGCCCTTTTCGTTGTGGCAAAAACCACATCACCTTTTTCGATTATGAAGCGTAGATGCCAGAGGTCATCCAGAGTCTCAGGTATTAGCTTAATTTCGCCCTCGTCGCCCCTAAGGTCTTCCTCAACAATCTGCACACCACTTGTGGAATACAGTTTTATAAAAGTGTTAGCGTTGTTGTTCTGTGATAGATGAGGATAGGGTGAGGGAGCTTGCGAAAATTCTTAAAAGGATGAACTATAGGCCAATAACCTTCGACAATCCTGAGCTTTTTCCTGAACCTGACAACTTCATTTACCCAAATTACGTGTTCTTCATGGTCGCAATCGACCACAGAACCGGATTCGATGTGGATTTCAAGTACCACGGCTCCGACCTCCTTTTCTACCTTGCACGCAAAAAGCAATTGAAAGAGCGAGAGTTCTTCACGGCCAAGAACCTAATAAATATCGATGTCGAGTCTGTTAGAAGGGTTTTTACCTTCAGGGGAAAAACTGTTGCCAAACCGGAGGAGAGGGCTTCTCTACTCAAAGACTGTGCGGAAAATCTGCTGAAGTACTACGACGGGGATTTCATGAATCTTCTCAGAAGCTCAGATTTTCTGGTTGAGGACATTCTCAGGAGGTTAAAAACCTTCAAAGCCTACGAGGATCCTCTGATGAAGAAGAGCTTCCTTCTTCTGAAAATACTAAAAAGGCAGGGATTCGTAAAAGGAAGGCTGAAGTTCCCCGTTGACAGCGTGCTTGTTAGATTTGCAATTTCTTCAGGAATACTGAGTCCTCCTGAGGAAATTATGGGCAAAATAAACGCCGGAGTTATGCTCAGCAATGAAGAAACGAATATTCTCAGAGAGCAAACACAAAAATCTCTGATGCTCGTCTCGGAGAAGGCAGGTATTGAGCCAGATGTAATCGACGACTTGCTGTGGGCACTCGGCAGGGAAAGCAATCCGGAAAACTCACCGCTGAGCGAAAGAGTTGACAAAAAAGCTCTGAAAGACTTTGTCGAGTTTATGCAGTTCAGACCAACCAGGAAAATTGTTTTTCCTCCGGGCTGGTATTTTTAAGTTCGAAAATCGAACAAAAAGATTATATTTGCCATAGCGTTATTTCTTATGAAGGAAAAACAGCGAAGATTTAATTAGTTTGATTAAAATAGTCAAATTGGGTGGTGAGTTTGGCATCAATATCTGAAAAGATGGTAGAAGCTTTGAACAGGCAGATAAATGCAGAGATCTACTCTGCGTACCTTTATCTCTCTATGGCTGCATACTTCGACTCCATTGGTCTCAAAGGCTTCTCAAACTGGATGAGAGTTCAGTGGCAGGAAGAGCTGACGCATGCCATGAAAATGTTCGATTTTATTAGTGAGAGAGGGGGGAGAGTAAGGCTTTATGCGGTGGATGAGCCTCCAAGTAACTGGAACTCTCCACTGGCAGCTTTTGAGCAGGTTTACGAGCATGAAGTTAACGTTACGAAGAGAATTCACGAGCTTGTTGAACTCGCCATGAATGAAAAGGACTTCGCAACCTACAACTTCCTTCAGTGGTACGTTGCGGAGCAGGTTGAGGAGGAAGCTTCGTCACTGGAGATAGTGGAGAAACTGAGGTTGATAGGTGAAGACAATAGAGGTTTGCTTTTCCTCGATAAGGAGCTTTCTCTCAGACAGTTTACTCCTCCACAGGAGGGGTGAGGAGGTGGTTTTGTGACGGAAGTTATGCAGGTGTATAAGTGCATGGTTTGTGGGAATATCGTGGAAGTTGTGCATGCTGGAAGAGGGCAGCTTGTTTGTTGCGGGCAGCCGATGAAGTTGTTGGAGGAAAAGACGGCAGATGAGGGCAAGGAGAAGCATGTCCCAGTGATTGAGAAGGAAGGGGACAAGGTTATCGTTAAGGTTGGAAGTGTTGCTCATCCGATGGAGGAACAGCACTTCATAGAGTGGATCGAAGTGATCGATGACGGCTGCGTGCACAGAAAGCAGCTCAAACCGGGAGACGAGCCAAAGGCTGAGTTTGCTGTAATGTCAGACAAAATCTCGGCCAGAGCATACTGCAACGTCCACGGACTGTGGAAGGGTGAGTGAAGAACATGGAGACTCCCAAAAACCTGCTTAAAGGCTACATCGGGGAGAGCCTTGCGATAAGCAGGTATCAGATTTATTCGAGCATTGCAGAAGCAGAGAAGTTCATTTACGTTGCAAAGTACTTCAGAGAAGTGATTGAGAACGAGAAGAAGCACGCCGAGATATTTGCAAACCTGATAAAGAAGCTGGAAATCGAACCGGCTGAGGTGGAGGTAAAGGCTCCGATAAAGTTCGGAACAACAGCAGAAAATCTTAAGTATGCGGTTGAGGGCGAGAAGTGGGAGGCTGAGGAATTCTATCCTTCGACCGCAGAGACTGCTGAGAAAGAAGGGTTTAAGGAAGCAGCTGAGAAGTTTAAAACTCTGACCAAAGTTGAAGCTTCTCATCAGAAAAAGTTTGCGAAGCTTCTGGAACTGATTGAGAACGACCAGATGTTTCGGAGAGACGAAGAGGTTGAATGGATGTGCTTGGTTTGTGGATACACAGAAAAAGGTAAGGAGCCACCTAAAGTTTGCCCCAACTGCGGGGCGATGTACTACCACTTCGTCTCGAAGGACATTCTTGCTTATTAGGAGGTGAGAGTATGGGAACGCTTGAGAATTTGGTTAAGGCGTTTATTGGAGAGAGTATGGCGAGAAATCGCTACACCTTTTACGCAAAGGTGGCGAAAGATGAGGGCTACGTTTTCATCCAGAGGGTATTTCTGGAGACTGCAGAAAATGAGAAGGAGCATGCAGAAAACTTGCTGAAGCTCATCCAGCAGCTCAGGGGTGATGCAGCAGCGATAAAAGTTGAGGCTGAGGCCCCACTTGTTTGGGGAACAACTGTTGACAACTTGAAGGCGGCAATCGAGGGTGAGCATTACGAGAATTCAGAGATGTACCCGCAGTTCGCGGATGAAGCTGAGAAAGAAGGGTTAAGGGAGATTGCAAGCAAGCTTAGAGCAATCGGGAAGGCTGAGGAGCACCACGAGAAGAGATACCGCAGACTGCTGATAGAGCTTGAAAACGGTACGTACTTCAAGAGGGATAAGGAAGTTGCGTGGGTCTGTCTTGAATGCGGTTACATTCACTACGGAACCGAGCCTCCGGAGAAGTGTCCGAGCTGTGGACATCCCAAAGCTTACTACGTAGCCGAAGATTTACTTTCCCTTTAATTTTTAGGTGATATTATGGATATTACGGCGTTTTACAAGATAAGCTATGGCCTCTACATCGTAACCTCTGCAAGTGACGGTAGGAAGGCTGGGCAGATAGCAAACACGGTCTTTCAGGTTACCAGCGAGCCTATACAGATCGCTGCATGTCTAAACAAGGAGAACGATACGCACAAGGCTGTGAAGGAAAGCGGGGCTCTTGGAGTTACCATTCTTGAACTGGAAACACCGATGGAGTTCATTGGAAGGTTTGGATTCAGGAAGAGCAGTGAGTTCGACAAGTTTGAGGGCATAGGGTATAAAACTGGAAAAACCGGAGTCCCGCTGGTTACAGAGCATGCTGTAGCTGTTATTGAGGCAAAGGTTGTCAAGGAGTGTGATGTCGGCACTCACACGCTTTTCATTGGGGAAGTTGTCGATGCCGAAGTTGTTAAGGATACAGAGGTTCTCACCTATGCAGATTACCACCTGATCAAGAAGGGGAAGACTCCGAGAACAGCAACCGTATACTTCAAGAACAAATGAATCTTGAGGAACTTAAGCCTTCAAAGTTCATTTCTTTTTTGTACCATCCAGAGGAAATTCTGAGGTTTAAAGCTGCAGAGGTTCTTGGAAGGAAAGTAAAGGGGGAAAAGGCAAGAAACCTGATTTTAAGGCTGTTCTGGCATCTTAACGATGAGAGCGGTGCTTACTGTGTCGGCGCGCCTCTCGGCATTGCAGAAATAGGGAGAAGCAACCCGGATGTTTTTGAAGGCTTTAAAAACAAGTACGTCTCCCTTCTGGACGACTGGGAGGTTGAGAGGAAATATGTCGCATACGGAATTGGGAGGCTGGCTGAAATCGTGAAAGATGCTTATCCCAATCCAGTTAAGAAGCTTAGAGAGAAGATTGATGAAATAGAAGACGAGGAGTTTACAGCTTATGCGATAATTGCTCTCAAAAAGCTTGGTGATGACATTTCTGATTTACGGTCAAGGTTCAGGGATGTGAGAAAGCCAGTAAAGTACTACGACGGAGAGAAAATTGTTAGGGTAGCGTTCTGTGAGTTTTTAAGGGAATTGGATTGTTGTTAATAGGTTTACATAAAAGCAAAACCAAAAAGAAAAAATTTAGAAGTATTTATATATTGTATCCATGTCTTCCCCGTCCAAGCCCATGATGACGTCGAAGAGAGCCTTATCAACCTCGTGCATCATTGGGATTCCTGTAACTTCAGAGGCAAGAGGATCGAGGGCTGCGAGATCCGACCTGTCAATGAGGTCCAATCTGAACTTCCTCGCTCCTGCCAGAAGCTGCTTCAATCCGTCTTTCATTCTTTCAATATACGTGTAAAGCCCTACAGCCGTCCACGGGATTTCCTTGCCCACCTTGTCTCCGTACTTGGCCTTCAGCTCGTCCGCAAGTATGAAGAACTTCTCAGGTGAGTCTCCATACCTTCTCGCGAACTCCTTGGGCAGCTTGCCCTTCTCCGCAAGCTCGCAGAAGTATGAGGCTTTCATCACTGCGGTGAGAGGTGACCTGCCAGTGGTTACCGTCTTTATGAAAGGCCCATCTCCGAAGTTACTCATGGCGATTGCCTTGAATATCTGAGTCTCGTTTATAAAGCCACCTGCCATGCTTATGTCCGGAACATACTTGCCCTGCTCCTTCAGCATTCTGGCAGCCTTAAGCACCAGTGCCTCCAGATAGACCGTTGGAACACCCATCTCGTTCATCATCGGAACCGGAGACATGCCGGTTCCGCCTCCAGAGCCGTCGAAGGTTATGTAGTCCACTTTAGCTTCTGAGGCAACCTTCATCGTCCACGCTACATCTGCAGGGCGGTACTGACCTGTCTTGATAGTGACAACCTTCGCTCCCATTTCCCTCAGTCTTTCCACATCCTCGATAACGTCCTTTCTCAGCGGTGATCCAACTCTGCTGTGCCTCTCAAAGGTCTTGAAAAGTCCGTCCCTGAAAGCTTCCTGGACATCAGGGTCTTCGGGATCCGGAAGTACAAGATAACCTCTCTTCTTGAGCTCTATAGCCCTCTCAAGTGAGTTGACTCTAATTTCACCACCAATTGCCTTTGCTCCCTGTCCCCACTTTCTCTCGACGATGTTCACTTCAAGCTTCGACAGCACGTATTCATCCACACCAATTCTCTGGTCTTCGATGTTGGTCTGAACTGCAATATCTCCGTACTTTCCATCCCAGAATTCCTTGAACAGCTTTATTCTCCTCTCCATCTCGGGAGACTTTACAACCTTACCATCCTTGAACTCAGAGGCTGGATCAACACCACATACATTTTCACCGACTATGAGTATAACTCCCGCAAGAGCCGCACCCACAGCAATTCCGTCCCAGTATCTCCTTGCGACATCCGTTGAGCCGTATGCACCTATTGCCAGAGGCATTTTCACCTTAATTCCGCCAATGGTGCTCTCAACGCTGGCATTCGGGAACACCATCTTATCTGGATCTGGTTCAACACCCTCTGCTCCAACCAGCCTCGATAGTATGTTGAAGTGCGACCAGTCGAGGCCGTAGTCCTTTAAGCTCGAAGCCGTGCTGTCTCCAAAGTACTCGGGGTCGGGATAAAGTACTTCTCTACCCCTGAAGGCCGAAAGTCCAATTTCACACAGGAAGGGGCAGTCTCTGATACAGATTGGGCACATTCCGCTCTGCGGGTTCACATCTCTGACTCTCGTTCTCGTCCCCGTGGTGGACATTGCATTTAGATAGGACGAGTTCCTAAACACACGCTCCATTCATTTCACCTCCGCGGCAACTGAACTCTTGTCATGCATATATATTTTACGGTCTTCTTTTTATGCAAATGTATTATACAGGTATCTATTTATGCATATGTATTTCATCATTCTTCTAATGTAGATTAGGCATCAACACTCAGCAAAATTAAAACTAATTAAAAATAAAATCTATGAAATACTTTCCGCTGTATAAAGATAAAAGCCACCAGTCTCTCCAGAAACTAAAAGAACTTTTTCATCGTCGCTTAGCCTTACATACCCAATATCGTTCCGCTCTACACTCCATACTTCGTGCAGGTCTTTTAGAGAGTAGCAGTGAAGAACGTCATCCTTTCCAGTTACAACGAAGTTTTCATTGGCAAAGTAGGGGAAACCGGGCAGTTCTCCGACCTCCGAGAGATTCCACGCAAGCACATGGGTGTTTTCGAACGCTTCATGCCAGAAAATGTATTTTTCGGACGGAATAAGTGTCCATCTCAGAAGGATTGTCCGGTCAAAGGTGTAACCTTCCTTTTCTGCCTGAAGTTCTCCGTTGGATGAGTAAATTCTCAGCTTACCATCCTCGCTGGCGAGAACTCTATCTTTGTAGGCGAGAGCACTGTTAGTATTTAAACTGAAGAGTTCTCGCCCCTCACCGAGAACTATTGACCTGTCTCCTGTTGAAAGCACTACCAGGCCGGAGTCAGAGACAGACAGAATGTTGTAATCCAGCTGTATTCTTTTACCGTCGCAGAACAATTTGTTATCAGCACGATAGCACATATGGTTTCCACTTGGAGAACGGACAATCTCTTCGCCAATACTCCCACTCCAGCCGTGCTTCTCCTCGCTAACAAGACCATTCCAGGAATATATCCTCAGACCCGCAAAGTTCTGGTAGGTACCCGCCACGTATGCCTTTCCGTTCAATACGGCAACTCCTGAAACGATCGGTCTCACTGCATCGTTTCTTTTTAGATCAAAAGACACTGACGTTCCATCAGGTTTAACGAGATAGAGAATTGCTCCTTCATCATCCACTACTGCCGACAGACTTCCATCAGGACTCATATCCATCCAAGGGATTCCAACGGTTGAGACATTCCACACTGCCTTCATTTCCCATACCTCAGAAGAGGGATTGGGTGTGGAAGTAGGCACAGTATTTGCGTTGTTTGTTCCTGTATTAATGCAACCAAAGATAGACAAGCTGAATAATACTACAAAAACGAATTTACCTGCCTTGACTTTGTAATTTTATCACCTCGTATTTTATGCTGTCTTAAGTCTATCTTCTTTAATTTTAAAGTTTTCGACTTATTAACCCTTGTGTCATTTGAGTCTTTCTGAAAATTATTTCTACCATCTTTTGCGCTCCAAAACCCATCCAGAGTTTCAAAGTATCTGATATCTTCAAGGTTCCTTTCGTTTTGGATTTCTCTTGCTATATGCTCTAACCTGCTCCAGTCAAGAACTGTCCCTCTAGCAAAAGCTGATAATCAGGAAGAATTCACCTGCACGTTATAGAATTTCTCAAGAGAAAGTAAAATTTTTAAAGATGGAGGATAAAACTGGACAAATGAAGCAGAAGGGTAGAGTTCTTGTTGTTGAAGATGATGCAGCAATTCTCGAAGCTATCCAGTTGATGCTCTCAGACAAGTACACCATACTCACCGCCACAAACGGGGAGGAAGCTGTGAGGATTTACAAGATGTTCAAGCCTGATGTTGTGTTAATGGACATTGCCATGCCTGTCATGGATGGTGTTGAAGCTACCAAGGAAATAAAGAAGTTCGACCCCAATGCAAGGATTATTGGTATAACAGCCTACGCAAAAAGAAGGGGGCAGGAGCTTCTCGATGCCGGTGCTCTGGAGATTATTGAAAAACCATTTACGAGGAAAAAACTTCTGGAAACAATTGAGAAATACATGTCATCCTAGGGTCCGAATTTTCCATCAACCTGTTTTTACACCGGTTTACCAATTTTCTGGACAATCTAACTTATTAACCCCTCTTTCCTAACTTAGGCTGTGAAAAGGATTATCGAGAGGCTAATCGAGCTGACAAAGGTAGAAAGGGATGCCCAGATTTCTGCAATGGTAGATGAGATAAAGCGGTTGAGTGGGGAGAAGAGAGAAAAGAAGGGGCGTGCTGTTCTGGGGTTGAGAGGGAAAGTAGTTGGAGAGGAGCTTGGTTTCAAGCTCGTCAGGTACGGCAGGAGAAGGGCAATAGAGACTGAAATTTCGGTTGGGGATGAAGTGTTGATAAGCAAAGGAGATCCACTAAAAAGTGATTTAAGGGGGGTGGTGGCTGAAAAGGGCAAGAGGTATCTGGTTGTTGCTCTTGAATCCGTTCCTGAATGGGCTCTGAGAGACATCAGAATAGACCTTTATGCGAGCGACCTCACATACCGGAGGTGGATCGAGAACTTAGAGAATTTGACAGAAAAAGGTAAAAGAGCTTTAAAATTCGCTTTTGGGTTTGAAGAGCCTTCTGAGGTAAAATGTGAGGGTTTTACACCCTTCGACACTTCTCTCAACAAAGCCCAACTAAGGGCTGTTGGTTGTGCGATTTTCACTGATGATTTCTTCCTTATTCATGGCCCCTTCGGAACTGGAAAGACAAGAACAATAGCGGAGGTTGTCAGGCAGCTTGTCAAAAAAGATAACAAGGTCCTCGTCACTGCTGAAAGCAACACGGCAGTGGACAACCTCGTTGAGCTTCTCTCCGACATGAAGATAGTCAGGATCGGCCACCCTTCGAGGGTGGAAAAGAAGCTCAAGGAGCACACTCTCGCCTCCCTCGTCCTCAAACACGCCGATTACAAAAAAATTGAGGAAATAAAGAGGGAGATCGAGAGAATCGAAGAAAACATGGAAAGTCTGACAAAGCCCACCCCGCAGATGAGGCGTGGTCTGAGTGATGAAGAGATAATTAGGCTCGCCAAGGCAAACAAAGGAGCAAGAGGGATTTCTACTAGAAAAATGAGGTCTATGGCGGAGTGGATTGAAGCCAGAAGAGTTCTTGATCAGCTTTACGAGAAGGTGAGGAAAGAGGAAGAGAAAATCGTGAAAGAGATAATTGAGGAGAGTGAGGTTGTCCTCTCAACCAACTCCTCATCCTTCTTGCTTGAAGACGTTCTCGACGTTGCTGTTATAGATGAAGCAAGTCAGGCAACAATTCCGAGTGTTCTTATTCCGATAAACAGAGCAAAAAAGTTTGTTCTGGCTGGAGACCACAAACAGCTACCTCCAACTGTTTTGAGGGCTCAGGAACTGAGCAAAACCCTCTTTGAGATGCTTATTGAAAGATATCCAAACAAGTCACAGCTTCTTGAAGTGCAGTATAGGATGAACGAGGCAATAATGGAATTTCCGAACCGGGAATTTTACGGGGGGAGGATAAAAGCCCATGAAAGCGTTAAGAACATTACGCTCAGGGAGTTAGGCATTCGACCAAAGTCAAACGGTTTCTGGCAAGTTCTCGATCCTGACAAGCCAGTAGTCTTTATTGACACCTCTCGATGCTCTGATAAATGGGAAAGGAAACTTGCAGATTCGACGTCGAGATATAACGAGCTTGAATGCAGGATTGTCGAAAAACTCGTTAATGAACTGCTAAGGATTGGAGTCGAGAAGAGCTGGATAGGAGTTATAACACCATACGACGATCAGGTTGATTTACTTCGGAGAAGGCTCGATGTTGAGACGAGCACGGTGGATGGATTTCAGGGCAAGGAAAAAGAGGTAATAGTAATATCTTTTGTCAGGAGTAATCGGAATAAGGAGATAGGATTTCTTGAGGATTTAAGGAGGCTGAACGTCTCACTGACTAGGGCGAAAAGAAAGTTAATAATGGTCGGCGATTCGGAAACTCTCAGCGTTAATGACACCTACAGAAGGCTGATAGAGCATGTTAGGAGAAGGGGATTTTATTTTAGATATAGGGTCTTCCCCACATCACCACTCTGACAACCTCTGAATGAGCTTCTTTTCCCTGAAACCGAGCTTAATTGTCATCCCCGTAAGCAGGACAGAAAGAGAACATCTCTTTCTCACCGGCTCGAGA
>JAPDIW010000035.1 GCA_029259415.1 Archaeoglobi archaeon
AAGCACAGAGGGGACAAATTTTAAAGCTTGAAGGAAACTATTTGAGAAGTGAGAAGAGCAACAACGGTTTTATTCTGCTTATGGCTGTATTATCAAACTGCATCGAGTATTTGAGCCATAAGCTTGGCGTAACTTTCTACGATCTGGTTAATCTTTGCTCCGTTGAGATAATACGGCATTTGCTTACGTGATTCACATGGTCAGCTTACAAAAACCAGCAATCCCAAAATTCTATTCCACAATTGAAAATACTTAAAAACTTTTTAACAACTCAAACCATGAAGATTCTCGCCATAACAGCGAGTGAAAGGAAGAACGGAAACAGCGAGCTCGCTGCAAAGTACATAGCCAAAAAGCTGAACGCAGACCTGGAAATTCTCAGACTGACGAAAATGAGGATCGAGCCGTGCAAAGCCTGCTACGCATGTCTTTACGGCAAGGAGTGCGAGATCGATGATGACGTTGATGAAATTCTTGCAAAAATCGATGAGAGCGATGCGGTGATAATCTCCTCTCCCGTCTACTTCCTGGATGCAACATCGAAGCTGAAAGCTCTCCTAGACAGAGCCTTCTTAGCTCTGAAGCACATGGACTCTTTTTCCAGAAAGAAATGTGTGGTTCTAACGCATCACGGCTTTGCAGAAGGCAGAGGTTGGGCGTCTGCAACGCACTTAATGCTTGCAAGAGCCCTCTGCCTTAACGTTCTCGCAAACATAGAGATACATGCGACTCTGCCAGCTGAAGTTGTTGCGAAGAAGGAGAACGTTGAAAAGCTCGACCTCGCAGCAGAATCTCTTCTGAGCGGAGAAAAGTATGTAGCTGATGGGCAGTGCCCGGTATGCCTGAACACCGTGTTCAGATACGTTGATGGCAAAATCGTATGCCCGCTCTGCTTATCTGAGCTGGACAAAAACTTGAGTGTGCTGAAAGAGGGTAAGTGGTGGCTTAGCAGAGAGTGGTTTGAGGAGCACTTCTTCAAAGAACTTCTGGAGTTGAAAGAGGAGTTCAAGAGAAGGAGGAGCGAGCTTAAAAAGGCAGCTGAACCGTTGCTATGATGGTTAACGTCATTCGTTATGAGGGACTCGTAATACTGAAGTCCAAAACTCCAAAATGGCCAGCATCATCTAACACTTACATCCTGCTTTCTGATGGTGAAGCGTTGATAATAGATCCAGGATGTGGTCTTGAGGAAAGGGTAAAGCTGATAGAGAGCGTCTTGAAGAAGGAGGGAGTTAAAAAATCGACAGTTGTGCTTACGCATGCGCATCCAGACCACATGGGTGCAGCGGGACTTCTGAAGGAAAACGTGCTCGTTCACGAAATTGAAGTTGAATATGCAAGGAGCCCGAAGCTGTTATCTGAGCCGTTTAACGTCGATCCGTCAGGAAAATCCTGAATATTGATTTTGATCTCATAGAGTATTTCATGGGATTGTGCCCCATTTATCCAGTCGACGCTTCAAAGTTACCGGAGAAAATTAACTTTGGTGATTACGTGATAAAGCCGATACTAACTCCCGGACACTCGCCAGGACACGTTGCACTTTACATTAAGCGTGAAAAGTTGCTTTTCTCCGGAGATCTGCTTGGAGAAATAATGGCCTAGTACTCTCCAAGCGGTGGAGGAGTTGAGGGCTACCTAGAATCGCTCTCGAAGCTTGAGGGGCTAAATGTGGATAAAGTTTTTCCCCTCACACGGTGATGTTACCAGCATCGAGAGGGTCGAGGAAGAGAGGAGAATACTGGAGGAGAGGGAGAGGAATATTTTGAATGCGATTGAAGGGGGTGTAGAGAGCAGAGAGGAGCTCGGAAAGGCTCTGTTTGGAGAGAAGTTGTCCTCCTTCACGAATTTACTTATTCTTGAAAGTCATCTGGTAAAGCTTAGGAAAGATGGAAAACTTTAGGGCTAATAAAGAATTGTACTCCATCATCGTCTATGATGAGAGCCTCGTTTTATTCCTCAAAATGCTCATAAACTCAATAATCATTTCCTCGACGAGCTAAGATCCAAGACTTCTCAGAACGGAGATTATCGATCCAATGGATAGTTCTGCACTTCTTTTTCTTTCAGTTAGAACTACCCAGGGAACTTTCAGAAGTGCTGACAGCGTCTTGCCTTTCTGGACGCTCTCAACGAAGGCGTGTTCTCTCTCTACCCACCTAAACTCTCTCAACACTCTTTCTTCGTACTCGTGAAGCGAGTCCTCAACCAGGCATTGATGAAGAAGCTTTGCACACTGCAGTGCAGGAGCGTTTCCCTCTCCAAAACCACTCACGCATCCAATTGCCTCACCTACCCCAACAACATTTCCATGGACAAAGGGTCTGCATTTCGATGGGGGAAGCATCCTCACCTTAGCTCTGCACGTGCATACTGCATCCTTTTTCTCAAATCCGTACTTTTGCCTGAGTTTCTCTATCATCTCCTTCGCCCTTTCTTCGGTTAGATCCCCAGCTCCTACGTGCCACAGACCATCTCCAAGCGGGAAAGCCCATGCGTAGCCAGTTCTTCTGGCATACGCGTAAATGTTCTCCTCTGCATCATGCTTTTCGATCATCTGAATGGTTGGGTATAGCCCACCGTCTATCTTCGGAAGCAGCGCTCTGCTGTGTCCGGTAGCGTCAACCTTCAGATCGGCTTCTATCTCCCTGAACTCGATTTGATCCCACAGGTCTTCAAGCAACCTCTTCCTGTCAAAGATGACTATATTCCTGTTCCTGAACTCTATTCCGTTCGCTATCGCACGTCTTGGCCTAACCAAGAAATACTCGTCCAGATTCACTCCGATAGCTCTGTATAACTCCTTCGCCTGTCTGTAAGCAATTCCCCATGCACACCTGCAGTCCGGTTTCGACCTCACATCTTTAATTCCCACTTCGAACTCTTGGCTGAGAAGCACGTAAAGGTAGCTACCGGCCATTCCAGCACCGTATATCTGGATTTTCAAGGTTTTCACCCACCTAAACGTTGCTATTTCTTTACTTTTACTACTTTATGTATTGCTTTTGAGGGGTTCCGAATGATGTCCAAATATGGATGTAACTATATAAATAACTTCAGGAAGAGGGAGAAAAGTGCAAGATGGAGAAGAGCTTTGGAGTGCTGGAACAGGTTCTGCAGGATGTTCATGTCCTACTTCAATGTGGTGAGGGAATGTTGTTAGGATAGGTCGGTTTAATGAGACGCAAAGTATATCTTCTTCAAGGATTAAAATCATTTACATGGGTATAGAAATAACAGTCAAAAAGTTGAGCTTGTATATTTTAGCTGTAACCTTAATCATCACCATCGGAGGCTGTATTCAGAAAGATACGACCAGTATCTCAAATGAAACGCCTGTAACCAAGAATAATCCAGTTCCGAGTCAAAAAATTGCTGAGATAATGGATTACAAAATTAGTGGAGATTCTATGGGGCCCTATATTCTTGTAAATGTATCTTTCAAGAAGTTACCGATAACAGTTTACCTTCTTGATGAGTATGGCGGCATTCTAGATTCGAAGACCGTTAAAAACGTTCGAGAACTGCCCATTAGACTGTATTTGGGTAGACAGATAAATATTTTTAATGAATGGGACGTTATTCAAGTGAGGTATAACGGACAAACAACCGATGAGAGAAAAATATTCATTCGTGGGCCAGAGGTCAAAATTCTGAAGGTATATAGTTGGTATTTTAGCAAATCTGGAGAAGAAACTTGCTTATTCGACGATGTGAGAATACTCGTTAAGAACGATGGTGATGCTCCTGCGTACATAAAAATTAGAATCATTGGAAACGACATGGAATTAATATCAGGTGGAGATATATGTGGGTGTCCGGTTCTCCCAAATGAGACGAAGACTTTATCATCAAGTGCAGGATTTTTTAAAAGAATTGACAACCAAGGCACTTATGCGTTTTTGCCGAAGGGGTTAACGTTTGATAATGCTACACTTCAATTACTTGGTCCTAAAGGTGAGATCCTAGCCTCTACAACAGTTTCGTTTAAGGTAACATGTTGAGGTTTGTGCTTGAACTAGAAAGAACTCTAATCGTTCGGTTGAGTGGAGATACCAGAATGTACATAACTGCAAAACTTATTTCCCAGAAAAAAGGAGAAATTGGTGGATTCGAAATTTTCCAAGCTTTAATTGATAATCAGAACGAGAACAAGAGGTAACCTAAATCACAGCCCCTGATACTGTTATAAGAACTGCTGACCTAAAAAGCATACAACTTTAAATCTTCTTTCCTTTTCTTCCATGCCCTCTTGACCCACCATGCGAAAGTCCTGTATCCGAACTTCACTATCGCATTCCTGAAGCCTTCAAGATAGTATTCACTCAGCTCATCTACCCATCGCATGTCGTGCTCCATGCACTTGTAAAGCAACTCCCAATGGACATCTCTGAGGTTGGCTTTGGGTGCACCCCTTAAAGAGCAGACCTCCATCGGTATGAACACAAGGGGGACTATCAGCGATCGGTAATCCTTGAGATCCTCAACGAGTTCGATGGTCTTGATGACATCCTCATCCCTTTCCTCTGGAAGGCAGATGAGTAGAGTGGCTGCAGGAATCCACAGGTTATCGTGCATAACAGCAAAGGCAGTCTCGACAACCTCTCGCCACTCGTTTGGATGGAACGGGAGGGCTTTTCCACGCATGTATCTCTCAAGAATTCTCGGACTTCCCGTTTCGAGTCCGGTTTGAACGCCAAGCATTGGCAGCCTTTCCCCAACCTCGAGAAGCTCTGTTATCCTCTCAACAAGAGAGGGTTTTGAGGCAACTGCGGATAGCGAGCAGTGGCTCACTCCGATATTCCATGTAACTTTTTTGACTTCCTGAAAGAGCTTTAGAACCCTCTCCTCGTTCGGGATAAATTTCGGATCGTTGCATCCGTAGAGCAGGACATCTTCTGCATGAAGCAGAATGCCTCCCGTGCCACTCCTGACGTTCAACTCCACCTCTTCGACGATTTTTTGGAGGGGTATATCCCTCCTCCTCTTCACAGTTTCACTGCAGAACCTGCAGCCCCTTCCGCATCCCCTTGAAACCTCGACTAAACCGTTTACTGAAGGATTCTTTATTGCCGGTATCCTTTCCACATCTACCCCTTTACTGGTAACGATCTTCGGCAATTCCTCGCCATTCAGAGCCCTCTCGAACAGATCGGGAACGACCTCCTCACCTTCTCCCACAACAACGCAGTCTATGTTATCCATCCAGCGCTCATCCCACTCGAATTGCCACGCACCCGGCCCACCAACTATTATTTTCCCCTTGAAGGGCTTTAACTTCTCCATCAAACTTATGAACTCCACCTTCGTTGTGGGAGTGCCCCCAAGAATGGATGCAAAGGTCATGCTTGCTGGACCGAATCCGAGTGGATCCATGACCGATATCCCGACAACCTTTGCGTACCGCAAGTACCTCCCGATGTCGTAAGGATGGACGGTGGCAACATTAAACCCCTTCTCAATCAAAACCGACTCAATTTTCCTCAGCCCGTATGGAGCAAACTTTGCAATACCCTTCTTGCACCTCACCTTCGGATAAAAGAAGAACTTCACCAGCCAGTTTGGCATCACACCTG
This sequence comes from Archaeoglobi archaeon, assembly GCA_029259415.1. GTDB lineage: Archaea > Halobacteriota > Archaeoglobi > Archaeoglobales > Archaeoglobaceae > Archaeoglobus. Next base: position 5,577 of record JAPDIW010000035.1, read on the forward strand.
TGGGTGTGCAGGTGCCGAAACCCATGAACTCCTTTCCGTGGTGTGTGCTCATCTCAGTAGCGGGAGCTGTTAGAATCACTTCAGGTTTTGATGAAGCCTCACTCCTCCTCATCATACTCCTTCAGCGTAAACCTGAAGGTGCACGGCTCGGTCGATACCCTCTCAACCTTTGCCTTAAAGTGTTCGGCAAATTTTTCCGCAAACGCCACACACCCTTTCTCGCAGTACTTTGGATAAAACCGCTTTACCGGACACAGTCCAGATGATACGATCGCGTGCCCCTCAACGTCCATTCTGAAATCTCTCTCCCAAGAAAACAAGTACTCTATGGACATTCTGAGCCCATCAAAATCATTACCAAACTTTCTTGCTACAAACCGAGCAACCTCATCCCCAAGAAATTTGCCAATCGCCTCCTCCATAAAATCACCTCTCGATTATCTTGACGGCAACCTTACATCCAGGATCCGGTTTCATGTAGTCCTTGAAGTAGGCATACGCCCTCGCCCTACAACCACCACAAACGTATCTGTACCTGCACTTCCCGCAAACCTCAATCTCGTCCTTATTCCTCAATTTTTCGAGAACCTCGTTTTCCCTCCAGAACCCCAGAAAGTCCTCACCGCTGGTGAATTCTTTGATGTTCGCAAGCTTCAAAGGGAAGAAGACGCATGGCTCAATATCACCATTGGCCTTCATTGCAACGTAAAATCTACCGCATCCGCAACCACCTATGAATTCGGCAAGACTCCTCAGCCTCCCTTCAAGCTTTGGATTGTAGAAGTGGGTTGGGACGACTTCACTCTCCTCCTGCAAGGCTATTCTCGCGTAATAGGGGGCGGTGGACATGAAGTTTATTCCAGTTGTCTTCAACCTCCTCCACAGCTCTCTCAACAACTCTTCCTTTTCCTCCGGTGTCAGATCGAGCTCAAAGCTACCTCTACCGGTAGGAATGAAATTGTAGAGCATGAACCACTCAACACCGAGCTCTTCAGCCAGATCCATTATCTCGGGAACGTCGTGTAAGTTTAGCCTTGTCGCGGTTGTGGAGATACACGTTATTAGCCCGGCATCTCTCGCATTCTTTATTCCCTCAATAACCCTGTCGTAAATACCCTTAATTCCTCTAAACCGCTCATGCGTCTCTTTTTTGCCATCGAGACTTATCTGAACGAAGCCGATACCGCACTCCTTCATCCTCTCCGCAACATCCCTCGTTATCATCGTGCCATTTGTTGCCACAGCGACAAACATGCCCTTCCTTGATGCATAACTCGCTATCTCGAAGAAATCTTTTCTGATTAAAGGTTCTCCACCGCTGAATGCCAGAGCCGTAACCCCAGCCTCGGCAAGCACATCCACAGCCTTTAAAGCTTCCTCCGTGTTCAGCTCATCTTTCCACGGCTTTCCGGCAGTGGAGTAGCAGTGCTGGCAGCGAAGGTTGCAGGCGTAGGTTAGATCCCAGACAACAAGGAACGGCGCCCCCGGAACGAAGGGTTTGCGAACTCCGAAGTCAGCGATGCCCCGCAAAACGCTCGCAAATCCTCTCCTCCAGTAAGCGTCTCTCAGCTTCTCCTTCAGCTCATCTTCTTTACCCCCAAACGCTTTCAGGCCAGCATTTATCAGGCGGCGGAGAACCTTAAACTCCCCATCCACATCTTCTCCGTATGCGTAAGCTTTCAGCAGTTTATCCAGCCTTGTAGTCTCACCATCTTTTTCAAGAAGCTTTTTTATTGCTCTCTTGGATAAAGGATTGGCAGCTATCAGACTGAACAGCGTGACAGGATTCATACCCTCACCTCCTGAGAAAGTCAAATTTTCCTGTTCTGATATTTTCCAGAATTCTGAAAGCCTCATCCCTAGAAATGCTTAGCACATCAGACACGAGATTTGGCAGTTCTGCAGCTCTTCTGTAACCTACCTCCTTGAGAGCTTTTGCCGCCTCAATTCTGACGTCAAGGCTTTCATCCCTTAAAGCCTCAACAAGTGGCTTTACCGCTCTTTCATCTCCAATTCTGCCGAGAGCATAAGCGGCAGCTTTTCTGACCTCAGAATTCTCATCTTTCAGGGTTTTGATTAGTGCATCCACAGACTCCCTGGCCCTCATCTCTCCAAGAGCTTCTGCTGCTCTCTTTCTGGTTTTGTAATCTCTGTGATTCAAGGCGTTTATCAGTCCGTCAACGTCCCATCTCGCCACCAGCTTCTCTATGTTCGGTTTGAACAGTCTGCTTACGATATCTATCATTTTTATCGCCAGAAATCACACTCTTTTCTCTTCGAAACGTCTTTCAAGCTCTTCTATTCTCTCAACCTGCCTGTTAAGAGTGCTCGTCACGGCAAGCAGAAATTCCTTGTACGCTTTCAGCACGTGCTTTCCAAACTCTCCGCAGATGATGTCATCTGGAGTTGGGATTCTGACCCTTATCTCCCTCATGTTCTCACCATACTTCGAAAGGATTATAAAGTATATGTTCTTTTCGGTTCATATGTGGGAACTAATGAGTTCATATGTAAGGTGAGACAGCATGAGGGTCTTGATGCTAAGCGAATTCTACGGGAGAACTGGAGGAGTAAATACGCACATGACTGAGCTAAGCAGGTTTTTGAGGCACGAGGTCATTCTGAGCAACACCATTGAAAGCATGAACGTAAGACCTGACATAGTGCACATACATCACGCCTTCACACCTCTAACGTTCAAGGCGTTGAAGTTGGCCAAGAAAATGAGGATACCTGCAGTCATTACGAATCATTCGATCGCACCTTTGCACGACAGTTACTTCTGGAAATTGCTCAAACTAGGCTTCAAATATCTAAACGATGCCAGCGCGATAATAGCAGTAAGTGATGAAGCAAAGAGGTTCATCTCCAACTTTACGTCCAAAGATGTCGTTGTAATTCCCAACGGAGTTGACGTGGAAAAATTCAGGCCAATGAAGGGTAGCGAGCAGAGCAAAGCCCTGCTGTATGTCGGTAGACTTTCCGCAAGAAAGGGCGTACAGCTCTTGACCCCTCTGCTTTTCAGGTGTCTGAAGGAGTACGATGCTGAACTGATCATAGCGGGGAAGGACGAGATGTTCATGCTGCCGTTACTGAGGCTTCAAGGTAGCTTATGCAAAAAAGTCAGAGTTCTGGGCTTCGTTCCAGATGCAAATCTCCCAGAACTCTACAACCACGCAGACCTGTTCCTCATGCCGTCCCTAACAATGGAGTCCTTCGGTATAACGGCAATCGAATCTCTCGCCTGCGCCACCCCTGTGGTTGCAACAAGAGCCGGAGCTTTACCGAAAATAATTAAAAGTGGTGGAGTGGCTACAAATCTGTGGGAGTTTCCAAAAGTCGTAGCGAACCTTCTTTCAAATCCAGACAGAATATGCCAGCTTGGGAGAGAGGGGAGGAAGTTTGTTGAGAAGGAATACTCGTGGAATGTCGTGGCGAAAAGAATAGAAGATGTTTACTTCAAGGTTTTAGATGGTGAGTTCCATGAGGAACGTAATACTTGACATCGAGAAGGTCTTGGAAAAGCTGAGGTTCAAGCCGTCAGATGCAAAGATATACTCCCTGCTTTTGGAAAAGGGAGAGATGAGGGTTAGTGAGATAGCAAAGGAGCTGGATTTATCTGCAAGATTCGTGAGAGACAGGCTGAAGGATTTGAGTCAGAAAGGGATTGTAAAGAGGGAGATGGTAAAAAAGGGATGGATCGGTTACGTTTACAAGGCTGAAAGTCCGATAAACGTTTTGAGGAAATTAAAGTCCAGGATGATAGAGGAGATCGAAAATTTGGAGAAGATGCTTGAATGAATTATTTGTTGCTCTAAATTTTCTCTAAAATTAGGCGTTTTATACAGTAGATTCTCTCGAAGTATTTTGGAAGTAACTTAGTTTAGCATTTTCAGATGATAAGAGAAGAGATTCGGATTGAGATTAGGCAGAAAAGACTTTGGTTATTAGTCGATTTCCACCACTTCTCCAGTCCTTTCGTATACCTTCAGACCATCAACTTTCTGAAGCCTGCTGGCAAACTCCTCCGAAGTCAGACACTCCAGAAAATCCCTCACAGCCTCCTTTTCCATCCTGTCTCTCCTTATCAGGAAATCGTACTCCTCGCTTCTCAGCGGTATGAAATCTAGGCCGTAGTTCACTGCAACGCTCTTTATCCCTACTCCAACGTCAGCCTTCCCGCTTGCCACAGCAACCGCAACGGAAGTGTGCGTTTTCGCCTCAACTGTATATCCCTTGATTGAAGCAGTGAGTTCCTGAAAACTCACACCCCTCTTTTCGGCAACCTCCCTGAGATACATGTCCGTCAAAATCCTCGTCCCACTGCCCCGGTTGCGGTTGATGAATGCCACATCCTCTCTCAGCAGGTCTTCAAAGCCTCTAATTCTCTTGGGGTTACCCCTTGCAACTATCAACCCCTGCTCCCTCAAGTAGCCTTTAACCAGCAACACATTCCTTAGCCCGTATTTTCTTACAATCGGCTCATTGTAAACTCCGCTCTCGTCAAGCAGGTGAGTGCCGGCAATATCCGCTTCACCCCTCTTTACGGCAAGAATCCCACCTGTGGAGCCGACGTTTATAACCTTGCTCATGTAAGGCCCTTTTTCTCGCAGAATTGACAGAAGAATGTCCACTCCAATACAATGGCTTCCTATTATCATCAAATCCGCAGGTCTGAGATGGCTGAAGAGCTTAACCTCAACCTCTTCCCCTTCTTCGAGCATGACAACGTTCTCGGGAATCTCAACAAAGCCGTCTGTGAAGGCAAAGGCGGTAACGGCTCCGCTGTAGGAGCCGCTGACGGGGTAGGCTGAGTAACCCTCGACACCCTCGACAACGTTTACTGGAAGGTATTCCCTTCTCCCCTCTGTCGAGAAAACCTTCAAAGCAAGCCTTGCTTTTAGCCTCGCCACCTCACTTTCCGAAATCCCGGCCATCTCTCTTATTATCGGCGCTACTATAACTTCGAAAACTGTCATGGCGGAGGTGGGATATCCCGGCAATCCGAAAATTGGTTTTGAATCGTTAACAGCTATAATAGCGGGTTTTCCTGGCTTTATGGCGATGCCGTGAACTATGACACCCGGATTGAACTCATCCAGAATGCGGTACATCACGTCTCCTGCTCCCGCAGAGGTGCTCCCGCTCGTAATAACGATGTCGGTTTCTCTGAGAGCTTTGTCAATCATTCTGCGCATCTCCGCTTCATTATCTCTTGCAACGCCAATTAAAATCGCTTCCCCTCCATTCTCCTCCACAGCTGCAGCTAGGCTATAGGAGTTGACATCGTATATTTTTCCCTCCACGAGTTTTTCTCCCGGACTAATCAGCTCATTTCCTGTTGAGATTATTGCAACTCTTGGCTTCCTGTACACCTCAACATCTTTTATCCCGCATGCAGCCATAACACCGACTTCTCTGTGAGTCAGCCTAGAACCCTCTCTGGCTATTAACTCTCCCGCCATTATGTCGCTTCCTGCGTACATAACATTCTCTCCGGGAGATACTGGCTTGACCACTTCAATTTCATCTCCTCTCTTCCTTGTGTACTCGACCATTACCACAGCGTTTGCACCCTTCGGCATCATAGCTCCTGTGGCTATTTCAACAGCTTCTCCTCTGCTGACCTCTACTTCTGGCTTTTTTCCAGCCTCAATCACTCCCGTGACTTTCAAACTAACTGGATTGTCTTCTTCAGCGGTAAACGTGTCCTCAGCCCTGACAGCGTAGCCGTCCATTGTTGCCCTGTCGAAAGGTGGGACGTCGGTGAGAGCATAAACATCATTTGCGAGAACTCTATTTACGGCAAGGTAAAGCGGAACAGTCTCGACTGTTCTTTGTGGAGAGAAGTATTTGAAGAGCAGATTCCGTGCTTCGTCAATCGTCACAACATCTCTGAAAACCTTCCTCATTCGAACACCTCTGTTACATCCCTCAAAAGCGTAACCTCTACCTCCTCACCCTCCTCGTAACCTTCTCTCTCCTCAGGAACCACAAGCAGAGCATTAGCCCTGACAAATGAGCTGAGAACTCCCGACCCCGAAATCCTTATGGGATAAACTTTTCCATCCTGCCAGAAAACCCTGACGTTTCCTCTCACTCCTGTTTCAGACGGAACCCTTCCCTGCAGAATTCCTCTCTGCCCGCTCCACTTCCTCGCGATAATTTTCACGTTCATCATCCTGTAGAGAGCAGGAACGGCAAAGGTGTAAAAGCCAAGCAAAGCTGCCGCCGGCGAGCCTGGGAGCATGAAGACCGGCTTTCCATCAACAACACCGGCTGCAGTTGGCATTCCGGGCTTCATCGAAACGCCGTGAAACACTATCTCCCCAATTTCTTCAATAACTTCAGGAACGAGGTCCTTGGAGCCAACAGAAGTTCCTCCTGTTATCACAACTGCATCAAACTTTAGCGCTTCACTGACTTTGTTTCTGATTTCTTCAGCAGAATCTCTCGCAATCCCCAGCGAAATTGCTTCAAACCCAAATTCAAGAAGGGCGTTGCATATCATCGGATTATTGGAGTTGTATATTTTCGCCCCTTCAACTGCCTCGCCAACCTCAACAAGCTCGTTTCCGGTGGTGATAACTGCCACTTTAGGTTTCCGGTAAACCCTGACTTTGTCAATGCCAAGTGATGCAATCACCCCTGCATCCTGAGGCTGGAGAATCTCCCCCCTTCTCAGGACAACCTCGCCCTCTTTTATATCCTCCCCTCTCCTCGAAACGTTTTTCATTGGTGTCACGGCCTTCAAGACTTCAATCAAGTTGCCATTTATCCTCGTGTGCTCAAGCATAACTACCGCATTTGCACCCTTAGGCATCATCGCTCCGGTCATTATCCTGACAGCTTTTCCCGGCTCCACTCCTACCTCAGGCGTCTCTCCAATCTCCACACTGCCGGCAAGCTCGAGCATGATTGGATTATTGACAGAAGCACCAAACGTGTCCTCAGCCCTTACAGCATAGCCATCCATCGCCGCCCTGTCAAATCGCGGAATGTCGAAACCCGCAACGATATCTTCGGCCAAAACACGGCCGTTGAAGTTGTAAACGTTAACATATTCGGTACCAAGGACCTTAATCTTCCCAAGCAACCTGTTGAGAGCCTCATCAACCCTCTCCCTCTTCCAGAAACCCTTCTCCCTAACCATTATGCATGGTCGTGCAGAACGGTATAAAGTTGTTGCTCCCAGGGAAAAGTAATTTTTACCCACATTCAACATTCCCAGATGAAACAGCTAATACTGGCCCTTGACGTTCTCGATGAAGAAAAAGCTCTTGAAATAGCGAGAAATGTTGAGGAGTATGTTGACAGAATAAAGGTCAACTATCCCCTTGTTCTCTCGGCCGGTATAGATGTGATAAGGAAGCTCTCCAAAATTAAACCCGTTATTGCGGATTTCAAGATTGCAGACATCCCATACACGAGTTCCCTGATAGCGAAAATTGCCTTTGAGAATTCAGCGGAGTCGGTGATTGCACACGGCTTTGTTGGCAGCGATACGCTTAAAGAAGTTTGCGGAGTTGCTGAAGAGTATGGGGGGAAGGTTTACGTTGTGACAGAACTCAGCAGTCCCGGAGGGGAGGAGTTCATGAGTGCCGTCTCGCTGAAAATCGTTGAAAAGGCTAGAGAAGTTGGATGCAGCGGTCTTATAGCTCCTTCTACAAGAATTGAGAGGCTGAAGGAGATAAGGAGAGTTGCTGCCGACATGGAAATTCTTTGCCCCGGAATAGGTGCTCAGAAGGGCAGTCTGGAGGCTGTAAAGTATGCTGACGGTATTATAGTTGGGAGGGGTATTTATGATTCAAGAAATCCAGCAGAAGAGGCCAGAAAGTTCAGACAGCTCCTCAAAATTTGAGCTTGTTGCCTTTGATTTAGACGGCACGCTTATCGAGCTTAACATACCCTTCGAGGACATAAGGAAAGAACTTGGAATTGAGGGACGGTTCATTCTGGAATCGATAATGGAAGAGAGCGATATGCAGAGAAGACAGAAAATGTTCAGAATTCTTGAGGGCTACGAGTTAAGGTGTGCGATGGAAGCAAGGCCCGCTTACTACGCTGTGGAGCTTGTTAACGGGCTTGATGTAATAAAGGGTGTGATTACGCGGAACAGCAGAAGGAGTGCTGAGATAGTGGCTGAAAGGCTTGGCTTCAACTTCGACTTCATCATCGGAAGGGAAGATGCAAAGCCAAAACCTTCTCCCGAACCGCTCATTCTGGCGTTGAGGATGTTCGATGTCAGACCTTCAAGGGCTCTGATGGTTGGGGACTTCCTCTTTGACATCCTTTCGGGGAAAGCTGCTGGAACAAAAACGGCTCTGATATTGACAGAGAGAAACAAGGAGATGGCAAAGTCTTTTATCCATCACGCAGATTACGTTTTTGAATCCCTAAAAGAGCTTGCAGACTTCCTTGAGGTGGGGTGATGAAGAAGATTCCGAAAAGTCATCCCAGGTACGCATCCTTGGTAACGAGGGAAAAGCTTGTTGAAGGGGTTAAATTAGGGGTTACGGCAATGCAGGGGCTGATAGCTCATGGCAGAGGGGAGACTTTTGATTACATTCTTGGTGAAAAAACCAGAGATTTTGCTTTAAAAGCTGAAAGAGCTGCAGTGGCTTTAATGCTTCTCGCAAAGCATCCGGTTATATCAGTGAATGGCAATACTGCAGTTCTGGTTCCTGAAGAAACAAAGAAGCTCGCAGAGCTGGTAAATGCAAAGGTGGAAATCAATGTTTTTCACCACACTCCTGAAAGGGTCGAGAAAATCAAGAACTACCTTGAGAGATATGGAATTGAGGTGCTCGCTGCAGGCGATGCAGAGCTTGAAGGCCTTGAATCGGCGAGAAGAATAGTTGACAGCAGGGGAATACTAATTGCTGACGTTGTCCTCGTGCCATTGGAGGATGGAGACAGGTGCGAGATTCTGAAAAGGCACGGAAAGAAGGTGATAGCAGTCGACTTGAACCCTCTCTCCAGAACAGCCAGAATGGCTGACATCACGATTGTTGACAACATCATCAGAGCCTTCCCGAAAATGGTTGAGATGGCTGAAGAAATGAGGGACTGGGAAAAGGGGAGGCTGAGGGAAATCGTCGAGAAGTACGATAACTCAAAAGTTCTTGCGGAGGCTGTAGACGGAATTGTGGAATATTTAAAGAAGGTAAAGGGAGAGCTACTCAATCCTTAAACTTCCTCTCGATTATGTAGAAGGTTGCCGTTCCCGTAGCAACAAGCTCTCCATCCTCATTTCTCACCTCTCCGTAACCAACCGTGACCTTAGAACCTATGTGCACCGGCATTCCTACGCCCACAATCTTGCCTTCTGTAACTGGCCGAATGTAGTGGATGTTTAGCTGTGCTGTTACTGCAGTTTTCCCCGTCTTAACAACCTCTCTGTTGACATTTAGACCAATGGCGGAATCGAGAATGCTGGCAATCGCTCCTCCGTGAGCTGTGCCGAGAGCCTGAATGTGCTTGCTTTTGTCAATTTCCATCTCCACAACGACTCTGTCCCCGAGCAACTTGGGGATCATGCCAGTAAGCCTGTACCACGGAGCAGAACCGACAATGCTGAGAATTTCCTCATACTCTTCCATAAAATTTTAAAGGATTGAAATTTTAATAAGTTTTTCAGGCATCGGAATTTCCTTCAAACCTGACCACTCGTTGTTGCCCTCAGGCTTAGATTTTGATCATATTTGGATGTTCTCTCAGTTTACCCCTCACGGTTGCAAGAGTAGCAATTCTTACCTGAAATGATTTCGAGAACTTCCTTAAGATTTAATAATTAAATTTTAATCGAAATAAGTAGAAAAAGTTTTGTAATATTGCAAAAATTTGTTATCGAGGTGATCGGAATGGTGAAGGCTATTATTTTGTGCTGCGATAACTGTAGAGACAGGTATTGCATCGGCTGCCAGAGGTGCTTCACAGCAGCAAGAGAGGGTAAGGGCGAGTTCGAGAAGTTCGACAAGGTCGATATTGTGGGCTTGGTCGGCTGTGGCGGCTGCCCAGGCTACATCGTTCCTAAAATAAAACTGTTCAACAAATGGATAGAGGGGTTGGATGACTACGATACAGTGTTCATAGGCAAATGCATCGTAGTCGCGAACGAGAAGGGCAACTGTCCGTACCAGGATGTGAACAAAATCAAGAAGATGATCGAGGAGACTTTCGGCAAGCAGGTCGTTGTTGGAACTCACCCATGGTAGTTTGATCAAGCTCTTTTTAATTTTTTGATGTATTTTCCCCTTAATCTTCCTAAGCGTATGCGAATGTTAGAGTAAGCGTTTTCTCTTTGTTATGTCTAAAGGTCTTTGCATCTAGTGATCAATCTTATCGTGCCCTTACCACTCCACGCTAATTGCGTTGTTCGGGCAGGCTCTAACACAAGCTCCACACTCCATGCAAGCATCCTCATCGACATAGGCCTTGCTTCCGTTGAGGTGGATGGCATTGCCCTTACATTCTGGAATGCAAAGTCCACACCCATCACATTTTGCAGCATCAATCACCGCGGGCATAAAATTTGGTTAAATCATTCGAAAAATAAAGTCAAAGAGGTTTGAGGAATTTGTTCAATTCTGCAATTACGGAACGAGCCTGTGCCTGTCCCTCGGAAACAGAACCGCCTCCCTCACATTTTTCAGGCCGAGCATTGACATGATTAGCCTTTCAGCCCCAAGTCCCCAGCCAGCGTGGGGCGGCATGCCGTAGCGGAAAGCTTCGAGATAGAAACCGAAGCTCTCAGGCTCTAATCCCTTGGACTTTATGCTCTCCACCAGCATGTCGTAGAGGTGGATTCTCTGCGCCCCACTCGAAAGCTCAAGCCAGTCGTGCATCAAATCGAAGCTCTTGCTGATCTCAGGTCTGTCTTCGTAGGGCATTGCGTAGAACGGCTTTGATTCTGTGGGCCAGTCAGTGATGAAGTACAGCCCTCCAATCTCCTCTCCGACGAGCTTTAACGCGTTGGTGCTCAAGTCCTCACCCCACGGGATCTCTTCGCCCTTCCTTGCGGCAATTTCTCTCGCCTCATCGTATGTTATCCTCTGGAAGGGCAGTTCGGGAATTTCAAGACTTATTTCAAGCCAGTTTAAGTAGCGCTCGCATTTTTCAGCAACATCAACATAGACTTTGTGAACGAGCCTCTCCAGAATATCCATCACACCGTTGTGGTCGGTAAAGCTCATCTCAATGTCGATGGATATCGCCTCGTTGAGGTGGCGGGTTGTGTTGTGCTCCTCTGCCCTGAATATGGGGCCTACCTCAAATACTTTCTCAAAACCCGCGGCCATAAGAACCTGCTTGTAAAGCTGTGGGCTCTGGTTGAGGAAAGCCTCTTTCTCGAAGTAGCTGATCGGGAAAAGGTCAGTACCACCTTCTGTTGCTGTTGAGACGATTTTCGGCGTGTGAACTTCTATGAAACCTTCATTTGATAGGAATTCTCTTACAGTCTGCAGCACCTGATGTCTTATTCGGAAAATTGCCTGTACTCTGGGCCTCCTCAAATCCATAAAGCGGTGGTCAAGGCGTGTGTCAAGCTCTGCCGGAACCTTCTCAGTAACTTCGAGAGGAAGAGGTGCATCGGCTTCGTTGAGAACCTCTATGGATTCGGGAATTATCTCAACTCCTCCCGGAGCTTTCTCCTCTCTCCTGACTTCTCCAACCACTGCAATAACGCTCTCTCTCCTAATCTTCTTGGCGAGCTTGAAAACTTGCTTGCTTACGAACTTTCTTGGCAGGGTGATCTGAACGATGCCTTCTCTATCCCTGAGCAGTAGAAAAACCAATCCGCCAAGATCGCGAATTTCGTGAACCCATCCGTACAACTTGACCTTCTGACCTTCCATTTCGGGCTTTATGTCAGCAGTGTAAACTCGCATGGACTAACACCAATTGGCAGTTTTTTAACTTTAGCCCTAAAGCTCCACTATGCTGATTTCACCATCCTCGATAATGGCATACGTTTTCCTGCCAGTAAGGTATCCGCAGACTTCTCCCGGATTTAAGAGGTTTTCAGACTTCAAAGCTTCATGGGTGTGACCAAAAACGACGAGTGTGTCGAGCTTCTTCAGTATCTCCAGTATTCTGCTGTCCGTGCCGTGGTAAACAACACCACCAGGAAATTCAACAATATCTCCGATCTCCCAGCCGTTTCGATTTGCTGTTTCTGTCAGAATCCTTCTATCCCCATCGTTGTTCCCGAAAGCAATGTAAAGCTTCACCTCTAGCTTCTCAAACTCTTTCAGGGAGAATGGAGCGATTACATCACCCGCATGCACAACGAAGTCCAGCTTCTCCTTCTTCAAAGCTTCAACAAGCTCTCTTACAGCAGCCAGATTGTCATGCGTATCGCTCACGGCAGCAAACTTCATAACGTTAAATAGGGTTGGGGGAAAATAAGTTTAATCGAAGCTGAATTGCCAGTCTCTCTGCATTATCGGCACGCTTCCGAAAGCATCCCTTCTTACAAGCAAAAGATCTCCTACATCGTATTCTTTCAAAAACCAGCGCATGTTCAGGAGCAGACATCCCGGTATTCTGACTTCTGCAATTTCTGAAAGCCTGTAGGCAGTTTTGATGTACTCTCCGAGGCTCTCAGCCCTCTCAACGTCAAGCCTTCTCATAAGCTCGGTGTTCTCTCTGTAGATGGAGATTGGCTGAAGGAAAAACTCGTCAGCATTTGAGGCAATCTCCGCAATCCTCTCAAGCTCGTAGTCGTTAACGCCGGGCATGAAAACTGTTCTGACAGCGGTGTAAGTTTGCTCTGACATTCTCTCTATATTTTCAACAACTTTTTTGAAGTAGTCTCTGCCCGCGATCTCCACATAGCTCTCCCTGCTTCCCGCGTCGAGACTGATCATTACTATGTCCGCCTCACTTCCGAGAATTTCGGGATCGAGGAGGGTTCCGTTTGTCTGGATGTCAATCCTAACCTCTCCAAACCTTTCCCTCAGCTTCCTGATGATTTTTACAACTTTCTCAGTCCCAACCACGAATGGCTCGCCGTATTGAGAGATCGTGATTGCTTTTGGATTCAGCGAGCCGTAGTAGCCGGGTTTTGGTGCTGTACCCTTCAGTTCTGCAATTCTTGAGTAGCAGAAAATGCACCTCAGATTGCAGGATGGAGTGACTTCGTAGCTCGGATGGTGGACAGGATTCTCAGCCTTCTCGTCAATACCCTCGCAGTAAATACAGTGTGCCGGATATGGGAGGGTTTCCAAGAACTTTCTGATTTCTGCAGCGTTTATCAGAATCATAGTTTATCAGTCATAATCTGTCAAAAAGCCTTACTACAAACTCTGCGAGCCTTATGGCATCCTCTTTGCTTTTCATTATCGTGTTCGTTGCGACACTGTTCTCGACCACGCCTTCATCCGATTCATCAACCACAAGAAGGTCGAGAAAGTCCGCGTAAACGTCCGCCACACCTTTTGGCGATACTTCGTAGCCCTTCGCCCTCATCAGCTTCCCTGCAGGACCGCTTACTGGAGTTTTTCCGATGATAGGCGAGATGGCAACGACCTTCTTATCTCTCAACTTTTTCCTGAAGTCTTCAACACTCAAAATCGGCATAATGCTTGTGATTGGATTGCTCGGACCGATAAGAACCTCATCTTCCTTTTCCAGCCTCATCTTAACCTCTTCCGGGATTTTTGCCCTCTCTACGCCTTTAAAGTAAACGTCTTTGACCTCCGGCTCACCCTTCCTGACAACCCAGAACTCCTGAAAGTGCATCTCCCCCTCATCTGTAACAACGATAGTCGAAACTTCTTCTTCACACATCGGAAATATCTCATGATTTACTCCGTAAGCGTTCGCAACAGCCTTTGTGGCATCACATAGAGATTTTCCGGCCCTAAGAACCTCGCTCCGCAGAATGTGCGTTGCTCTGTCCAAATCACCAATCATCATACCCTCATCGAACCCAAGGGCCTTCAGCCTTTCATGTGTGATGAATGTATCTCCTTTTATCCCCCACCACTTTCCATCGTCGATAACTTCAGCAAGAGCATAGATAACAGAGTCTATGTCGGGGCAGATTTTGTTTCCAGACACCCACACATCCTCGGCTGTGTTTACAACAACCCAGAAGTCAGCTACCTCCTTTAGTCCCTGAAGGAGTTTTGGTGTCCCAGTCCCTCCTGAGAGGACTAGCAAAGCTTACACCTGCCTGAATACTTCTCCGAACTCCGTTATGTCCCTCTCACTTCTCAGCAACTCTTTTAGTATTTCTGGAAGTTTGGAAACTTCAACTCTAACCTGAGCAGTGGTATCTCTGTCTCTGATCGTTACCGTATCATCTTCAAACGTCTGGTGATCAACGGTGATGCAGAATGGAGTCCCTATTTCGTCATATCGCCTGTACCTCCTTCCTATGCTCCCCGAATCGTCATAATCCGTGAAAATTCCATTTTCTCTGAGAGTATGAACAATTTCCATCGCCTTCGACTCGAAGGGTTCTCTGGAAAGAAGTGGTAAGACTGCAACCTCTATCGGACTAACCCACCTCTTCAGCCTTAGAACTCTCCTCTCTTCCCCGTCGACAACATCTTTGCCGAATGAATGCTCAAGAACTGAGTATGTGATTCTATCCAGCCCGAAGGATGGTTCGATAACGTGCGGGATAACCTTTTCTCCCACAACCTCTTCCTCGACATCCTGAACTTCAAAGAACTCCTTTGTCACTTTTATCTTCTCTCCATCCACCTCTACCTCCACTTCTTCCGGTTCTGATTCAACGTTTAAGGACTCAAGAGCTTCAGCGACCTTCTTGGCCTTCTGCCTGAAAACAGGGCCAAGTTTGCTCAGAATCGGAACGATTTTTCTCTTTCTAACCTTTACCGGTTCATCGTATGGCACGAACACGCTTAAATCTTCGCCGCTGTACTTGCTGTGCCTCTTCAGGTCGTAGTCTGTTCTGTCTGCAATTCCGACAATCTCAATCCATCCGTAGCTGGTCAGGACTTCAGCATCCCAGCAGTCTGTTGCGTAGTGAGCTCTCTCGTCATCTTTGTGCTGCCTGAACCTCAGCTTTTCGTCTTTTATGCCTATTTCCAGCAGAAAACGTCTTGTTTTTCCGATGAAGTAGGCAAGAATCTGGTTTGCTATAATGCCTTTCTCAACCGCTTCCTCAAGACTAATTTCGTGCTCATTGTCAAATTTATCAACCAGCTTTACAACATCGTTGGCGTAAAGGCTGAAGTTCGGATGCTTCTTCTCTCCAGGATGAACGAAAAACTCCAGCTCAGCCTGATTAAACTCCCTTAACCTTATCACGCCCTGTCTTGGGCTGATTTCGTTTCTGTATGCTCTACCAATTTGAGCCACACCAAATGGAAGCTTCTCTCTGAAGAAGTTCGCCAGCCTTTTGAAGTCAACAAACATCCCCTGAGCCGTTTCGGGGCGGAGATAGCCTTTCTTCCCCCTTCCGGGGCCGATGGTTGTGGAGAACATCAGGTTCATCGGAGCGGGGTCTTTAAATTTCCCACCACACTCACATTTCAACTCGTAAACGTCCATGACTTCCTTAACTGCCTCAACCGTCTCATCCACCTCGATTCCGAGCTTCTCCTTGACGTAGTGGTCTGCTCTGTAAACCCTCCCGCAACTTTCGCACTCAATTGCCACATCGGTAAAGGATGTAGCGTGTCCTGAGGCGATGAAGACCTCTTCTATCCCTATCGTTGGAGTGTCGATTTCCGCAGCTCTTTCGTTAATCACAAAGTACCTTCTCCAGATATTCTCAATCTTTCTTCTCAGGTTGTTACCAAGAGGAGCGTAATCAATAAAACCTGCCATTCCTCCGTATATCTCAAAAGACTGCCAGAGATATCCTCTGCGAATCAGCATCTCCATGATCTCGCTCATGTGCATGCAGTGCAGAATGCAACTTAAAAGGTTATCTTCTTATGGTGCCCGACAGTCAGAAGAATATGGACAGGAAAAAAGTGGTTGAGTGGTGGGTTGATAAGCTCCTTGTAAACTACCCCGTAAAGCCGGTCTTTGAGGTGGTCAGCTTTCTCCAGGAAGCAGCAGAGAAAATAGTCGATGGGGCTTTGAGCCTTTACGAGGGGAAAGAGGCTGATTTGAGCGATGCGGTAGATGATGTGATGCGCTTTCTTGCTACCGATAGGAACTTTGGACCGGGAGACAGCATAAGGCTCTTTTGCGATCTGAGGGATTTTATGGCTGATGAGCTAAATCTTAGAACAGAGGAAAGGTTGAAATTCGCCAAAACGTTTGAAGAAATAATCTTTACCGCCTTCGACGCCTACATGGTGTGCAGGGAGAAAATCTTCGAGCTAAGGCTGAAAGAAAAAGAGGCTAATCTTGAAATAATGAGAAAAATAATGGATTACGCCTCTAGGTCTTTATCCTCTCAGGATTGAACCCCTTCTTTATCAGAAGCTCCTTAACCCTGTTTACGTGATTGCCCTGAAGCTCAATCACGCCGTTCTTAACAGTACCACCGCACGCCAGCTTTGACTTCAAAAACTTTGCCAGCTCTTCTAGGTTTATCTCTCCCTTGTCTATTCCCTCAATGATGGTGACCTCTTTACCATATCTCCGCTTGCCCGTCTTAATCACTATAAACTGCTGCTCCTTCGCAACTTCCTCGCAAATGCACAAATCTTTCGGCAGTCCGCAAACAGGGCAAATTTCCGACATCTTCTCGCTTTACCTCCTTTTTAAGAAGTGAGGATATACTAAATTTTAAATTTTCGGTCATTGCGTTGCCGAGTGTAGGATAGCAAGGAAATGTAAAACGCTTTTAATAAGCTTATACTCGATGCATAGGCCTTGGTAATTTCTTTTTTGAAAGAAAATTTTAAGATTGGTCTACGGAACTCATTGCGTGAGGTGGCTGGCCTTTGCTATCGTTTTGATCCTTGTAATTTCTCCTGCCTTTGCGGCAGAAGTAAACATCTTTATCGACAAGGAGAGTGTAAATCTCGGCGACCAGATTAGATTTCAGGTTTATCTGGACGTAAATCGGTCAGTTGATATCGCTGTTGTGGGGGAGAATGATGGTGAGTTGCTCTGCCACGTTGATGAGGGAGAGGATATTTACGAGAAATGCGGGGAAGAGTGGACTTTCACAATTCCGGAAGACTGGGATGAGGGAACTTACCATTTGAAGGTGGTGATTGACGACACGGAGCCGGAAGAGCATGTAGAAGACTTCAAAGTTATCAGACCGAAAATAACAGAGTTTGAGCTGAAAGAGCTTGTTTACCAGAGCAGAACCGAGCTGGAGGTGCTGGTGGAGAGTGCAAATCCGGCGAAGTTGAAGCTCAGGTTTTACGGAAACAACGCCGAGCTGTACTACGAAAAAACTGCTGATTTTGAGGAGCAGGAAAACATCTACTCAGCAAAGTTTGACCTGAATCTGAGGGAAATGTATGAGAGAACAGGAGACATCGCTGATACCATAAAACCCGGAGAGTATGTTGTTGACTTAAAACTTGAATATGGCGGGAAGGTATGGGACTCAAAGAGAATATCTGTCTCGATTGTCGAACCAGAGCTTGAGTTCTCTGCCCCAGACAAAATAGAAGCTGGAGAACCGTTAACTGTTAGCATCAGTTCAAACAGAATTGGTGAGGCAGAATATGACGGGATACTGGTTGTGCTTGCCGGTAAAAACTCCGTAATGTACAAGAAGGCTTACCTTGACGAGGACGGAAAAGCAAAGGTACAGTTCGAGACTGCCGGACTGGAAGCGGGCAAGTACACAGTTTATGTGAGAGACACCTCCAAAACCTCAACCTTATCAATCTCAGACTTGGCAAAGAACTACTATGACCTCCCTCCAGACAACAGCTTTTCGAGGATGATACAGGCTGATGATGACATCCTTCAAAAGAAGGATGTCTGGATCGTTAAAGAGGAAGAGAAAAGTGTTAAAATGTACGTTCAGCCATCAAAGGCTGAAATTTTTAATGGCACTAATCTTACTTTTAAGATTCTCATTGACGAGGAAATGAAGCTATCATCGTACGATTTCACTCTGTTTATCTCAGGAAAATGTGTGAAAATCGAATCTGTAAAAATGCCGGATGAGTTCAAGCCGCTTGAGAAGTCTCTGCATCCCGACTATCTCAAAATCAGCGCCTACAGTATGGACAAACCGAGCACAAGCCTGCTTGCGGAAGTAAAGGTCAGGGCTCAGCAACCGGGAGAGTGCTGGTTGAGAGTTAAGAATGCCGGAATTTACGATGGAAGTGGAGATTACGTTGCTGTTACAACTAACGATGCTTACGTGGTAGTTATAGAGGGAGAGGAGGAGAATAGCACCATTAACGTCAACATTTCTGCCTCGGAAAGTGTTTCAGCCAATACAACTATAACACCAACTGAAATTATTACTACTGTAACAACTGAAAAAACTCCAGAAACATCCTCATCGAATCCAACCCAACCCGTTTCGATGAATGTTGGTGAAATTGACTACACCAAGGTTTTCATGTTCACCGCCGGATTTCTTGCTACATACACAGCCGGAAAGGTTTTGAGTAGAAGGCTGTTTTCAAAGGGAGGCAAACGTTAAATATTGCCGGGTTGCCATCAGGCCATGGGCACGGTTAAACCTGCATATATCAAGGTTATCGCGAGGGAATTGTTGAAGAAGTATCCGGAAGTGTTCACAGGAAACTTCGACGAGAACAAGAGGCTTGTTGCGGAGCTTACCAACATTCAGAGCAAGACCGTAAGGAATAGAGTTGCTGGCTACATCACGAGGAAGGTAAACAGAGGGTTGGTCAATGTTTGAAGGCGTTATTCCCGCAATGGTAACGCCTTTCAAGGAGGACTTCAGCGTCGACTACGAGGGGATCGCGAGAAATCTGGACTACCTTGAAAAGCATGTCAACGCACTCGTTCCAGCAGGAACTACTGGAGAAGCTGCAACGCTGAGCTACGAGGAGCACATCGAGGTTGTAAGGTATGTTGCAGAGACATCAAAGCTTCCCGTTATCGGCGGTGCAGGTTCCAACTCGACAAGAGAGGCATTGTACCTCGCAAAAGAGGTTGAGAAGGCCGGGGCAGATGCAGCGATGCTCGTAACGCCTTACTACAACAAACCGAATCAGGAGGGGCTTTACCAGCACTACAAGACCGTCGCGTCTGAAGTTTCAATCCCCATCATCGTTTACAACGTTCCTAGCAGAACCGGCATAAACACGACTCCAGAGCTTGTTAGAAGGCTGGCGGAAATCGACAACATCGTGGCGATAAAGGAGGCGAGCGGAAACCTCAAGCAGATATCAGAAATCATAAGAACAACTCCCGACGACTTTGCTCTCCTTTCCGGCGACGACTTCCTCACGCTGCCTATTCTCTGTCTCGGAGGGACAGGAGTTATCAGCGTCGCTGCTAACGTTGCTCCGCACCTTATGAAAGAGATGTACGAAGCGTTCAAGAAGGGAGACATGAAGAAGGCAGTGGAAATACATCACAAGCTAACTCCGCTTTTCGATGTGCTTTTTATCGACACAAATCCGATCCCTGTGAAGAAGGCGCTCGAACTCATGGGTCTAGCAGCGGGGAAGCCAAGGCTACCCTTAGTGGAGCTCTCCGAGGAAAAAACGGAGAAGGTCAGGCAGGTTCTCAAGAATCTTGAACTGATTTAGCTGCATGTTTTATATACTCCCTCACAATTTACTTTATGCGAGTTGCTGTTTCCGGTGCAGCGGGCAGAATGGGCAGACTTGTAGTTAAAAACGCCGTTCTGGAAGGGTTAGAAGTAGTTCAGGCCTTTGACATTAGTGAAGTTGGAAAGGATGCTGGTGAGCTTGCGGGAGTTGGAAAAATCGGTGTTCCAGTTCAGGATGATATTACGAAGCTTGATGCGGATGTCCTGATTGACTTCACGACTGCAGAGGCAGCGATAAAGAACGCGGAAATTGCTGCTGAGAAGGGTGTGAGAGTTGTCATGGGAACCACTGGTTTTACCGAGGAAGAGAGGAAAAGGCTTGCTGAGCTGGCGAAGAGGGTTCCCATGATTATCTCTCCAAATTTCAGTCTCGGCGTTAACGTCTTCTGGAAAATTGTTGAATACGCTGCTTCAATGCTTTACGAGTGGGATGCCGAGATTGTCGAAATTCACCACAGACACAAGAGGGACTCTCCAAGCGGGACTGCATTGAAAATTGCCGAAATAATCAGGAAGGTGAAGGAAGAGAAGGGAGTGGAGGCTGAGCTGAAGACGTGCAGAGAGGGCATCTCTCCGAGAGAGAATGAAATTGGAGTTTTCGGTGTGAGAGGTGGAGACGTCGTTGGGGAGCACACCGTCTACTTCCTCGGAAATGGGGAGAGGGTTGAGCTCACTCACAGAGCTATGAGCAGGGAGTGCTTCGCGATGGGAGCTGTTAAGGCGGCAAAGTGGATTGCAGGCGTTGATAAACCGGGATTTTACACCATGGACGACTTTCTTGGATTGTAGATTTATTCAGAACTTCTCATTTTTTACCGACCGGCAGCGGGTCTCAGGCCTGTTGATGGAATCAGTATCTGGTGTCTCTTTTATGCGTCTCCTTCAAACCCTCGACAAGCTCTTCAGACATTTCAAACGGGAACGAGAAAGCTATATCAAAATCCTGAGTCTTACCCATTTTCTCTTTTTTTAACAATTTTGAAGCCTAGGAGAAATGTCTTGGGTTTTTATCACTTTCCTTGGCAAGAATTTTCGGATCCATAACAAATATGAATTGGACATTATGGCGGTCAAAAGTCTTACTATAATGTGAAAAAAGCTCATATATTATTGCGTTTACTAGCATAGGTGAAGACTTACAGGTACCGGTGGATTGTATTCGGAGTAATGGCTTTGATTTACTTCTTCGTATATTTCCACCGAACCTCTCCGGCTGTTCTTGCAACCACGCTGATGGAGGAGTTTGCCGTAACCGCCCTAGCTGTGGGCGTTCTGTCCTCTGCCTATTTTTACCCCTATGGATTGATGCAGATTCCCGTGGGTTATCTCTCGGACGTTAAAGGGCCGAGATTAGTAACGACTGTATTCACGTTAATTGCCTTTATTGGCACATTGCTGTTTGCATTATCACCCACATTTGAGGTGGCAGTTTTTGGGAGGCTACTGATAGGTGTAGGTGTGTCTGGAGTTTATATACCTACGATAAAATTATGGTCTTGAGCAAAACTATTTATACTAAAACAAAACAACAAAATACATGGGTAGGAAGCGAATCTACGAAGTTGTGCAGCATATGCCAGCAGAAGAGCTCGATAAAAGGATTAAAAAAGAAAAA
>JAPDIW010000006.1 GCA_029259415.1 Archaeoglobi archaeon
ATGTACATTGCTATTGCTGCAAGTTTTATTTCTATGGACACTTTGTTCCTCTCAAAGATGTCAAACTCTTTCAGCAACTCAACAAGGTTATTTTCTGCTATATCCGCCGTCACCATAAAAGATGGTAGATAGTTGTTCAATTATTTATGTTGTTTGATGCTTATTCGGACACGTCGGTGCTATGCATACTGGTTATAAAAAAGAAATGAAGATTATTTGTTGTACTCGTAACTCTCTCCCGGCTTCAGTATGACAACCTCAACATCGAGCCCTTTAGCCTTCACAGCCTTTCTGAAGTCTTCAGGGTCTTTCTCAACCAGCGGGAAGGTGTTGTAGTGCATCGGTATCGCCACCTTAGGCTTGACGAGTTCCAGTGCCTTTACCGCTCCCGCTATACCCATTGTGTAGTAATCTCCGATGGGAACAAGCATAACGTCAGGCTTGTGGAGCTCTCCGATTAGCTGCATATCCAGAAAAACATCCGTGTCGCCGGTGTGGTAAACCCTAACGCCGTCCATTGAAACAACAAACCCTGCTGGCAGACCGGCACTAATTATGTTCCCCTTCTCGTCCTCAACATCCGCCGAATGCCACGCAGGAACCATCGTTACCGCAATGCTTCCCGTTCTGGCAGTTCCACCCATGTTCATACCCATCGTCTCGACATCGTATTTTGCAAGAATTCTCGAAAGCTCGTGGATGCAGATTATCGGAGCGTTGTTTTTCTTTGCAATCTCTACAGCATCTCCGAGATGGTCTCCGTGTCCGTGGGTTACGAGAATGTAGTCCGCCTCAACCTCTTCGGGCTTTACAGGTGCGTTGGGGTTGCCAGTCAGAAACGGGTCAATCAAAACCTTCGCTCTACCTTCCAGCAAGAAAGCCGCATGTCCAAGCCAAGTTATTTTCATGTGTGTATCTCCACCAAAATAAATTTAACATTTTTTGCAATCCATGCTGTAATTTCATTTTTGTGAGAAAAATTATTTTAGCTATCAATCCATTTCTACACATGGAATTAACGACCCCAGAGAGAATACTGTTTGAGACAGAGGTTTACGAAGTTGACGACGACCTGAAGGTAAAGAGGGGGAATGTAAAGATAACAGAAAGCAGAATAATGTTCAGAAGCAACGGAGATGCAAAGCTCCTCTACATTTCAGGAATACAGATGGTTGAAATCAAGAAGGAGAACAGGTGGGGATTCCTCATAGGAGGAGCGATTCTTCTCGTTAGTTCGGCTATAATGTACCTTCTAGGACTGGAATTTGGTGTTGGAAGTTTTTCATCAGCCTTAATGTTTTTCGTCATACCAACCGCGTTTCTTTTCGTTTCCTTGCTCCTCCTCTACTGGTGGTTTGTTACGAGGTCTTACCTGCTCGACATGCACACGAACTTCGGGAGAAAGCTCAGAATCAGAAGTAAGAGCAGAGAAGACCTTTACGAAATCGCAAATGCAGTTGAGCTTGTAAAGATGGGTGCGGTGAGAATGCTTCAGAGAAAGGAGAAGGCATTTGTTTAAGGGAAACATTAATATAGTCCTGAAAAAGAGGTTGAGAAATTTAAAAAGGGTGATTTGAATGTTGGATGAAGGAATTAAGGCTAAGGCCATTGAGCTGGCTGAAGGCATAAAGGGTTTGGGAGAATATCAGGAGTTTCTCGAAAACGAGAAGCTTCTTAAAGAGGATGAGGTTGCGCAGGAGCTGCTTGTAGAGTTCCAGCAGAAGCAGCAGGATTTTGTGACGAAGCAGCTCTCTGGAGAGTATGATCAGGATTTGCTGGGTGAGCTTACCGAGTTGCAGTCAAAGCTTAATGCGAGAGAAAGTGTTGTAAGGTTCATTGAATCCTACAACAGGTTGCTTGCGGTTATCGGAGAAGTTGTGGACTTAATAAGCGAGAAAATTGAGCTGGATATCGGCGAAGTTTACAGAAGATGAATTTAAATATACTATTTCTTTTTCTATTTTTATGCTTGAGTTGCTGATGGCTTTTGCACTCGGCATTCTGTCCATCTTCTCTCCGTGCGTCCTTCCCGTAATCCCTCTGATTTTCGCAGGCTCTAGAGGGAGAGCGTTGGATGCTTTCCTTATTGTTGCCGGCCTGACCTTTAGCATGCTGGTAACCGGCTATATAGCATCGCTATTTTTCGGCGTATTCAGGACTGCTGCCATGCTTTTCCTTCTCCTCTTCGCGATAATGCTCCTCTCAGACGAGCTTGAAGAGAGAGTTTCACTCTTCGCCTCGCGGGCGACCTCAAGATTTTCCTGGAAAATCCAGAGCTTACCATCATTCTTCTTCGGAATGTTCCTAGCTTTTCTGTGGCTTCCTTGCATATTTCCGTTTGCGGGCATCGCCATCAGCCAGACACTGCTTTCAGAGAACCCGCTCGTAATGCTTTCCTATGGACTTGGTATGGGTCTAACTGTTGGAGTTGTGGTCAAAGTAGGGGGAAAGTATGTTAAGGCTAACTTTCAGCTTATCAGAAAACTTGCGGGCTTGACTGTGCTCATATACCTTTTCTACTTTACCCTGTCGGGGGTGGTTTTCTGAGGGGATTTCTTGTCGTGGGTAACAAAGCTGTTACAAAGCCCTTCAGCCTTAACGACCTGCCCGGGGCGGGAAGAATGGACGTTCTCTGCAGGTGCACTTCCCAAGCCCTATTCATTTCACACGGCATAAGGAAGGATGTGGAAGTATACCTTCTCCTCCTCGGACCACCCGAACCACCGAAGGTAGTGCTGGTTAAAGGCAACGAAGTGAAGAGGATGTCCCCAGACGAGAGGAATATTGCTGGACACATAAGAAAGGCCTTAACCGTTGAGTGCGACAAAAGGTGGAAGAAGGTGCATTCGGGCGTTTACATATCGAAAAAAGGGCTCAAAGAGCTGCTCGAAGAGCTCAGCAAAAACTATTCCTTAATCTACCTTAAGGAAGATGGTGTCAACATAAGCAAAGCAGAGCTGCCGTCAAACCCCCTCTTCATCCTAGGCGACCATGAGGGACTTACTGAGGAGCAGGAGGAAATCGTGGAGAAGTACGCATCCCTGAAGCTCTCCCTATCCCCCCTCTCCCTTCTTGCAGAGCAGTGCATTGTTATCGTGCATTATGAGCTTGATAAGCTGACTTTAGAGTGCTTTACACAACCTTGAACGGACTCTCTAACACATCCAAATTTACAAACAAACTAGGGAAGTTCTCTCAGATGTTGGTTTACCGTGATGGCGTTTTTAAGCCTCTCAAGAAAGTTAAATTAAGAGAGGGAGAAGTTGTTAGAGTGGAGATCAAAGAAACGAAAAGAGTGACTAAGAGATTCTACGCTAAGCTTGAGGAGCTCAGGGGGAAGACGGGGAAAATTGAGGGAGCCTACAAAAACATTAGAGGAGATAAGAAATGTTCGTTATTTTTTGTAGATTACCTTTTTGAGGTCATGGGATAAGTTATATAGTATTTCAGAACAACATAGACTCATGGGGGAAGTTACGATTAAAGTGTCTGTTCCCGATCACGCTGAAAAAGCATTCAGAAAAGCTGTTGAGGAAACTGCCAAGTTCTTCAACAAAAGGGATAGATTCTTTGAACTTATGAGCGCACTAAAGGGAGCGCTGAAAACAGATAAATCATGGAAGGAGCTAAAAATAGAAGCCTATGAGCAGAATTTTCTTAGATAGTTCCATTCTTGTTGAATCACTTAAGGGTAATGATTCAGCAGTCAGGATTATCGAGGTTTTAAAGGAAAAAGAGGCGTTGTTCATAATAAATCCTATTGTGTTTAGCGAGGTTACCTACCTATTTATTAAATACGCTGGAAAATCTCGGATGAGGGAACTTTTCTTAATGCTCAATTCACTTGCGATGTTTGAAGTGGGTGCCGAAACCGTTTCAATTGCTGAGGAACTCATGCTCAATTACAACCTCCTTCCGAACGATGCTTTAATCCTCGCAACATGCAAATACTACGGAATAAAGTATCTGGCATCTCTGGATACCGATTTCGAGAGAGTTTGTGAGGCAGAGAAGGTTACTCTGATAAACAACCCGGAAAAAGCAGGAGAGATACGTTTTTGATCATAAGATACCAAGGGTTCTAGAGGAGAGGGAATTGTTAGGCTTGAGACAAAGGAGTAGCTGAGGTTAGAAAAATGTTAGAAAAAATAAAAAATAAATCCGTTAAATAACGTTAAAAATTGCTTTTACCCCCCAATGGAGCTGATTCCAGACCCACATATTTACGTAAAATACGAAATTCGAACTTCAAAGAAGTAAAAAGCTCAACTTGCTCACTTACTCTTCTGAAATTTCATAAAGGAAATTTCAACTTAGAAAAAAGTAATTTCAACATATAAGAAAATTCTTATATATTGTCAATGTCTGTTTTAAGCTTGAGGAAGGTGTGAGGTGATGGAATGGTGAGGGATAGAATTGGGAAATTAAGAAGGGACGGAAAGGGATTTACAGGGCTTGAAGCGGCGATAGTGCTGATAGCGTTCGTAGTGGTCGCAGCAGTGTTCAGCTACGTCATGCTGGGAGCGGGTTTCTACACCACACAGAAGTCGAAGAAGGTCGTTGATACCGGAGTTAAGCAGGCTTCGAGCAGCCTTACGCTGGATGGGCAGTACATCTATCTTGATTCAGCCGAAGAGCATGGTGGTAAAACCGGTTCACAAGGTGAAGTGAGTGTCATAAGCTTTTATGTGACACAAACCGCTGGTGGTACACCTGTTGACCTTGAAAAGACGTCGGTTGCCATAACAACTGCGAACGGATACAAGCAAGTGTTCTTCAAGCCGCTCAGTGTTGGTGAGAATGTTTCAGTTAATGACTCAACAGACCTAACAGATGGATGTATAGTGAACGATACCGATGCAACTGACCATACTATAAGCGAAATCGATGGAAAGGTTATGGTAGGAGCACATTTGCTAGTTAAAGATGGTACACAAGAAGTTGTCAACGGAACAGTCAAAAGAATAATAACAGTATACCTCAACGACACATCAAATGGTCACAAGGTTCCAATGATGGGGGTTGTTGTCGAAGGAGGTACTAAGGATGGAACCCTGATAGTTCCAAGAGCATGGTGGTATGTTGGAGTTGTTGGTGATAATGACAACACTGTTGAAGTCAACGAGAAATACAAGCTCATTCTTGCTGTTAACGATAACACAACACTTTGGAATGGATTTACCAGCCTGACTGAAGCTGCTCCTTGGAATGGTATTGGCAAGATACAGCCCAACGACGAAATAACCATTGAAGTCCGCCCACCAATCGGTGCACCGCTGACAATAACGAAACAGATGCCTCCGAGCTTCAATAAACTCGATTTCGTCTGAGGTGATGCGAGATGTTGCGCAGATTTGTTAAAAATGAGAAGGGTTTCACGGGTCTTGAAGCTGCCATCGTGCTGATAGCGTTTGTTACAGTTGCGGCAGTGTTCAGCTACGTGCTGCTTGGTGCTGGTTTCTTCGCAACCCAGAAGGGTCAGGAGACTGTGCACACCGGTGTTAAGCAAGCTACGAGCAGTATGGAGATTGTTGGTAGTGTTGTTGCGAGGGGTGACACGAGTCAGGACAAAGTGATGAATACCACATTTACTCTGCAGCTTGCCGCCGGTGGACAGCCAATAGATCTAAATAAGACTGTAATATCAGTGATCATTCCTTCGACAGGCGAGATGAAAGAATTCTATTACAACAAGTCCACGACATCAGCTTCTGCTGCAGCAAACTATACTGCGAGCAAATACGGAGTGTACTGGATATACAGTCTCCAAGGCAGCAACCCAGATGACTACCTCGAGGAGTTCGAAAAAGCGGAAATCCAGGTTAATCTCTCAGGCTTCAGCATAACGCCGAACACGAACTTCATAATTGAAGTCAAGCCACCAATCGGTGCCAGCTATCCAATCGAACTCAAGGCTCCACCGGCCATCGACGATGTGATGGTGCTGCTCAAGTAGTTCAATTTTTTTAATTTTTTTGAGGTGATTCCATGGAGGTCGATCAGGCAGCAATTGACGAGATTCTGGCAAGTGCCGAAGCTGACACACCAGAGAGCAGAATTGAAAAGCTTGAGAAAGAGGTCGACGTTCTTAAGGGTTCAGTGAAGAAGCTGCTGCTCGATTTGAGGGAGACGCTGAACAACCTCGAAAATCCGTTCCAGAACCTTCAGAACCTTGCAGAGGGAGCTTTGCCAGCGATGCAGCAACCACCAGTTCAGCAGATACAGGTCGTTCCCGCTCAAATTCCTGAACCAAAGCCTCCAGAGCCTGAGCCTGAGGAACCCGAAAAGTCTGAGGAGAAAAAGCCAGAAGAACCTGGAATTAGTGAGGAGGAGGATTTTGTCGATAATTTGAGCAATCTAGAGTATGGTAAGGAGGTGATGCCCGAAAAAGGCGAAGAAGGTGGTAGTGTGAGCAGTCAGATTGAGGATGTTAAAGTTTCTGAGGTCAAAGAGGAGAAAGCGGTAACCGAACCTTTAATGGCGAGAAAGAAAGAGCCGGAGCTCTTCACAAAGTACGATATTGTAACACTGTTCAACCTCATGGAGTGGGTCAAAGGAATGCTGGAAAAGTACACCCTTGACTCGCTCAGACTGATGCTCGAACTGTTCGCCTCTGCAGGTTACATATCTGATGATGCGAGGGATTTTGTCTGCAAGGTTGCAGAGCTTATTGCTTTGAACGATGGATTCGAGGACATGCTGCTTGAGCTCTACAGACTACACAAGCTGATGAATCCCACTGATACTAGTATGGATTCAAAGCTACTCTGGTTAATACTGGAAAAGAGGCTGTGAGGCCGTGAGAGCGGCTGCGTTGAGGTATTACGATGGCAAGGGAGGTGATATCCACATCGATTCTGATGATAGCCACAGTGGTAGCAGTTACTGCTGCCATAATGGTTATTTTACCCGCAGTTAAAGATTTAGCTCACTCCTATACATCCGTTTCTGGAAATCTCAACGAGAAAGTTGAGACGGACATGGAAATAATTTTCGTTAAGGTTGTCAGCGACGAGACGAGTGTTAACGTTTACTTCTGGGTGAAGAATACCGGCAGTACGAGGCTGGATACAGACTTAATTCGAATGAGCGACATATTCCTAACCTCAAATTCCGCTTACCTGCACTTCACACCCTCAGATTCCAGCGTATCTTTCGCAATAGAGAACGGGGACGGGGACAACTACTGGGAAAAGGGAGAGACCTTGAGAGTTTCCATTGAAAACATAAACACAAACCAGATGCCGCAGGATGAGTACATGCTGACATTTGTCCTTTACAATGGAGTTAAAGCAACCGACTACTTCTCGTGGTGATGCAGATGGGCTTTGATACGGTTGTTGCGGCTATAATGGTCACAGCAATAATCGTCGCAGTGGCTTACACCTTCCTTGCCGGATCCACAACCATTGCAGAATACTCGATTGAAAATTACAAAGAGGCGGTACAGATGGCTGTCAAAAAGCTCAGAAGTGATATGAACATCCTTAACGTAAGCTACGATAACTCCACCAATACAATTACAGCCTACTTCAAGAACACAGGGGATGAGAAGTATCCAGACTTCTCGGAGTTTGATGCGATACTTTATGGCAAAACTGACACCGGTGAAATGGTGGCGTTTTACCTCAACTCCACCAGCTACACTATAGTTAAGGAACTAATCAATCCGGGCATATTTGACCCGTGCGAGGTTGCAAAGCTCGACTCATCCCTCACGCAGCCGCTTGCTAACGGTAGTTACGTCCTGCTTGTTTGTACACCAAACGCGGTTTGTGACAGATTTGATTTTTCAATTCCATGACGAGGTGGTTGTATGGTTGAAAGTCTGAAGGAATTGGAGGAGGAAAAGAAGAAAAACATCCTTTCGAGCGGAAACTCTGAAATAGACAAGAGACTCGGTGGTGGAATACCGCTCGGTTCTCTCACCCTTGTAGAGGGTGAGAACGACACTGGAAAGAGTGTGCTTTGCCAGCAGTTCGTTTATGGCGGGTTGGTGAGTGGACACAATATCGCCTACTACACGACAGAAAACACGATAAAGAGCTTTCTGAGGCAGATGGAATCCCTCAGCCTTGACGTATCAGATTTCTACGCCTGGGGATATCTCAGAGTCTTTCCCGTTCACCTTGAGGGGATAGACTGGAGCACGGAGCAGATGAGGAGCATACTCAACCTCGTTGCTAATCACATCAAAACTATTAGAGAAAACATCGTCATCATCGACTCTCTGACCATGTTTACGACCTACTCCACTGAGGATGACGTTCTGGAGTTCCTCACCAAGCTCAAGAACCTCTGCGATAACGGAAAGACCATTCTTATTACACTTCACCAGCATGCATTCAAGGAAGACACACTAGTGAGGATAAGGTCCGCATGCGATTGTCACCTCTTCCTCAGAAAGGAGATGGTTGGAGACAGGTATGTGAGTGTGCTTGAAGTGGCCAAGATAAGAGGGGCAAAGAAGACTACTGGCAATCTGGTCAGCTTTGAAGTCCATCCCGGTTTCGGGCTCAAGATAATACCGGTTTCGGAGGCAAGAGCGTAGTAAAATATATCAAAAGTGAGAGAGATAATGAGTTAATAGTGGTAATTGTAATAATGAGGAGGGGGAGGATATGGGGAGTAGCGTTGATAAGCTGGACTTCAGCTTCAAGCCGAAGGGGATGAAGCAGGGAGTTGTAGCTAACTTCCCCTTCAAGCCGAGAGTGCTTGAAGAAGAACATGATCACTCCAACATCGCTACTTGTGGTATCTACAAGCTACTCCCCGACAGAATGAAAAGAGAAGTCGAGAAGAACCTTCACCTCCTTGAGTACCTCCATATTCTCCCCCTCGACAGAATCGGCATACCCAAGTTTGCTCCAAAACTTGATAGGAAGAAGCACGGCAATCTAGAGAGGCCAAATCTGATTTATCCGGCAGACGAGCAGATATACATCCATATCTATCCAGACAAAAACGATATGAGGAACTTCTACATTCCTATCGAGCCAACGCTGCTTACCGGAGTCGATTCGTTACTGAGGGAAGTTGAGATAAGGTTGGTTGACTATATTACTGATATTGATTTCGATCCAGAGGACAACGAGGAGAAAATAAAGATTCTGAAAGAGGCTTTGAGAGAGGTCTGTGAGATTACTGACGGCAAGGATTCTTTCATGGAGGATGCGAGAGGTGAGCTGAAACTCCTGCCAAAGCTTAAACTGGGATTCTTCAAAAACAACAAAAGAGGATACAAGGACAAAATAAAGGTAACACCGCAGCAATACAAAGCATTGGAGTACGCTTTGATAAGGGACAAGGTTGGTCTTGGAATTCTCGAACCCTACATAAGGGACAAGTATATCGAGGATATTTCGTGCAGCGGTCTCGGGCCGATATTCATAGAACACAAGATATTCAAAGGGTTGAAGAGCGTTATCGAGTTCAGGGATGAGGAAACGCTCAACAAGTTCATAATAAGGCTGGCAGAGAGAATAGGGAAGCCAGTGACATATAAGGATCCCATCGTTGACGCCACCCTCCCTGACGGAAGCAGAATTAACATCGTCTTTGGTAACGATATAAGCAAGAACGGGAGCAACTTCACGATCAGGAAGTTTAATGAAACACCATTCAGCGTTCTGCAGCTTATAGAGTTCGGGTCTCTCGACTACATGATTGCCGGCTACCTCTGGCTGCTCATCAGCGAGGGTATGAGCGGGTTCATCTGCGGTGAAACTGCAAGCGGTAAAACCACGTTGCTCAACGCTATTACTGCCTTCATCAGGCCGGAGGCGAAGGTAGTTTCTATTGAAGATACTCCCGAACTGCAGGTTCCGCACAAGAACTGGACAAGAGAGGTTACGAGAGGATCTACAAGAGCCGGCGGTATTGGAGAAGGAACAGGAAGCGATGTTACAATGTTCGATCTGCTGAAAGCTGCCTTGAGGCAGAGGCCGAACTACATTCTGGTTGGTGAGATTAGAGGTGTTGAGGGTAACATAGCATTTCAGGCCATGCAGACAGGACATCCTGTTATGTCCACATTCCACGCTGCAACCGTTGAGAAGCTAATTCAGAGGCTGACAACAGAGCCAATAAGCGTGCCGAAGACGTTCATTGACAACCTGAACTTCGTCGTGATTCAGAGTGCTGTCAGAAGACCTGACGGGAAGCTTGTAAGAAGAGTTCTCAGCGTCAGTGAGATCGTCGGTTACAACCCGCAGAAGGGAGGAGTATCCTTCATCGAAGTTTTCCAGTGGGATCCTGTTACAGATACACACGTGTTCACAGGATACGGAAGTTCCTATCTTCTGGAGCAGAAGATTGCCACGAGACTAGGTATCCCGTCAAACAAGAAGAAGTTGATCTACGACGAGGTTGAAAAAAGAGCAAAGATACTCAAAAAGCTGCACGAACAGGGAATTACGGATTTTTACGAGTTCTTCAAGGCAATATCCAAGATATACAAGAGCGGACTGCTGACTGTGAAAGTTTAGGGTGATGCAGATGGAGTTCAAAACTGTAAAGGCACCGAAAGTCTCGATTGGTTTCGGAAAGCTCGGTAGAATTCTTGATACGCTAAAAAGCGGTGGAAAGGAGCTCTTGATGGACAACGACCTCCTCTTCACTCTAACGTACATGGCCTCGCTATCAACAGCAAACCTCAGCAGAGACAAGATATTTGAAATGGTCTCGACCAAAGAGGAATATGCTACAAGTGAATATTTCAGAAAAGTTAGAGATCTGACTCAGAAATGGCATTACGACTACGTCACAGCCTGCGAACTGGTTGCGGAGAAGATCAAGCATGAAAGGCTAAAAAAGCTGTTCAACAGGCTTGCAAATGCAATATCAGCAGGAGAGCCAGATGATGAGTTTCTTGAGAGGGAATGGAAGACGTTCAAAACTGTAAGAAAGGACGAGTACGAGAGAAACCTCGAAAGCCTGAGAAAGTGGAGCGATGCTTACACATCCATTCTCGTTTCAGCCTCACTGATATCGGTTGTGATTCTGCTTTCAGTAGTGATATACAGCACAGGTGACCCAGGGACGACTTTAATCGCCTCCGCTTTTGGAAACTTCGCAATAGCAATGTTTGGGGTTTTCATGCTCTTTAAAGCAGTACCCAAAGACAGAAAAGTCCACGACATGAAGATTAAGTCAAAGGAGCAGGAATCAATCTCCAGACTCATGCCGGTATTGTTCCCACTCGCTTTAATGATGATTATGTTCCTCTCTATCTTACCAACTCTGTTTAATCTTAAAACGGGTATTTTAAATCTCGGATTGCTAAAAGGAGGTGATTACAGAGGATTGGGATTACTTCTGGCAGGGGTTTTACTCCTGCCGGTAGGTTACCTAGCAAGGGTTGATGACATTAAGGTCAGCAAGAGAGATGAAGCTTTTACAGCATTCATCCGAAGTCTTGGTGCGATAAAGGCTGGTGCTGGCGTTTCTGTTGCTGAGGCATTGAGCAGAATAGACCAGAAAAATCTTGGAGAGCTTAAAGAACTCGTGTTGCAGCTTTACAGGAGGCTTTCAATGGGGCTCGATCCAAAAATTTCGTGGGAGAAATTTGTTGGTGAGAGCGGGAGCTACTTAATCTCAAAACTGACGGCAATATTTGTTGATGCCACCGACCTAGGCGGTGATGCTGACGTCGTTGGGGAGATAGTCTCATCGTCAAATTTAGAGATGGTTCTGCTGAGGTTAAAGAGGGATTTGATATCTTCCGGATTTATAAACCTGATAATCCCGCTCCACCTTGCAATGGTCTCTCTTATTCTGTTCATAACCAATATACTCGCTATATTCGCAGATTATATCTCAGTTCTTTTCTCTAGCATGCTCGGAGGAATTAGCACTGGAGAGGTGTTCAGCAAAGTTCCTGGAGGGTTGCAGGGACTGAACATAGGCATATTTTCGGGGATACCTACTGACCTACTTAACCAATACGCATTGTGGATCATAATTTCACTAACAATTGCTAACACTCTCGCGGCAAACATAGTCAAAGGGGGTAGCAAGTATCTATACCTCTACTACGGTGCAATATTCCTTCTTATTTCAGGAATTTTAATGCTAACAATACCACCCTTAGTTAAGTGGGCTTTCAGTTTGCCTTCTTTCATGGGGTGAGAGCGTGAGGTTTGTAATTTTATGTCTGATAACAATACCCACGCTGCTTTCGGGTTGTGTTGATAAGTATAGTAATATGCTGGATATTGGGAATTTCTCGTTTGAAAATTTAGGTAACCTGAGTTTTGAGAATTTAAGCAATCTCGGATTAGATAACATGGAAAAACTCCTGAAGAAGGTTCCGAAACCGGAAATACCTTCGAAGGAGATCGTTCTAAAAGTTGGCGAGTCTGCTGAAGTCGACGGTATAAACGTTACTGTCGAGAAGGTGTGGATTACCAAAAATCTGCAGAAGTTCGACACTTTCCGTCCCTTAGACAGACATTCAGGCACAACCGAGGAAGGAGAGTTCGTGGTTGCTCAGGTGAAAATCGTCAACAATGGAAATGAAACTCTCTATTTGACAGGCCATGACTTCATAATATCGGACAAGGATGGCAATGTTTACTCGTACAGCGTTCTGACACACCTTTTTAATGACGCACTTGAGCTGGAAGAGCTAAAGAAGGGAAAGAAGGTAGAAGGCAAAATAGTGTTTGCCGTCCCTGAAAACGTAACAGGGTTGAAAATTGCCTACTGCTTCGGCTCTTTGGCTGATTTTAGAGCTGTGTTCAACTTTTTCAAGACCAGATGGGCTATTTGGAAACTTGATGAGGGGGTGATGAGGATATGATAGAACTGTTGATCGGTGTTGTTTTTGCGGGAGTCATTCTGGCCCTGCCATACCTGAAAGACAGAGTAGGTGGTGATGTGTTGAAGAGGCTGAAAATACCGAAAATAGCGAGGAAGAAGGATATAGAGGAGAAAATGAAGGAGGTTGACAAGGAGCTTGAGGAGGTTGTGGAGGCTGGGGTGAGTAAGAGGGAAAGTCAGAGTCCGGCAGCGGAAGAAGAAGTTGTTCCGCTGGACGATATAGCCGAAAACATACAGATTGACGACAACTTGCTGGATGAAATGGAGACGGCCAGCACGATTAAAACAGAAATGCCAGAAGAGGATGAAGAAAAACTTCCTGACATTCCTGAGCTACCAGACCTGAACTCAGACCTTGATATGGACTTTGACGACATCGGTGGTGAGATCAAGCTGGAAGAAACCAATGAAGAGGAAGAGGACGAAGATGAAATCGAGGAAGTGGAGTTTGATGAAGAAGATGATTTGATCTCAAGCATTGCCAAAGAAGTTGAAGTCAAAGAAGAGGAGGAACTTGACCTCCTCAGGGATTTGAAGGGGCAGAAATTCTCGGCTGAGGAGCTTGAGAAGGAACTGCAGGAGATGATACAGAGGCTTAAGGCTCTGGCAGAAGGAAGATGATGGATAAAGAGCTGAGACGACTTAACGAACTTCTTTTTAGTGCATTTACATTCTCAAGCAACGTATGGATGTTCAAAAGCAGGGATGAGATGATCAAGTACTTCTGCGACCATGTTATTGAAAATGACAACTGCACGGGTGTGGTAGTTTCTGATGAGAATGGAGAACATTACAGGATGAACGAAAACGTGTTGAAGTGCAAGTATCTGAATTACATCCCCCGCGTTTTCAGCGTTGTTAATGCAGAGTACTGCGAATGCGAGAATGTTGAGCATAAGCTTCTACTATCCATTCCAATCTCGAACAGGGCTGCGGCTTACATCTTTCTGAAAGAGGCTGATGAGGAGACAGTACAGATTCTGAAAGATATGGTAACAGTCCTCTCAAGAGCAATCGAGAACCTTGAAATAAATATGGAACTCGAGGCTATGCTTTCCAGACTTAAAGCCAACCTCCAACAATTAGAATACCTCTCAGACCGCTTGAGAAACCCTCTCTCTGTCATACTTGGTGTGTATGAGCTTAAAGACGAAATTGGAACAGATAAAGCATTTGAAATGGTGAGAAGAAGCGCGGAGAAAATTAAAGAGGTCTTAGACAATCTTTCGGATGCCGAAGTGAAGTCCAAAGAGATGTTTAAAAAATTATCTTATGACAATATCTAATCCGATGTAATATTTATATTGGTCTGTCGTTTCACTTTTGCATTTTCTCATCTGAAATTTTACTTTATAGAGAAAATTTTATTTTTTATTTCAACAACAAAACATCGGGTGGTGCTATGGACGAGGAGTTGAACCAGCTTTTGTCTACACTGGGGAATGATGAGGTGGTACAGAGACTCAGGACTCTCATGGAAAACACTTCTAGGAAAGGGGATTGCAAGGAGGAGAAGAGCGAGATAGAGAGGTTGAAAGCGGAGCTGGCTGAGAAAGAGAGAGAACTCGAAAAGACCAAAAAGTTCGTTGGAGAGCTTATAAGGCAAATTCCAAAGCCGGCTTTTGTACTTTTCATGAACAAAGACGGTGTAATTGAGTACATCAACGAGTATGCTGCGGAAATCTATGGTACGGACATTTCAGAGATGATAGGGAAGAAACCCTCGGAGCTTGCGAGCAACGTTGCTGCGGGAGGGAGGACATTTGTCGAGCTGGCGTTCGAGAAAAAGATGAAGGTTGAGGGGAAGGAAGGTTTCTTGGAGGTAAAAACAGGCAAGGCTATGCCAATATTGACGTCGTGTGCTCCAGTATACGTGGACGGAGAGTTTGCAGGAATGATAGACTTCTTCATCGACATTACCGAGCAGAAGAGAAAGGAAGAGGAGGCAAGGAAGGCATACGAACTTGTGAGGGAAGTTTTCAAGAATTTGCCGACCTACGTAATATTCGTTGGAGAAGACGGGTTGATAAAGTTCGGTAACGACAACGCCGCAAAGCTTGCAGGTCTGGAGAGTGCTGACGAAATTGTTGGGTTGAAACCGACAGACCTTGCTGTAATACATGGAGATTATATGGAAAACGCCAGAAAGCTTGTAGACGCGGTAAAGAACAGAAAAAGAATCGAGAACGTTGAACTAAAACTTGTTTCGAAGGATGGCAGAGAGTTTTTCGCAGCAGCCTCTGTCTACCCAGTTTATGTTGGTGGCGAGTTTGCGGGATACATAGAGGTTTTCAACGACATCTCAGAGCTCAAAGAAAAAGAAAAGAGTTTGCAGAGTACTTTATCAGAAATAGAAGCCATAACAACCGGAATGCCCGACGCATTCTTCGTAGTTGATAACGAACGGAGGATAATCACATGGAGCAAGCAGGCAGAAAAACTGACCGGATATACAGAGGACTTCGCTATTGGAAAGATTACAAAAGAGCTTTTCAAGTTAGGCGATGAATGCCAGATCTGCAGAGCAGTTGTTAAAGCTTTGGAGGCTGGAGAAGCCGTTACGAATACCGAGGCAACAATAAGAACGGCCAATGGATCGAAGCAGGTTCTAGTCAGCGTTTCTCCAAGATGGATAGACGGAAAGCTTGATGGAGCAGTGGTGTTTCTGAAAGATTTGACAGAGCTCAAAAAGAAAGAGGAAGAAGTAAGAAGAGCATTCGAGCTCATAAACGAGGTATTCAAGAAAATGCCCTTCCCTGCATATCTGCTGTTTGCAAATACAGACCACAGAATCCAGTATGCCAACGATGAATTAGCAAAACTTGCAGGATTCAGCAGTGCTGAGGAAATCATTGGAAAGCATCCTTCCGAACTATTCCAGACAGAGGGTGGAAAGACCGTTGCCGACAAAGTTCTCGAGACTGGAGAACCGGTTATCAACTATCAGGCGGTAACCAGAACCAGAACGGGCAAGGAAGTTCCAATAATAGTATCCTGCGTTCCTATCTACGTAGATGGAGAAATGGTCGGTGTTGTTGACCTCTTCATAGACATCAGTGACCTTAAGGAAAAGGAAGAAGAGATAATGAAAACTCTCGATTACACAGACAATGCCCTCGAACTCCTCACTGTTGGTATAAGGGAGCTGCAGGCAGGAAACCTCAATGCGAGAGTTAAGAAGCCACCAAAAGTGGAGGGAGTAAAGGTCATGGAGAGGTTTGAGGAGACTGTAGATATTTTCAACGAGTTCGCTGAGAGGTTGAACGAGATGGTTAGGAAGCTTGCTGAGGACATGAAAGAGACTGCAGAGCAGGTCAAGGAAGCAAATGAAGCTGTGAATCAGATGAACGCTGGAATGCAGCAGATTTCATCAGCATCACAGCAGATAGCTACGGGAAGTGAGAACCTTTCAAGGCTGGCGAACGCCTCTGCTGTTGACCTCAAGGCGGCGGAGGAGGTGTTCAAAGACCTGAATGCGAAAGCTGACAACTCCTCCAAATACGCAAGTGAAGCTGCTGAGAATGCTGAGTTGGCAAAGCAGGAGGGTGCAAAGGCTCTTGACATCATGCAGGGCATAGTACATGAGATGGAGAAAGCGTCTCAGGTTGTGGAAAACCTTGAACATGCAGTGAGGAACATTGGTAAAGTAACGGAGAGGATAAAGTCCATAGCAGACCAGACCAACCTCCTCGCTTTGAATGCAGCTATAGAGGCTGCAAGGGCTGGAGAGCATGGAAGAGGGTTTGCAGTAGTTGCTGACGAAATCAGAAAGCTTGCAGAGGAGAGCAGGAAGAGCACCGACGAGATTGCTGAGATAGTCAGAAATGTGCAGGAGGAGACGAGGAAGGTTATAGAGGCTACGAACAATGTTAACGAGAGCATCGTGAAAGGGAGTGAGGGCATAGAGAGATCTCTGGCAATGGCAGGAGAGATTGCAGAATCTGTCAGCAAGATAAACGAAATGCTGGGCGAGGTTGCTGCCAAAGCGGAAGAAGGGTTGTCAAGGATACAGCAGCTCGCTAAGAACTTTGAGGAGGTTGCATCAACAGCAGAAGAGAATGCTGCGAGCAGTGAGGAAACTTCCGCAGCAATAGAGGAGCAGACTGCTGCGGTGCAGCAGATCAGCATGGCAATGAAGAAGGTCAACGAGATAGCCAACACAACCATGCAGGTGTTGCTGGAGAACTTCAAGATCTTTGATGTTATGGGCAGGGAAGTCTCCTCCGACTACGCCAAAACGATGGCGAACGGAGGAAATAAAATCTAATTTTCTAATTTTTGGAGGTGATAGGATGCAGTCAGAAAGTCAGGTTTTGAAGGGTGATGAAACTGTTCAGGTGATAGTCTTCAACCTCGGAGAAGAGAGGTATGGAGTCGACATATCTCAGGTTAGGGAAATAATCAGACCGACGCAGATAACCAGAATCCCCAATGCTCCGGACTTCATTGAGGGTGTGATAAACCTGAGAGGACAGATAACCACAATAATCAACCTCAGAAAGCGATTTGGAATGGAGCCGAAGCCCATAGACAACGACACGCGAATAATAGTCGTTGAATTCGATAATGCAGTCATAGGCATGATGGTTGATACCGTGAATGAGGTGAAATACCTCTCCACCTCCGACATCGAGGCTCTGCCCAATATAATAACTGCAAGAGAGGAGGCAAAGTTCCTCAAAGGTGTTGGAAAACTTCCAGACGGTTTGCTGATTATGATAGACCTGAATAAGGTGTTGAGTGAGGATGAGGTGGAGAGGTTGAGGTGATGCGAGGTAGGGTATGAGCGAAAGTAAGGAACTGAGGATACCGGTGGAGTATTTCGATAACGGGTGGAAAAAAGGAGAGGCGGTGATTTCTAAAAGTGCAATATCCTTTGCAGGAGTGACGATACCGTTTAAAGAAATTCAGGACCTTGAAAAGCTGAACTATGAAGGCAAAGAGGCTATAAGGATTAAGAAAGACAGAAATTACTACCTCAACTTCGGAAAAAGTCAGAGTCAGATATTCAGATACCTTGCATTTAACCTTAAATCCGACAGATTTGCCGTTTACTTCCTCTCCCCTGCAACACGCGGGGGAGTTGTTGTCAGCGACAGCAAGTGGGAGAAAGGTTACCTAAGCATAACTGATGAGGCGCTGTGGTTTTTATCGGCCTCAAAGCAAATACGGATTTCGATCGAAAGTCTCGGTTCCGTTGAGAAAGACGTTAGAACGGTGGGGAAAAAGCAGAGGGTTGTTTTAGTCATCACACATGTGGAGAATGGCGAGGTCATCTCAAGCTTCGTTCTTTGCCCTGAAACAACGATGGACATGCTCGAGGAGTATATAAAGAACATAATCGATAGAAACAAGCCAAAAGAGGCCCTTTCGGAGATAGAAGAGCAGATTCTGACGATGGTTTACACCGGGGTGGATTCCGTGAGTGTGGAGTCCATTTTGGGGATATCCACCGAAGAGCTTAACGAGCTGTATGACAAGCTCGTGAATTTAGGTTTGGCGAGAGTTGTGAAGATAAGAAAGGAAATAGAGCTTACACCGAGGGGTGTGGCTCTTGTGAGTGAGATAATGAAAAAGGCTGCGAGGTGAGGAGTATGCCTAAGGTGTTGATTGTGGATGATACGGCGTTTATGAGAAAGCTCCTGAAAAATATACTGTTCTCAGGAGGTTTTGACATTGCGGGAGAGGCTGAGAACGGAAAACAGGCGGTAGAGATGTACAAGCAACTGAAACCGGACATCGTTACTATGGACATCGTTATGCCGGAAATGAACGGCATAGAAGCGCTGAAGGCGATTAAAAAAATAGACCCCAACGCAAAGGTAGTGATGTGCACCGCTGTAGGACAGGAGCAGATGGTCAAGGCGGCAATTAAACTTGGGGCAAAGGGGTACATTGTCAAGCCTTTCCAGGCTCCGAAGGTAATCGAGGAGCTGAAGAAAGTTGCTGGAATGAGTTAAAACCATGAAGGTGCTTGTTGTCGACGATTCGGCACTTGTCAGGATGGCTGTGACTGACATACTGAGCAAGGCGGGGATTGAGGTAGTTGATACTGCCAAGAATGGCAGAGAAGCTGTAGAGAAGACTCTAAAGCTCAAACCTGACGTTATAACTCTGGACATAAACATGCCGGAAATGGATGGGCTGACAGCATTAAAACTGATAATGGAGAAGCAACCAACTCCAGTAGTAATGTTAAGCTCCCTTACGAAGGAAGGGGCAAGAGAAACGCTTGAAGCTCTGAAAATTGGGGCAGTTGACTTCGTCACCAAGCCTGACGGAGTGCTCGTTGACCTCTCTTCAGTTGCTCAAGAACTCGTTGACAAGGTTCAGATGGCCGCTTCGACATCCCTGAATGTTCTAAGGCTACAGAACCTCAAGAAAATGAGGGGTGAAGTAGTAAGGGGAAACTGGAAGAAAAAGACGAAGGACGTGTGTGTTTTAATCGGTTCCTCAACAGGTGGACCTTCAGCATTGGAGATGATAATTCCAAGACTTCCTGCCGACATACCCGCTCCCATCTTTGTGGTTCAGCACATGCCACCAGGCTTCACAAAGCAGCTTGCGGAGAGGCTTAATTCTATCTCCGAGGTTGAGGTTAAGGAGGCGGAGAACAACGAGCGTGTCAGAGATGGCGTGGTTTACATCGCTCCCGGCGGGTACCACATGAAGGTCAGGAGGGCTGCAAACGTTGTTAGAATTAAAGTGGTCGACGGTGAGCCGGTAAATGCCGTCAAACCGTCTGTTGATGTTACTGCAGATTCAGTGGTGCAAGCGTATGGAGGCAACGTCGTAGGAGCGATTCTCACAGGCATGGGTGAAGATGGTGCCTACGGAATGAAGCTAATTAAAGACAAAGGAGGGTTGACAATAGCGAGCAGCGAGGATACCTGCGTTGTTTTCGGCATGCCAAAGGCAGCCATTGAAATCGGTGGAATAACCTCTGTAAAGCCGGTTTTCGAGATTGCGGAGGAGATAGTCAGATTTTTGGAGGTGAAGCTTAATGAGCGATGAAATGGAGGAGTACAAGCAGGAGTTTATCCAGGAGGCGAGAGAATACCTCGACATAATGAACCAGAACTTCATAAAGGTTGAGAAGGGTGACTTAGATGCAATTAACGAGATTTTCAGGATGGCTCACACGATTAAAGGGATGGCAGGGTTCATGGGCTACAAGAATTTAGAGGAACTTTGCCACAAGCTTGAGAGTGCGATGGGAAAGGTTAGGGATGGAGAAATTGAGGTCACTGAGGAACTTATAGACGTCATGCTGAAGGCGGTGGATGCAATAGAGGAGATGATAGACAGGATAGAGGACGAGGATAATGACAATGTAGATGTCGAGCATATCATCCAGGCTCTCACGAATCTTGTGGATGCTGAGAAAGGGGACGAGGATTTCGCCAAAGCCGAAAAGACAGATGTTAAGCCTGATGGTGCTAATCTCCGAGTTGATGTTTACATTGCCGATGATTGCGTGATGAAAAGTGTTAGAGCGGCACTCGTTATTGAAACTCTCAGCGAGGTTGGCGAGGTTGTTGGATTTATCCCTGACGAGGAAGATATGGAGAAGGACACTTTTGACGGTCATTTTGTCGTTTATCTTAAAGCCCCGGACGCTTCGGCTGTTGAAAATGCCATCAGCAATGTTGCTGAAATTGACAGATTTGAGATTACACCAGTAGAGGCGGATGAGAGAGCTGCGGAGCAGGCGGAAGCGGAAACTGA
This sequence comes from Archaeoglobi archaeon, assembly GCA_029259415.1. Lineage (GTDB taxonomy): Archaea > Halobacteriota > Archaeoglobi > Archaeoglobales > Archaeoglobaceae > Archaeoglobus. The sequence goes on from JAPDIW010000006.1 coordinate 20,551, forward strand.
GATTACAGAGAGCGAAATCAAGAGAGCCGAGGGTTTAGAAGAGAAAGAAACTGAGGAAAAAGCGGAATCCAGGATTGACAAAAAGAAGGAAAGGAGAAAAAGGAAACTTGAGAGTATCAGAGTGAACATCTCACAGCTCGACACGATAATGAACCTTGTTGGAGAGCTCGTAATAAGCAAGGGGAGGCTTTTGCAAATCGCCGCTGAATACGACATTCCTGAGCTCAAAGAAGCGGTTGCGATAATGGACAAGTCGATAACAAGCCTTCAGGATGAAATAATGCAGATAAGGATGGTTAAAGTTGAGAGGGTGTTCAGCAAGTTTCCAAGAATGGTCAGAGACCTTGCGAGAAAGCTCGGCAAAAAGGTTGACTTCACAATGGAGGGTCTTGACACCGAGCTTGACAGGACAGTTCTAGACGAGATAAGCGATCCGCTGGTGCATCTCGTCAGAAATGCTGTTGATCACGGCATTGAGACGCCAGAAGAGAGAAAGGCGGCAGGTAAAGATGAAACTGGAAGGATTAAACTCGCTGCCTGGAGGGAGAAGAACAACATCATAATCGAGCTCGAAGACGACGGCAGGGGTATTGATGTCGAGAAAATCAAGCAGAAGGCAATCGAGAGAGGAATCATTTCACCTGCAGAAGCAGAATCTATGAGCGAAGATGAACTGAAGATGCTCATCTTCTCCCCCGGCTTCTCTACAAAAGACAAGGCTACGGAGGTTTCTGGCAGAGGTGTCGGGATGGATGTTGTAAAAACCACGGTTGAGAGGCTTGGTGGCAGTGTGAGGGTATTCTCGGAAAAAGGGAAAGGCACGAGGATCAGAATCCACCTACCGCCAACTGTAGCGATTGTGAAGTCCCTGCTTGTTAAGGTAGCAGATGAGACTTATGCGATACCGATATCCAGCGTTGTTGAAGCTCTCTATGTTGGTGAGGACAACTGGAAGGTTATCCACGGCAACCCGTTTATGATCGTCCGTGGAAAGCTAGTTCCCGCTTTCAAGTTGAGAGACATGTTTAATGTAAAGAACGGAAGACCTGAGAAGGAAGTGGGGATAATTGTTGAGAAAGAGGGGGAGAGGTATGCTCTAATTGCCGATACGATTGCGGAACAGCAGGAGATTGTTATTAAACCCCTCACAGGCTATCTGGCTAAGATTAAGGGTTTTAGTGGGGTAACGATTCTTGGTGATGGTAGAGTGGTGCCAATTCTGGACATATCGAGTTTGTTGGGAGGTGATAGGCTTGCATAGCATTGAGAATTTGGGCGAAATGGAGCTTGACGCACTCAAAGAGCTGGGTAATATTGGTGTTGGTAAGGCTGCCACTTCTCTATCTCAAATGCTCGGAAAACTGGTTGAGATGAGTGTGCCGAAGGCAATGGTGGTGAAGATACAGGATTTGCACAAAGTTATCGACGTAGAAGAAATGGTTGCAGGGGTTGTGACTGGGCTGGATGATGTCGAAAACGGACAGGCAGGATTTCTGTACATAACGTTTCCAGAACCATCATCCCAAAGACTGGCTGAAATACTTCTTGGAGACAGTAGTGACGAGGAAATGGTGGATTCCACGCTGATGGAAATAGGGAACATTCTTTCTTCTGCGTTCTGCGATGCGACAGCAGAAATGCTTGAAATAACTCTGATTCCGACTCCACCGAGCTTCGGTAGGGATTTTGCGATCGCTGTTATAGACGCCATAATCGCACAACTGGCTGAGAAAAGTGATTACGTTGTTGTGTTTGAGACGAAGCTTGAGGTGAGTGAAGAGGAACTGGAAATCCTTGTGATGCTAATTCCGAATGAGAGGTTCGTAAACTATGTCTTCCAGATGCTTGAAATGGTGGAATGATGGGCAACGAAATACTGGTTGGGGTCGGTGAATTCAGAGTGGCAAAGGGGGCAGTGTTGAAGACGGTTGGACTTGGCTCCTGCATAGGCATAGCTCTCTACGATCCGGTGATCAAAGTCGGCAGTCTGGCTCACGTCATGCTTCCGCAATCCAGCAACGGAACCAAAAGGAGTGCAAAGTATGCCGACCACGCTGTGGAGATGATGATTGAGGCAATGGAGAGGTTGGGGGGTGACAGAAATAGGGTTATTGCAAAGATGGCCGGTGGAGCGCAGATATTCAAGCACATGACGATGGACATGCTGAGAATTGGTGACAGGAACGCAGAGGCAATCAAATCCATTTTGAAAGATTACGGCATAAGAATAGTCTCAGAAGACATCGGAGGCAGCGAGGGGAGAACTGTCTATTTTTTTACATCTGACGGGAGAATGCTCGTGAAGTACAGCAGGGGTGGCGAGTTATGGATTTAGCTTTTAAAAGCCTGGTGGATTACGTCAGCAGAGAGTCCGGAATAGACCTGCATCAGTACAGGGAGAGCTACTTAAGAAGGCGGATTGACCTGAGACTGAAGATGCTTGGATTGAGCGATTACGGAGAATATTTGAGATTTCTGAAAAGCAACGGAAATGAGGAGATTCAAAAGCTTGTCAGCACCATAACTATAAACGTCACGGAGTTTATGAGGGACAAAACGCCCTTCGAGCTTCTCATGAAGACAGTTCTTCCGGAAATAGCGAGCAGGAAGAGAAGGGTTAACAGTAACGTAATCAGGTTCTGGAGCGCGGGTTGTTCATGTGGCGAAGAACCTTACACTATAGCTATATGCGCCCTCGAAGCTTTAGGGGAGGGGTGGCTGATCTCAATCTACGCCACAGACATCGATGATACCTGCCTCGAAATGGCGAGAGAGGGGTTTTACAAGCCTATCCAGCTAAAAAATCTTGACAGGAGCCTCATAAACAAGTATTTTGAAAAGGAGGGTGATGGATACAGGGTAAAGAGCTTTTTGAAAAAGTATATCAGATTCAAAAAGCATGACTTAACGACAGAAAGGCCGGTATCGAAGTATCTGGATGTGGTTTTCTGCAGGAACGTAATGATCTACTTCAGCGAGCAGCAGAAAACAAAGGTCGTGAATGACTTTTACAATGCTCTCGTTGGAGGGGGGTATTTGGTAATAGGCAAGAGTGAAACACTTCCCGCGGGATTTAAAGATAAGTTCGAGTGTGTAAGCCTAAGAGAAAAAATTTACAGGAAAATTAAATAGAGAAGACTTCTGACAGGTGTAAAACCGGGTAACCATTCTTTTTTAGCTTCTTGGCGACTGAGATTTCGCCCGTGATATACACATCGACAAAGGAGGCAGCAAGGACCAGACATGCGGCAGACGAGAGGTCTATGTCAAGCGTCTTACACAGCTCAGCAGCCTTTGAAAGCTGGTCTGCATCCATTTCTACCGTTATGCAGTCTAAGAACTGAGCAACAAGAGAGAGCAATCTTTGAAGGTGCTCCGGCTCGGCCTTTTTCTTCACGACAGAGTCGAGGACCTCGTATCTAACTGTTTCGGGAACCCGAAGTGGTACTTTTCCATTAAGTATCATCTTTTTGAGCTTTTGGTACTTTGAGTTTTCCCCGAACAGCAACTCGTCGATAGCTGGAGCGTCAGCTATCATGTTATCACCGATTAATCAGGTCTTTCATGGTATCGATCTCCGACCATACGTTTTTCAGCTTCTCAAGCCCTATTTTTTCTTCCAAGTTCCTTCGAAGAAACTCACTCCAGTTAATATCTATTTTATCCATTTCTGACTTGAGGCACTCAGGGATTCTAAACGAAATTGTGACGTCCAATCTTTCTTTCCCTTCGCCCATGTTTTGTTCTTTTTTTTTTATTTTAATAAATTTTGCCCTTTTGTTTTTAATCACATTTTTGATACAAACTGCGTTACGTTACAGTTATACTACACGTAAAGCTAATATGTATAAACATAAAAAGTAAAATAGTAAAATGATGGCGAGTGTTGAAAAAATTAACGGAAAGATTGAAGTTTACAAAACCGTAACACACCCCGGGTCGCTAAAAATTCTGGCGGTTTTAAGTAGAAGTCCCGCTGGTTTTACAGAAATAATGTTTGAATCAAAACTGAGCCCGAGCGTTCTGAACAAACTTTTGAAAGACCTTGTAACTCACAGTATAATCAGCAAAAAAGGAAAAGAATACATTATAACCTCTAAAGGTGAGCAGATACTCCGCATTTTGCTGGAGCTCACAAATGTACTTTGACATCTGAATTTTATATATTCTGAGTTGGCTTCATCAATTTGATTCATCCTTACAATCTCTTTTATTCGAGGATTTACCTATTAAAAATTTCAAAAATGGAATTTCTTATACGGAGGAATATATTATATATTATTTTCAAGAAAGTAATCTGTAATTGAAATCCCGTTCGGAAAGTTGGGGGGAGGTGGGAGTATGAGTTCGGAAGTTTTTGAAGTCGAGCACCAGGCGCACAGCCAGTATCTGCAGCAGTTAGAGAACGCACTTCAGGAGCTTTTGTCTGGAAACTGGAGTTACAGGCTTGAGAGGGTGGAAGACGGTGAGTACGGCAGAGTCTTCGAACTTATAAACACCCTCGCAGAGGAAGTGAGCACACTCTTAGGTGAGGTAACTGAAGCCATGAAGGAAACTGAGGAGATGGCTAAGGAGAACATGGAGGCAATAAGCCAGCTAAACGCAGGAATGCAGCAGATAAGCTCAGCTTCCCAGCAGATAGCCACCGGAGCAGAGAATTTATCGAGACTGGCGAACAACTCACACGCTCTGGTTAAGGAGACCATGGATTTGTTTGAGATGCTAAACTCAAACATAGCTGAGTCAAGCAAGTATGCAAACAACGCCATGGAGTACGCTGGAAAGTCGAGAGAGAGTGGGGAAGTTGCCATCAACAGGCTTCAGGAAGTGATGAACGAAATTGATGTTGCAGGGCAAATTGTTGAGGAGCTAAATGAGACAGTCAAAAACATTGGCAAGGTGACGGAGAGGATAAAGTCCATAGCAGACCAGACCAACCTCCTCGCTTTGAATGCAGCCATAGAGGCTGCTAGAGCTGGAGAGCATGGTAGAGGATTTGCGGTTGTTGCTGACGAGATCAGAAAGCTTGCAGAGGAGAGCAGGAAGAGCACTGAAGAAATTGCGGAGATAGTTGCAAGCGTTACAGAGGCAACTCAGAGAGTTATAGATGCTGTAAGAAAGGTGAAAACAGAATCAAATGAAGGTGGAGAGATGATTAATGAGGCTCTGAAAATGTCTGAAGAAATAGGGAAGATGGTGGCTGAAATAGACAGAATGCTCAACGATATAGCTGCAGAATCCCAGAAAGGTGTTGAGAAACTCGAAACCCTCGTGAAGAACATCGAGGAGGTGGCTTCAACTGCCGAAGAGTCTGCTGCGGCAAGTGAAGAGTCCTCAGCAGCAATAGAGGAGCAGACCGCCGCGGTTCAGCAGATAGCCAACGGGTCTGAAAGATTGCTGCAGCTGGCACAGGAGAACATGGAGTCACTTACAAAGAGATTCAGCAATCTCACTTAATTTTTGAAGGTGGTGACAATGCTTCAAATGGGCTTCCAGAATTCCACGATACAGGTTGTAATCTTCAACCTCGGCAACGAGAGATACGGAGTGGAAACATCTCAGGTCAAGGAGATAATCAGGGTTGAAGAGATAACTGCCATACCAAACGCTCCGGACTTCATTGAGGGGGTGATAAACCTGAGAGGACAGATAACCACCATAATCAACCTCAGAAAGCGCTTCGGAATGGAACCGAAGCCTATAGACAACGACACGCGAATAATTGTTTTTGAGCACAATGGTAGCACCATAGGAATGATGGTTGATACTGTGACGGAGGTGAGGTATCTGGCGAAGGAGAACATAGACGAGCTTCCAGAAATCATAACATCAAGAACGGAATCGAAGTTTCTCAGAGGTGTGGGGAAGCTGCCAGATGGTTTACTGATTATGATTGACTTAGGCAAGGTGCTGAGCGGAGAGGAACTATTCGTTTCTTAGTTCTTTTTTTATGGTTAAGTGCATAATATCTTAAACTTATCACCCAGAAACTTCTCAATCCACCTTTTTGCAAAAGATATTGATTCTGCCAGTTTTTTGAAGGCTTTAGCAATCGCTTCCTCCAGCTCTTCCGTATTAAGCGGAGATTTCTCTG
>JAPDIW010000003.1 GCA_029259415.1 Archaeoglobi archaeon
ATTCTGTCATAAGGTTGTGTAGTAAACCAAGTACAGGTATCTGACGTTCATCCAATTCTAATTTGCAGTTCATAAGCATGTTTTGGTATGATTATATAATAAATGCTTTTCGTTCACACCGTCAGTTGGTAATGAACTAGTAGTCGGATATGCAAGCTATGTTCCAAGTTGGGAGAGTGATGTGTACGGGCAGATGGTCGAGGTTATGAAGGTGCTGTTGGATTACATGGAGGAGGAAGGTATGAATGTTGACAAAGTGAAAATCGTACATACGCTAAGAGATGATGGGGAGTATGTCATGCAAGTTAGTAAAGAAGAGATGGAAAAATTTGCCACAGGGGAGTGGGGGTTTGAGGACTGGAAAAACAAAGTTCAAAAAAGAATGTATGGAAGCTAAACTCGCTAATTTTCAATCTTTTTTGGTAAGGGGGTGAAAGTATGAAAAAGACAGTTCTACTTGTTTTGGCAATATTGGTTATATCATTGGCAGGTTGTGCAGAGAAAGAAGCAGAAGCTTCAAAATATGCAACACCATCGGAAACTATCCAAGAAACTGCAACAGTGAGTGAAGAGCAGTTGGAACTGCTTAAAACGGTGACGCATGCAGAAGTTTGGCCATATGGCAGAAATTGGGATGAAGATGCTGATAATGACGGAATCGCCTTGTATATTCAGTTATTAGATGAGAATGATGAAATTGTTAAGTTCAGAGATGTGAGCCTACCAGTTGAAATTGAAAATCTACACCCTAAAATACGAAAACGGTAAACTGATCAGAGATGAGCTTATCTATAAAGGAAGTGCAATAATGACGAGTTGGAGAGACGGAAGCCTTGGAGGCAGCGGAATAAGAATTCCTTTTGAAGATATGAACTTTGAAGATATTAATAAAGCAAAAGAAGGCATTAGTTGCGAAGTTTTTGTAAAAGTGCAATTGCCTGACGGAAGGGTTGTAGAAGCTAAGAAAAACGACAATACTAAGTGGTGGTTTTATAGTCAGTAATTAAAGAGCAAAGGAAGAGTTAAATAAGCTAAACACTAAGTGTATATACTATGAAATACGTAGGAAGGACAAAGGTTGGGAAGGTAAAAACAAACCCAACTACCGAACTTGCGATTATAAGGCTGCCAGTGGAGATGAAAGAGAAAGCTGGAAAGTTTGCGCACATCTGGAAGGTAAATGAGGACACGGTATTGATTAGTTTTAGTGAAAGCAAAGAGGTTGAGAGATTTCCAAGTGTACACTTTGGTGTGCACCAAGCGATAGGTAACGATGTTGAGGAAAGGCTTAGAAGGCTTGAAGCTGCCGTCGATGAACTTGTAACTGCTGTAAGAGAAAGCACCATCAACACCTTAAACAAGGAAAAACCAGAGTGCTCCGGCCGGGATTTGAACCCGGGTCACGGGATCGAGAGTCCCGTATGATTGGCCGGGCTACACCACCGGAGCTTATTGCTGATTGGTCAATGTGTTTATAAACTCTTCTGTTGCTGTTCTCTGAGAGTTTAATAAAAAATAGGAAAAGATTTACTCGATTTTGATTCTCTTTCCACCCTTTTTCGGCGTCTTCTTCTTCAGGATGACCTCGAGTACACCGTTGTTATATCTGGCCTTCGCTGAGTCTGGATCGACTTCTGCAGGCAGCTCTACAGTCTCGTAGTACTTCCTGTTCTCACCCTCTGCCCTGATTTCAAGGGTTGTCTCGGTAGCGTTGACCTCGATGTCGTCCTTGTCCACTCCCGGCATCTCTGCAATGACCTGTATCTCGTTGTCGGTCTCAATTACGTCAACCAGCGGTTTCCTCTCTTCAATTCCTGTCTCCTTGATTGTGGGCTTGGTTCCGAACTCTCTGATCTCAGGCTTTCCATCAGGCCCTATTCTGATCGAGAACCCTCTGACTATCGGCTTAATCTCTCCCGACTCAGCCCTTCTGAAGATGTCTTCGATGTCCCTCATCATTCTCTCGAATATGTCGTCTATGCCAAATCTGAAGAACTCGTCAAAGATGTCCCATTCTTCATCCCAATCTCTTCTCCTTCTCCTCCAAACCATACTCCCTCACCTCCTTTAAGCATACATCCTGTGGAAGTCCTCAACCAACTTCTCATACTTCTCAACATCTTCTTTCGTGAGACTCGGCTTTATTTTCTTCAACGCTTCCTCAAAGTGTCTCTTCTCTATCTTGAGCTTCTTTGCGGCCTCCTTCGCCTCTTCTCTGCTCATTCCCGGCTTTATCAGTTCTCTGATTGCGAGCATGCCAGCCTCTCTGCACACAGCCTCGATGTCTGCTCCGCTGTATCCTTCAGTCCTCTCTGCAAGCTTTTCTATGTCAACATCGTCAGCAAGCGGTTTTCCTCTGAGGTGTATCTTGAATATCTCCACTCTCGCCTTCTTGTCTGGCGGTGGGATGTAGATGTGCCTCTCAAGCCTTCCAGGCCTAAGTAATGCCGGATCAATCATGTCAGGTCTGTTGGTCGCGGCAATCACCACGACGTCCTTCAGCTCCTCCAGACCATCAAGCTCTGTCAGGAGCTGGCTAACGACCCTCTCCGTTACATGTGAGTCTCCAATTCCTCCTCTTCTTGGGGCTAAGCTGTCAATCTCGTCGAAGAATATGACACACGGAGCGACCTGCCTAGCTTTCCTGAACATCTCCCTGACGTGCTTCTCACTCTCTCCGACCCACTTGCTCAGCAACTCTGGGCCTTTGACACTGATGAAGTTCGCGTTACTCTCGTTTGCCACAGCCTTTGCGAGCAGAGTCTTACCTGTTCCGGGCGGGCCGAACAGCAGTATTCCTCTTGGCGGTTTGATGTTTGCAGCCTTGAACACTTCAGGATACTTCAGCGGCCACTCCACAGCCTCCATCAGCTCCTGTTTCGCATGCTCTAAACCGCCGATGTCCTCCCACCTGACATTTGGAACCTCCACAAGCACCTCTCTCATGGCAGATGGCTCGATGTTCTTCAATGCCTCCAGGAAGTCTTCTCTGGTGACTTTCAGGTTCTCTAAGACCTCAGCAGGTATTTCCTCAGCCTCTATGTCTATTTCAGGCAGCACCCTTCTCAAAGCGTGCATTGCAGCCTCCTTACACAGCGCCTCCAAATCAGCACCGACGAAACCGTTGGTCATCTCGGCAAGCTCCTCAAGGTCAACATCCTCGGCGAGAGGCATCTTCCTGGTGTGTATCTCCAGAATCTCTTTCCTACCCTCTTTATCCGGCACTCCGATCTCAATCTCTCTGTCAAACCTTCCTGGTCTTCTCAATGCCGGGTCAATAGCATCAGGCCTGTTTGTGGCAGCGATGACTATGACATCTCCTCTCGCCTCAAGACCGTCCATCAGTGCCAGCAGCTGTGCAACAACTCTCCTCTCAACCTCTCCGGTAACCTCCTCTCTCTTAGGAGCAATTGAGTCGATTTCATCTATGAATATTATCGACGGAGCGTTCTCCTTAGCCTCCTCGAAAATCTCCCTGAGCCTCTGCTCGGACTCTCCGTAGTACTTGCTCATGATTTCCGGGCCACTGATCGGAATGAAGTGCGCATCCACTTCATTGGCAACAGCCTTGGCTATCAGCGTCTTACCTGTTCCAGGCGGGCCATAGAGCAGCACACCCTTAGGCGGTTCAATTCCTAGTTTCTGGAAGAGTTCAGGGTGCTTCAATGGAAGCTCTATCATCTCTCTGACGAGTCTGAGCTCCCTCTTGAGACCTCCTATGTCCTCATAAGTGACATCAGGTACAGCTCTCTTAACCTCCTCAGCAGGCTTCTCCTTTAGCTCGATTGCAGTGTTCCTCGTTACAACAACCACACCTGAAGGCCTAGTTGCGGTTATCACGAACGTTAGGGTGTGACCGAACACCTCAACCCTGATTTTCTGTCCTTTGATAACTGGTCTTCCCTCAAGCAGCCTGAGAAGATAAGCCTCTCCACCCATCAGCCTTACTGGCTCTGTTGGGGCTAAGGTAATCTTTTCCGCTGGTTTTGCGGTTACTTTCCTTATTCTGACTTTGTCGTCAATACCGACACCCGCATTGCTTCTTATGCTACCGTCAATTCTTATTATACCCGTTCCCCTGTCCTCTGGATAGCTCGGCCAGACGATGGCCGGAACGATGCTCTTGCCAATGATCTCGATAATGTCACCACTCTGCAACCCGTACTTTTCCATCACTGCCGGGTCTATCCTCGCGACACCTCTGCCGACGTCACGATAATATGCCTCAGCAACTCTTAAGGTTATCTCATTACCTTTATCTTTACCACTCATTTTTTACCACCTCCTTACTTTATCACCCAAACAACTTCACCATCTTTCTCCTCTTTATCAACCAATCCTCTTTTGTGAAGGGAATTAAGCGCCCTCTCAACCTCCCTGTATGGGAGTCTGAAAGCTTCAGCAATCTCCGCTGCCGTTCTCAACCCCTTTGCGAGGCCGAGCATTACAAGTCTCTCAAGATCGTCGCTTACAACTCTCTCAATTTCGTTGAGCATTCTTTCAACGAACTGGTTGAATCTCATTGAGAGAAAGCTTTGCATCCTTGAAAATCTTCTCTGCAGGTCTTCGGCAACTTTAAGGGCTCTGTAGATCTCTGAAATGGATTCAGCCCTCAGCCTTTCCATCATGTTGAATTCGTTCCGAATCTCTCTCATCAGAGAGGGCAGATCGTAATTTTCACTATCTCTGATCTCAGCCCCGAACTTGTGGGGGGAAATAACCACTTCGAGGCGGAGACTCCTCGGAATGTAGTAATACCTTCTCCTCCCCTCTTCAAAGCTCGCCACTATCCCTGCTTTTACGAGCTTATCGAGATGCTCAAGCACGGCTTTGGGAGCCATGCCGAGATAGTATGAAATCTCACTCACATAGCACGGTTTTCTCGAGAGCAGTTCCAGTATCCTTCTCCTGCTCTCGTTTCCAAGTATATCCATTATGGTCTCCGCCTCAATCTCCATTTGATCACCTCTTTAGCGCTGTTTGAGCACTAACCCCTTCACTCTTAACCTCGGTTACTAACTTTATGTTAAGTTTATAGTATATAAACTTTTCGGTTGGATCTTAAAATAACAACCAAAACTGAAATATAAACCCTGACCAGATATTCAACAATGGACTACATATTCGAAGATGTGAAAATAAAAAGGGGAAGCGCTCCAAAGTTCATTCTCAACGGAGAAGAGGTGGACATCTGGGATGAAGAGCTTGTTAACTACCACTCAAAGAGCGTTTCGGATTATATCAGGGAAAAGCTCATCGAATTTGAGAAAAGAGGTATCGATCCGTTCGAAGAGATAATCGGCAAGGAGAAGGAGAAGGAGATGGTCAAGACAGCTTTAATGAGCGGGTCAAACATCCTTTTTAAGGGTAAGAAGGGTTACGGGAAGACGACGTTTTCAAAGGCCATTTCGAAGCTTTTGCCGGACAAGATACTTGCAATTAAGGGGTGCAGAATCCACGACGACCCCACGCAACCCACCTGCTTTTCATGCAAGAAGAAGCTGCTTGAGGAGGATGAGGTTGAGCTCGTTTTTATCCCCAAGAAATGGATAAGGATTGCCGGAGATCCGATGATGACGACAAGACAGCTTATTGGTGGTATCAGCCTTCAGAAAATAAAGGAAGGTTATGAGCTCGACCATCCTGAAGTTTTTACTCCGGGAAGGGTGCTGAAAGCCCACAGGGGTATAGCATATTTTGACGAACTCGGTTCGATCCCCTCAGCCCTTCAAACTCTTCTCCACGAGCTTCTTGAGGAGAGGCAGATTACCACTCCAGAAGGAGACATAGTTCCAATGAAAATAGACACTCTTGTCATCGCGTCAACAAATCCTGCGAACTACAAGGGCGTTTCGGACATCAAAGAGCCCCTTCTCGACAGGATGGAGCAGATAGACATAGGGCCACCTGAAACAATAGAGGAGGAGATAGCGATCGGTCTCAGGAACATGGCGCTCGACGGCTCTTTAATTCCCGAATGGCACCTGAAAATTATTGCATCAGCAGTGAGATGCATGAGGAGCAATAATTGCAGATATTCTGCAAGAATTGAAGTTGAGCCAAGCTGCAGAGCGACGATAAAGGCCTTTGACCATGTGGTGGCATCTGCGATGAGAAATGGAAGGAAAGCTGTAATGTTCGCTGATTACGGTAAAGACTTTGCAAATCTAAGTCTGGCTCTGAAAAGCAGGTTTGAGGTGGATTACGAAGATGAGCTAAGCAAGGATGAGGTTGTTAAGGGAGTTGTGAATGATGCCATCGACACGGTTTGTGGGGAGGTCTATGCAGCCATCCCAAGAAGCATCTTCGGCGGTATGATGGAGGAGCTGTCTGAAATTGGAGAAATTAATGTTTACTCTTCAAATGGCTTTGAGGATTACAAAAACCTCTGGGCCTTTGTATCGTCTATCTGCAGAAGGAAAGAGGAGGTAAACTCTGCCCTAGAAATCACTTTGGAGGCGATTGCAAGGTGCACTGGTTTGGTGGAGAAGCAGGAGGAAGGGGTTTATGCCTACCTTGCCTACGACAGATAAGCCTGAATGCTCACTCTGCCAGAAAAGCGAGAGCGGTTTGGAGAAAATAGCTGAGGATCTGCTTTACTCCCTCTTCAACCCCTACCACAGGGACACTGGTGATTTTGACGTTTCAGAGCTTATCAAGAAGCATCTGAGTCCAGAGATGGCGAAGGATTTCGAAATGTACTCCTCAGTTTTCCAAGATTTAATGAAAACATTCGGATTCATGAGCAACTACTGGGCAGAGAAAAATAAGGAACTTAAGGAGGCAAAACAGAAGGCGTGGGAAGAGCTAAAGGAGATGATTAAGAAGGGGGATCTCAGCAAGGAAGATCTCAGCATGAGCCAGATTGTTGACAACTTTTTTGATGAGGTTGTTGATGAACTGCAGCAATTAGGATACATAGAGGAAGTCGAGACGAGGTTCCACAGAAAGGTGATTAACTACACTGCAAAGGCTGAAAGCATTCTGGCCGAGAAAGTCCTGTCACTCAGCCTTCAAAACCTCGACAAAAGAAGCTACGGGGAGCATGAAACGGAGAAGCTCGGTCAGTCAATCTTTTCAAGTGAGAGAGTGGTTGAGTACGACCCCTACACTCACCACTACGACAACATCGACTTTGCTGAAAGTTTGCTGAAGTCCGCGATGAGAGGTGAAATAGAGCTTAATGAAAATGAGATGGTGGCAAGGCAGCCGAAGCACACTGAGAGGTGTGTTTATGTAATGCTGATAGACGTGAGCGACTCAATGAGGGGAAGAAAAATCATTGGGGCGATTGAAGCTGCCCTCTGCCTGAGAAAGGCGATAAGGAGAGCTGGGGGCAATGACGAGTTGAGAGTAATAGCCTTCAACCACAGAGCTCATGAGATAAGGGAGGGCGAAATTCTGAACCTCGAAGCGAGGGGGAGAACTGACATCGGCCTCGCTTTGAAAAGAGCAAGGAGAATACTGAAAGGAAGCTCAGGTACCGGCGTGGTTTTCCTTATTTCAGATGGAGAGCCAACTTCAAGCTACAACCCCTACCTAACCCCTTGGAGGTGTGCGTTGAAAGAGGCTGAGAAGATGCGGAATGTTGATGCACGGCTGCAGATAATAATGTTCGGTAAGGAAGGAAGATTCCTTGAACTATGTAAGAATATGGCCAGGCTAAGCGGAAATGCCAATCTTTTCCACTTCTCCGACCCGCTGAACCTGAAAAATTTTGTTGTAAGGCGTTTCCGTTAAGCAAACACTTCTTCCTTTGAATACACCACAATTCCGTTCTCCGTAATTTCGAAGGGATGAATCTTGCTGCTGTGGTTCGTTCCCCTCATCTTGAAGATTTCAATGCTCCTAACTCTCGTGTTCTCTATTCTCGTGTAGTAGAGAACTATCGTTCCCTCAACCACGAAGTTTTCAACCCCGAACCTGCTTATCCTATCTCCTCCATCTTCAACAACCTCACAGGTCAGTATCGAGGTAAGGCCAAGAATCTCCATGGTCGTGGAGATTTTCAGGAGCTCTACTCTAAATTTGGCAGGATCAGATATCGTAAAGCCGATGGATGTTGTTGAATCGACAACTGCCCTCCTCGCACCAATCTCATCCTGAATTGTGATGATTTGGTCGAGCAGAGAGCGAGTGTCAAATGGTCTGACGTCAATGTATCTTTCATCTGAAGGCAAACCTATCTTTGTGGAAGTTGCATCAACGATAGCAAGCATGTTTTCATCTTCATACTTCTCAAGGTCCCAGCCAAACGTCAAAAAGTGTTCTCTGAGGTGCTGGGGCCTCTCTTCTGTTGCAACAAATACTCCTGGTTCGTTGTACTTCTCAATACCATTAACCAGATACTGCATGGCGAAAATGGTCTTACCGGAACCGGACGGGCCGGAAACAAGATAACTTCTGTCCCTCAACAATCCACCACTGCAAAGTTCATCAAATCCCGGTATTCCAGTGGGCACACGCTCCAGCATACTTATCACGTCTTTCTATCATAAACCTTAAAGTTTAAATTGTTTACGCATCATCATCCTATCATGAGAAAGGTAACCGTTTCTCTGATAAAAGCGGACGTTGGCAGCGTGGCTGGGCACACAACAGTTCCCGATGAGCTCAAAAAGGCAGCTGAGGAGAATTTGAAAAACGCGGTTGATTCCGGCTTAATTATTGATTTCAGAGTATTCAACGCTGGTGATGACCTTGAACTGCTAATGACCCACGAAAAAGGTGTTGATAGTGAAGAAATTCACAGACTCGCCTGGGAGACTTTTGAAAAGGCTGCAGGTGTTGCCAAGGAGTTGAAGCTTTACGGTGCAGGTCAGGATTTGCTGAAAGATGCTTTCTCAGGCAACGTAAGAGGTCTGGGGCCAGGTGTGGCAGAGATGGAGTTTACCGAGAGGGGGGCTGAGCCTGTAATCGCCTTTATGATGGATAAAACCGAACCCGGAGCCTTCAACATGCCAATATTCAGGATGTTTGCCGATCCATTCAACACTGCCGGGCTTGTTATCGATCCCTCAATGCACCAGGGATTCGTTTTCGAAATATGGGATATTAAAGAGAGCAAAAGGGTTTTCATGAAAACTCCTGAGGAGATGTACGACATTCTTGCCCTTATCGGTGGAAAGAGCAGGTTTGTGATTAAGAGGGTGTTCCCGAAGGAGGGAGGGAAGCTTCCAGCTGATGAGCCTGTTGCGGTAATCAGCACGGAAAAGCTCTACGAGATTGCTGGAGAGTACGTGGGCAAGGATGATCCCGTGGCCTTGGTTAGGGCTCAGAGCGGATTGCCAGCAGTGGGAGAGGTTCTTGAAGCCTTCGCCTTCCCACATCTCGTAAGCGGGTGGATGAGAGGCAGCCATAACGGGCCCATTATGCCTGTGCCTTTCAAGTACTCAAAATGCACGAGATTTGACGGACCACCACGCTGTATAGCTGCTGGATTCCAGCTTGCTAATGGAAAGATTGTGGGGCCTGTTGACATGTTTGATGACCCAGCCTTCGACTACACGAGGCAGAAGGCAATGGAGATTGCCGAATACATGCGCCGTCACGGACCCTTCGAGCCGCACAGATTGCCGAGTGAGGATATGGAGTACACAACATTACCGAAAGTGCTCGAAAAACTGAAGGAAAGATTCGAAGAAGTCTGATGAAGCACATCTTCTGGCACGGAATGGCTGAGGAGGAAAAAATAGAGTACTTGCGAAAGTTCAGCGTGGCAGTTGTAGGAAGCAGAATGCTAATGGAGATACTCTGGAGGAGCGGTGTGGGCTGCATAAGATACATTTCAGACTACATCTCCCCAGTTGACTCAAGACTTGACTGCACAATTGACCCCTTGGAAGCAAACAACTACGATGTAGTTCATCCGATGTCGTCAGATTCGTGCGTTATTTCTTATTTATACCCCGAAAGCGAGTCGGAGCTTAGGAAGCTTCTAAGGGGCATTGATGTGGTCGTAGCGCACAAGAACATCGAGATTATGGCAGAGATTGCGGAAAAGATAGGCGCCCCCTTCATCCCCGACATCATTACCACTTTTTTGCCTGATGGAGTGAAATTCTGGGAGGTCGAGTATCCGGAGGTAAAAAGGGACCCCATTTCGTACGCTTTGACCTGCAGCATTCAGGCTGGAGAGGTTTTGAGGGTGTTTACTGGCTACCATCTCCCCACAATCGCTCCTGAAGCTTACGTGGTTGATGTTAGAAGTGAGAACTATCTGCGAAAGATAACACTTAAGGTGAGATGATGGATTACAAAGACTTGGGACTTAAGGTTGGAATAGAGATTCACCAGCAGCTCGATACCAAGCACAAGCTCTTCTGCTTCTGCCCGACTGTAACGAGGGAGGTTGAAGAGTCAAATTTCGAATTTTTCAGGTATCTCAGGCTAAAAAGGAGTGAAATTGGAGAGGAAGATAGAGCCGCAAAAGAGGAGGTTGAAAGGAGCAGAAGGTTCATTTACAAGTATTACGATACCACCTGCCTCGTTGAAGCTGATGAAGAACCTCCTAGAGAACTTAACAGAGAAGCGTTGCTGATAGCAATTCAGGTCGCAAAGATGCTGAACATGGAAGTTTTTGATGAAGTACATGTGATGAGGAAGATAGTCATTGATGGTAGCAACACCACCGGCTTTCAGAGGACTGCCTTGGTGGCATTTGGCGGCTTTCTGGAGGTTGACGGGAGAAGAGTTGGCGTTTCCACACTCTGCCTGGAAGAAGAGGCATGCAGAAAGGTTGAGGAAGGGGAAGGGTATGCTGTCTACTCCCTCGACAGGCTCGGAATACCTCTCGTCGAAATAGGTACTGATCCTGACATTGACTCCCCTGAGATGGCCAAAAAGGTGGCGGCAAGGCTTGGAATGATTCTCAGATCTACGGGGAAGGTTAAGAGGGGTCTAGGGACTATAAGGCAGGATGTTAATATCAGCATAAGAGACGGGGCAAGAGTTGAGATTAAGGGTGTCCAAGAGTTAGATATCCTGGACAAGATTGTTGAGTATGAGGTGCTGAGGCAGGTTAACCTTCTCAAAATAAGGGAAGAGCTTAAAGAAAGAGGAGCGGAGGTTAAGGAGGAGATTTTTGACGTTACAAAAATATTCGAAAATACGAAGTCGAAGATAATAAAGAACAAGACCGTCAAGGCGATACTTCTGAAGGGCTTTGCGGGCATCGTTGGCAGGGAAATCCAGCCGGGCAGAAGGCTTGGAACTGAGTTTGCGGACATCGCAAAAACGTACGGCCTTGGTGGCATTTTCCACACGGACGAGCTTCCGGCTTACGGCATTAGCGAGGAGGAAGTTAGCAGGCTGAAGGATTTCGTTGGTGCAGGAAGCAACGATGCGGTCGTGATTGCTGCGGGAAATGCTGTGAGGATCGAAAGAGCTTTGAGGAGGATAATCGAGAGGGCGAAGTACTGTCTGATTGGAGTTCCGGAGGAGACGAGAAAAGCCAACGATGATGGAACTACGTCATATCTCCGTCCGTTACCCGGAGCTGCGAGAATGTATCCGGAAACAGACGTTCCTCCGGTTGTTATAACGGAAGAAATGCTGAATGTTGAAATTCCCGAGCTGATAGAGGACAGGGCGAAGAGGTACGAAAAGCTGTTACCGAAAGACCTCGCCTGGGAAATTGCGGATTCTCCATACTATCAGATTTTCGAGGAGTATTCGGAAAAGCTGCAGCCAACTGTTGTTGCGAGAGTGCTGCATCTCGTCCCAGCAATGCTCAGAAAGGAAGGAGTTGATATCGAAAAGCTTGGGGAGAGGCACTACAGGCTTGTGCTCGACATGATTCTCAATGGTGACATCGCCAAGGAAGGGGCGGAGGAAGCTTTAAAGCTGCTTTCTCAGAACCCCGACTACACGGCAGAGGAGCTGAAGGAGAAAATCGGTGCGGCTGAGGACATCGACAGCTTCATCGCTAAGCTGGTTGAAGAGAAGGCTGATTTGATTGCTGAAAGGGGTGAGGCAGCCTTCAAGCCGCTGATGGGTCTCGTGATGAAGGAGTTCAGGGGAAAGGTTGATGGAAAAGTTGTTGCGGAGAAGCTGAAAAGCGCGATTAGAACTTTAATTGAGGATTAGTTATCGTCGAAGCCACAACGTTCACCGTGAAGATTGCTGTAAACAGCATAAGCAGTTTGCCGAGGTTAAGGTTGAGATCCACATTATGAACGATGACAAGGATGTTGTTGACAACAACCAAGGTGTAGAAGGCGATAAGCGTGGAATAGCTGGCAAATTTGAGGCGTGCATCCATATCCGCCTTCGCAATCGCAAGAACGGTGAGCGCTGGAAGAGCGAGTTTCAGGATGTAAATGGGGAAACCCAGAACTGGAGCCAGGATCTCGTTGCTCTCGTATCCGATTCCACTGTTTATAACATATTCAGTGGTCAGAACATCCATCAGGCAGAGGATGACGACAATAATGCCAACCACCAGTGCCAGCCTCATAAAGATACTTCCAGAAAAAATAAAATAAATTTTTTTCATAATTTTGAAATTCTATAAGTGTAATTTTTTTATAATAATTTCAGGGCTGAAATCAGATCTCCACGTACTCGTTGCCGATAAAGTTCAGGTAGAACTTCCACCTCTTCCTCGTCAGCAGGTGAAACTCAAAGGGTGTGTCAAAAAACCTCTCAAACAGCAGGTCGTAAACCTCAAGCTTCTTTTTCCTGTTTTCGAACTCATCGGAAACTATGGCGATGTCTATATCGCTCAGTCCCGGAGAGTAGTCGTTTCTGACTACCGAGCCAAAAACGTAAACCCTGTAATCACCAAGTATGCCCGCCAGTGCCATCTTAATTTCCCTGGCATAATCCACGAAGTTCTGAAAATACTTTACCCGCTCCATAGTATCTTCCTGAGATTCTCCAGAGCTTCAAAGGCCTCCTCGACCTCTTCTTTAAAAAATTCCTCGAAGTAGTATCTGGAGGTGATGTAAGCTCTCTCCAGATTCCTCAAAACGATCCTGTAGTTTTTGAGGAACTCCTCCACACCCTCAATGTCCCTCAGCTCTGATAAAAGTTTCCTTAAATTGTGCGTTCTCTCAAAGTACCCTTTCAAGTCCAGGAGCTTTGCCTTTATCAGAAGCTGCATGGACTGCTCGATGTGGAACATGGCGATGTCGTAATCACCGTTTTCGAAATTGAATTCAGCGTTTCTCCTGAACTTCTCCGCCCTCTCGATGTACATCTTGACGTCTTCTTTCATTGCAGTTTTTTCTGCATGGCAGGATAAAAAGGTTGCCTGCCATAATCATAAACATTATCATCATTATTTTTACTGAATAATCACTGTCATTTCTATTCATATCAATTTAACTTTACTTCAAGTAAGAAAAAGTGGAAAAGGTTGAATATCAAATGTACTTGACTTTATATCATAATTTTTGAAGGAGGTGGAAAATGAAGAGGTGGCTGAAGGATGGTAAGGCCGTCTCACCAGTCGTCGGCGTGATGCTGATGCTGGTGGTGACGGTGGTGCTGGCTGCGGTAGTGAGCAGTTTTGCTGGAGGGATGGCTGGAACTCAGAAAAAAGCGCCGCAGGCGAGCTTCGCTGTTGAGATCAGGAGTGCTGAAACTACTGGCTGGACTCCAGAGTTCGTCATGAAACATTTGGGTGGAGATCCGGTTGATACGGATAACGTCAAGCTCGTTACGAAGTGGTACAACGAAAGCACTGGCAAGTGGGAAGTGCAGGAGACAACGGCTGTCCCATGGAATGAAAGCGGACAGATATGCTACTATCACAACGATGACAGTGGTGAATGTCTGCTTTCCACAAACTATACAGATGTGAATACAGAATATTCTGGATACAACATGACGGCAGGATTTAATGCTACTATTAGATATCACGCACCTTACCTAGTCGTTCCGGGAGACGTGCCTACTGACGGACAGGGTAAGGAAACGGAACTCTGGTTCGGAAACTACGTGATTCAGAAGGGTGACGTCATAAAGGCACAGATCAACTTGAATGCAATGAACCTGAGGACACCGATAATCGCCAACGCAACCTACCTCAAGCCCGGAGACGTTGTAACGGTGGAGCTGATCGACCTGACAACGAATGCAAAGATCTTCAGCAAGGATGTTGTCGTGCAGTGAGGTGATGCGGAATGTTTGGTAGAGATGAGAGGGGTGTTTCTCCCGTAATTGGCGTAATGCTGATGCTCGTAGCCACGATAATACTCGCAGCAGTTGTCAGCAGTTATGCAGGCAGCTTGCCGAGCGATGAGAGCAAGGCACCTCAGCTTTCGATCTCCGCCGAAGCCAAAAGCAATTCTTGGATAATAGTCCACCACGAGAGCGGTGATCCCATATACCTCGGATCAATTGAGGTCAGGACGTTCATTCCCGAAGGGACTAACAAAGACATGAGCTACAAAGTTGATCTAACAGATGCAGATATGGACGGTATTCCTGACGCTTTCCATGAAATCGGCAACGGCAACGGGGTCATTGAGACCGGCGAATCGTTCAAGATAAACTGGAACGACGCATTTGCCACCAGTGCGCTTGGTCTCATGGCACCCAACCCCGGTGAGAAGGTAACAGTCGAGATCTACGAGAAAGGTGGGGATAAGCCGATTACCAAAACCACAACTGTCGTCAGACCTTAATCAAAATTTTTTTATTCGCTATACAACTCACCGAACTCAGGTGAAAAACTTGAACACCAGAGCGGTCTCACCGGTGATCGGAGTAATGCTGATGCTTGTGGTGACTGTGATACTTGCCGCTGTCGTTTCATCCTACAGCGGCTCACTCATTACAATCGAAGATAAGCCGTGGCAGATTGTCATATCGGCAAAGGCGAACACCGAATTTTTTATCATCCGCCATGAGGGTGGTGATCCCGTACCTCTCTCCGCCTTCAAGATCACGATATACAATCCCGAGACCCTCAACACCACAGCTGTTAGTCTGAATGACACCGATAATGATGGCATTCCGGATGCCTACAGCGAGATCGGAAACGGCGATGACATTCTTGAAACCGGAGAGGCCGTGAAGATCTACTGGGTAAACACGACGTGGAGTCCTGAGAGAGGTGTCAAGGTCGTTGTTGAGCTGTATGAGAGGGGTGGAAACAAACCAATCACCAAGGCTGTAACCGTGGTTGATTGAGGGTGGTGGCATGTCATGCCAGAACTGCAGGCACTTTGTCAGATGTTTGGAGTGGGAATGTTTTAAGGAGGGCGGTTGCGAGTTTTACGAACCCTTTGAGGGTTTGAAGCCCGAGGAGCTGGATGAGATAGACAGAAACTTTGCGAGAATATATGAAATGAGCTTTGATGAGTTCAAAAGGCTTGTTGAAAATATCAGCGATTTTGGTGAGGATGCAGTGGTCATGCAGAGCTTGGAGGTGTGGAGGAGGGTTATCGAGCTCAGGAGGGCGGAGAGACAGGTGATAGGCGGAGGGATGAAGGGAGGAGATGATAAGAAGAATCTTTAAAAGGAGAGAAACGGTAGAGAGAGAGCAGCTTTATGAGGAAATAATGGAAGCAGACTACACCCCGTTTTTCGAGTTCGATTTTGATAATGCTTTGGAGTGGTACTGGCTCGAAAAACCATTTGCCATGGCTGCTATAAGTGAGGATCATGTTTATAACCTGCTGCAGCCCAAGCTGACAGGAGAGGAGTTCATCCTCATCCAGAAAATACATGCCACCCTGAGAGACAGGTTGTTTCTCGAAGATCTGGCTCTTGAGAACAGGGAAGCATTTCTCTTTGAGAAGTTTGCTGAGGTTCTTGAGGACATTGGGCTTGATGCTACTTCAGCCGGGAAAATCTGGTACCATTTAAGAAACAGCTTCATAGGCTATGAAAGGATCGATCCCCTGCTCAGAGATCCCTTCATCGAGGACATCTCCTGCAATGGCTACAACCTCCCAGTTTTCGTCTATCACAAGGCCTATGGCAGCATTCCAACGAACATAACCTACTCCCAGGAGGAGCTTGACCGCTTCGTTCTCAAGCTCTCCCAGAAGGCAAACTCGCAGGCGTCTCTGGAAAGACCGCTTGTGGATGCCACCCTGCCGGTTGGGGCGAGGGTGCAGATAACCTACAGGAATGTTGTGAGCACAAGGGGATCATCCTTCACGATCAGAATGTTCAGCGCTGAGCCGATAACACCCCTCGACCTAATAGCGTGGAACACTGTTAGCAAAGAGGCGATGGCCCTCCTCTGGATTGCTGTTGAGAATGGCAGAAATATGATAATAATTGGAGGCACCGCATGCGGAAAGACAACGATGATGAACGCCGTTTCCTTTTTCATACCAGCCTACTCCAAGATCGTCTCCCTTGAGGATACAAGGGAGATTCAGCTCCCCCATCAGAACTGGTTGCCCATGGTTACGAGGGAGGTGCACGGCAGGGGAAAGGTGGAGATGTTCGATTTGCTGAAGGCTGCGTTGAGGCAGAGGCCGGAGTACATAATCGTGGGAGAGATAAGGGGCAGGGAAGCTGCAACGCTGTTTCAGGCAATGAACACAGGGCATGCGGTTTACTCCACCTTCCACGCTGGAGACATAGAGTCGGCAATAAACAGGCTCACTCACGACCCAATAAATGTCCCCATCGCCATGTTCGTTCCTCTCGACCTGGTTGCGGTGCTGAGCGTGGAGTACGTGAGGGGGAGGGCCGTTAGGAGGCTCTCAGACCTGCACGAGATCTGGGTGACGAGGAAGGGGGAGCTGGACTACAGGGCAGTGTTTGAGCGAAAAGCTGAGGAGGACAGGCTTGAGTTCAGGGGCGAGTCCAGGGTTCTTGATAGGGTGGGGCTGAGGTATGGAATGAGCAGGGAGGAGATGGAGGAGGAGATGCTGAACAGCGCCGAGTTTTTAAAAAACCTCGTCAGCAGAAGGCCTGTGGGCATGCACGAGCTTCTGAAGGAAATAGACGAGTATAGAAAGGAGTTCTACAGAAGGCTGCGAAGATGAGGTTGTACATCCTCCCAGTAAGAAGAGAGGAGATGAAGAAGATTCTGAGGGGAGCCATGCTCAGCTACTCTCCAGAAGAGTACTCGAAGTACGTTTTGCTCTGCTCTGCAGCCTTTGCAGCTGCCGGCTACATCCTGCATTTCTTCACCCCTCTCCAACCTGTAATTCTGACCCTATCCTTCTTTGCCCTTGGCTACGTTTTCTCACTGATATATCCTTTCAGCAAGATGAGGGGTAGAAAAACGCAGATAGATCTCAAGCTACCCCACGCTTTAACCTACATGCAGTCGATGAGCGAGTCCATGCCGCTCTACGAGATAATAAAGAAGGTTGTAATGGAGAAGGAGCTTTACGGGGAGGTGTCGGAGGAGTTCAGTTTCATAGTGAGGGATGTCGAGCTAACTCGGAATGAGCGTGGTTGAGGCGATGAGCAGACTTGCACTGGAGACTCCATCGGAGAATCTCAAAGAGCTATTAGAAGGGCTTGTTATAACCTTTGAAACCGGTGGAAACCTGCGGGAGTTCTTCTCCTCAAAGTCCATGCAGTTCAGGGAGAGGGCGAACAACAGGATGGAGATACATCTGAAAACCCTCGAAATTCTTGCCGAAGTCTTTGTCGTCGTCTTTGTTGCCCTCCCTATATTTCTGATCATCATGATCTCGTCCATGAGCATGGTCGGAAAGTCTGCCGGCCCTGAGATGTACTACACCATGTACGTCTTCCTTCCGGTTGGGGCAGTGTCTCTGATCTACATCATAGACCTCATGAACATAAAGGAGGATCTGAGCCTTACGAGGATCGAGAGGAGGAGATCTTACTACTCTCCCGATCTCCTGCTGAGAAACACAAAGATAAAGGAAATAAAGGAGGAAAGGAGGCTATCTGATCTCCTTGTGGCTCCATTCTCCGCAGTAAAGCAGAACTACTACAATTCCCTTTACTTCAGCGCCATCGCTTCTGTTCTCACACTGCTGATGGTCAGAAAACTGAGGTTTGTCTTTCCCGAAACAATCTGGCTGATCTGCTAAGGCAGATGCTCAGTCTGAAGGACGTTGGAATGACCCTCCAGGGTGTTATCGACGTTATAAAGGATTCCAAGATCGGAGTTCTGAAGAGGGAGCTGAAGATGCTCGATGCGGACATAGAGTGGGGTGCCACAATAGTTGAGGCCTTGATGGAGTTCATAAACAGGGTTGGCGTTTCCAGTATCAGGAGGGTGATTTCGCTGATAATTGAGGCGAGCCAAGTTACGGAGGAGCTTAGAGACGTGCTGCTGATCTCCATAGAGGACTTCGAACATGAGTTGAAGCTGAAGAGTGACAGGTTCGTTACGGGATTTGCCTACCTTGTTGTAATTTACGTCTCCTTCTTCACCTTCCTGTACGTCGGATTCTCCCTCCACTCATCTTTTCTCGCCACCTTCTCAAAGTTCAGCGTCCCTTTAAACCTGCACAGCTCCTCCGAGATGATGTACCGGATATCCATCATGCTGGCAGTTTTTTCCGGTGTACTTGCCGGACAGCTTGAAAAGGGGCATGTGCTGAGCGGGCTGAAGCACATCTGCATTTTCATGGTGTCAGCAGTCATTCTCTTTGAGTTAGTCATTGGGGGTGGGTTGTGTGGACTTTAAATCGGACTCCAAGGCAGCATCGGAGATTATTGGTGAGATGCTTCTGCTCGTGATCGTTGTTGTGCTGGCCGGAGTGCTGTCGTCAAACATAGCGAGTTTGATTCCGAGTCTGCGAGATACTGTATATGTGGAGATGCTTGCAGTAAGCGAGAACGGGAGTGTGAACATAACCCACATTGGGGGAGAGCCCTTAAATCTTGCCGAGGTAAGCTGATGCTGGATGATGAGGTGTGCGGATTTAACGGCACAACGCTTGACTGCGAGACTTCGGGAAGACTTTTCGGAAATGGTGATGATTTGTGGGAGTTTGGAGAGAGGCTGCAGGTGAACTCATCCGTCAGCAGAATTTCGGTGATCTACCATGATCAGATTGTTTGCAAGATCTTCCTCTGATGCAGTCTCATCGGTCGTGGCTATGACCATCGTTCTTGCCGTGCTGGCGGTGGCATTACCACTGGCCATTTCGAACTTCATACCCCACTACGTTAAAAGCTCTGAAGTGCAGAGGTATGCGG
Source organism: Archaeoglobi archaeon (assembly GCA_029259415.1). Lineage (GTDB taxonomy): Archaea > Halobacteriota > Archaeoglobi > Archaeoglobales > Archaeoglobaceae > Archaeoglobus. The sequence continues at coordinate 19,105 of JAPDIW010000003.1, forward strand.
AGGCTGAGGACAGCTTCCTCAAGATTGCCGAATTTTATCCCAGTTCTGGCAGATTGAGGTTGCGGCTTGGGGAGCAAACACCATTCGGCTTTGTCGCTGCCACATCGCTTAAAGCTGTAAGCAGTGGCGTAGCTGAGGTTGATGCAGCATGCGATGGAAACAACATCCACTTAGAATGCAACATCTCATCAGTCCAGCTACGGATGATTGGCAGAACCATCCCGAACAAGACTCTCATCTTCTCGGAAGGTGGCATCGTGGTGGAGCAGATGGCAAGACAGCAGATTTTATCAGAACCACAAATAGAGCTCAACTACAGCGATAACCTTACCCTGACAGTTGACTGTCTAAGAGATGAGAGAGAAATTTCTGAAAGTGGAAGTGTGATCGTTGACATAGTGGTGAGCATGGAAAGAAGGGAGTACGAAAACTGCACGGGCTATATCCACATCAACGATTCACTCTTCCAGGGCTACTGGGATGAAGCCATGCAGTCTAACGGTTCGATGAATTTCACCAACAAAAACGTCACCCTGATAGTTAGGTGGATGGAGGTGAAAGTGTAAAAGGATAAAAGTATAAGCAGAATGCAACTACTCTGTCTGTGGCAATCTACGCATTCCCAGAATTTGACGGCGAGAGCAGAAGGGCAAGCAGGATATATGCGAGTGCAAGGTACCCCTCAAGGCAGGAAGGAAACGTCTTCTTCGACTCGGAGGAAGTTCCGAACTTGAAATATGCTGACGAGATGCCTTTAAAGTTGCGATCTTTTTACTCAGTTGTAGCGTTCCGACCCTCTCACATTTTTCTCTCCCGCGACGTTCTTGGCGGAAAACCGCTCTACTACGGCAGCGACATGAGCATTTCATCCTTTAAGTCGTACATCGACGGAGAGGTTTACGAGGTGATGCCGGGAGAGGTGCTCAAGATAGACTACACTGGCGAGATTCTGGAGAGAAAGAAGTATGTTTTCGAGGACGTTTTTAAAGTTGGACAGGCCAATATTGACGAGATGGTTGAGAGGATTATAAGCTCCCTGAGCAGCTACAAACCGGGAGTTGGGTGTATAGCCTTCTCTGGTGGAGTTGACTCATCCTTGCTCGCAGCTCTCTACGATCTCCCTCTCGTCTCTGTAACTGCAAGCAAAGCAGAGGAGGAATGGCTCAGGGAAGCTGCAAAGATGCTCGGAAAGGAGATTGAGATGCTGAAAGTTGGAGAGGATGAGATAAGGGATGCAGTTAAGACCGTTGTAAAAACGATTGAGACTGACGACTTCCTTCAGCTTTCGATTGCTGTTCCCGTTTACCTTACGATGCAGTTTGCCAAAACCCTCGGCTTTACGGAGATAGTTTTCGGGCAGGGTGCTGACGAGCTTTTTGGCGGATACAAGAGATACGAGACGATGGACAAATACGAGCTCGAAGATGCTCTCATAAGAGACTTAAAGTCCATAGGAGATTCAAACCTCGTCCGGGACAGCAAGCTGGCTTACAGGAGCGAGATAAGGCTGGTGACGCCATACTTAAGCTGGAATGTCATTGATGCAGCCCTGAAGATACCTCCGGAGTACAAGGTGAAGAGGGAGGATGGAAGGGTTATAAGGAAGTACATTCTGAGAAAAATAGCCGAGAATTACCTGCCAGAGGAGATAGCGTGGAGGGAAAAAAAGGCGATTCAGTACTCAACAGGAATAGCGAAGATTTTGAAGAGGTATCTGTAAATTGCTTTGACGGTAACTCCTTTTGCGGGAAGTGCTGCATTGAGACTGAAATGCCCCTCACTAAGGACGACATCGCCAGGATAGAGGCTTTGGGGTATTCAAGGGAGGATTTCACGGTAAGGGATGGCAAAATCATAAGGCTGAGAAATGTAAATGGAAAATGCTTCTTCCTAGACTCTCAGAACAGATGCAGAATCTACGAACACCGCCCGGAGGGATGCAGACTTTATCCCGCCGTTTTTGATGGCAAAGAAGTTATCGCAGATTCGATATGTCCCAGATGGAAGGAGGTCAGAATAAGTGAGAAGGCAAAAAGGAGGCTTCTTGAACTGATTGAGGAAATTTACGGAGTGCAGTTTTGAAAGCATAAAAGTTATCTTTTAGAAAAGAAACAAAAGCTATGTTCTTCACAGACTGGGAAGGACCATGGATACTCACGGACTTCGCCCTCGAACTCTGCATGGCGGTGTTCAACAATGCGAGGTTCTTCAGCAATCTCAGCGAGTATGACGATTATCTGGCGTATGAGGTTGAAAAGGAGGGATATGAGGCGGGATACACTCTGAAGCTTCTCACACCGTTTCTTGCTGCAGTAGAGATAAAAAATAGAGATGTCGAGAGAATCGCTGAGCTTTCGGCAAGGTTTGTTCCGGATGCCGAGAAGGCAATGACCAGGCTGCAGGAGAGGTGGAAGCCGGTTGTAATTTCCACTTCCTACACACAGTATCTGAAAAAGACCGCGGAAATGATTGGTGTTAGGGGTGATTTACACGGCACTGAGGTGGACTTTGACAGCATAAGCATTCCAGAAAACCTGAAGAAGGAGCTTTTGGACATGATTGATATCATAGCCTCGCTGAGCGGAGAAGAGCTTTTCAGAGAGCTTGACAGACTTTTTTCCCGCCAAGATGTTAAAGAAATCGTTGAATCGGTTAAGGCAATTGGAGCTGGAGAGAAAGCGGAGATTATGAGGAATTACTGTGAGTCGATGGGTATCGACTTTCCCGTTGTTGTGGGGGATAGCATATCCGACTACAAGATGTTTGAGGTTGCCAGGAGTATGGGAGGTGTGGCGATAGCCTTCAACGGAAATGAGTACGCCCTGAAACACGCTGATATCGCGATAATCAGCTCCACTGCAATGAGCGAGGCGGAGGTGATAGGGCTGTTTATGGAGAAGAGGGAAAAGGCGTTTGAGACGCTTTCGAACATAAGCATTCCGGAAACCGAAATATATATAATGGAAAACTCAGATTTTGCCGAAGTCCTTGAGAAGTCGAAGAGGATGAGGGTCAGGCTAAGAGGCTTGGCCGGAGAACTCGGATAAGGTGGTGTGATGAAAGCTGTTGGTATTCTCGGCTCACCGAGAAAGTATGGCAACACGTCGAAGATGCTCGATGCTGCGTTAGAGGAGCTCAAAGAAAGGGGATTTGAGACGAAGAAAGTGCATCTGTCCTCGAAGAAGATTAACTACTGCACTGGATGCGGCACATGCCTCGCGAAAAAAGATTGCGTGCAGAAAGACGACATGGTTGAGCTGAAAAAGCTTGTTGAGGAAAGTGATGCTGTAATCCTCGCGTCTCCTGTTTACTATCTCAACGTAACGGCACAGATGAAGACCTTCATTGACAGAATGCTCGCATATGGCCACAGACCGACGCTTCAGGGAAAGTATGGTGGAAGCATAGTCGTCTATGCAGGAGTCGGCAAACCGGAGGAAGTTGCGGGATATCTGAACAGAGTGCTCAAGGCGTGGGGAATAGTGCCAGTAGGTTATGCAGTGGGCTTCGGTGTGATTCCGGGTGAAGTGGGGCAGGAGGATCTGGAAAAGGCATCTTTGCTCGGTAAGAACATTGCTGAAGCGTACGAGAAAAAATACAGAGCAGAGCCGACTGAGGAGGATTTCGAGCTTCAAAAGCAGCTTCTAACTCTTATAAAGAACTACGGAAACCTCATGAAGGCCGATTACGATTTCTGGAAGGAAAGAGGCCTCATTTAATTTTTATTTTATTCCCCTCGAACCTAACAACCTCTCCAAGGAATGAGTTTATCACGTACGCGTTGCTCTTTTGATGCATCGTAACCTCGCTGGTGGTGTACTCCGTGCTACCTTTGGCCATTGCTGCAAACGGCATCACCTGGTCAGCGAGATGTGCGTCGAAGGCAGCCTCTGACTTCAGCTCTCTGTAAAGGTTCTCCGCAGCCTCCAGACCGACAATCTCCGCCCTTTTACCCCTCTCTCCAAGAGCACTGCCTCCCTTGTATCCGCTCCAAAGAACTATCCCGCTCCCCGTCGATAAACCCTTCAGAACTTCTGTCTTTATCTTAGCCTTTACCCCCCTCTCCTCCAAGAACCCTCTGGCCGAATTTGCCTGCCTTACTGCAACATGTTCCGGAAGGTTCTGGCAGTGGCTTATGCCTTTAACCATCTCATCAAGCTTTTCAAAAATCACACCTCGCATCTCGGATGGCTTTGCCTCCAGCTTTACAACCCCCCCTCCCTTGGGATAGTAGCCCCTCTTCAGAACCTTAAGCTCACATTCAACGCTCATTTCCCTCAAGGCCCTCAAAGTCACGTTTTTGAAGTAGTCCACTGGCGGAGCCCAGGCTACATCAGTTCCGCCACTAACCGTAAGCCTGCTTTCCCTGTCTGCGAAGAGAAGTGGAAGCAGAACCGTCTGAAAGATGAGCGTGACGCTACCAGCGGTTCCTATGTCTATCCTGAACTCCCCACCCCTCACACTTCTTGGCCTGAACACCACCTCAGTGGAACCGAGTCGAAGTCCTTCGACCTCAGCATTGCTGATAATCTTGGCGGCCTCAATACCCTTCAAATGCTGCGCCGCCAGTCCTGGCTTCGGGCGGTTGGCTCTGATATTTTTAATCCTCACGGCCTTTCCAGTTACACAGGAAAGTGCAACGGCTGTTCTCAGTATCTGTCCTCCTCCTTCCCCAAAACTACCGTCTATTTCGATCACAGAAGTAGTTAAGAAAATAAGACAAAAAAGCTTACTCTTCCTCCTCTACTTCTTCTTTGTGGGCGACGTACTGCGTAATAATTCCCGTAAGAATCAAAGTGAACCACAGGAGGTCGAAGTAAGCGTTTGAGAACATAATGTCAAACGCGCCTTTCGGGTCTGCGAGTACGTCGTAAATGTGCGCCCCGGTTATCCCCATGTGCACGGCAAGGACGATTGATGAAGCTCCTATAACAGATGTTATGAGCACTGTTAAAGGCTTCTCGATAAAGAGGTTTGTCAATGCAAAGAGTGCGGCAAGAACGAATGCGTAAATCTGGTACTCAGGAAGGAGGTAAATGCCGACAAAGTAGCCAAAAGCAGCTCCCGTAACGATAAGCCCCAGCTCATCTATAAGGGCGAATAGAACAGCACCTACAAAAGCAGATGCGAGGATTGCTACAAGAGCATTCTCGTAGTAGTTCATGGTGACGTAGATGCCCACAAGCTCGCCGATAAGGAATCCTATAACCGCGGAATAAACTCTGAAAATCCTGTAGCCGATGAAGCAGAGTATAATGCCTATGATAACTAAAGAAGTCAGAACGGCAGCCTGACTTGTAAGCATTTCCGCAATTTCAATTGGCTGCATGGCATCAAGTGGTTATTTTGGTATATAAGCTTTGGCTAATATATTCACGCTTTCCCTCGCGATTCTCCATGTATGATTGCAGATGCTACTAGGTGTGCTATTCGAACGGGTTCAGGCATGTTTCCCTTAACCGTTGCCGCTTTAACAAGCTCCTCAGCCTCGTCAAAACTCAGACCAGCGGTCTGGATGTAGAGATTACCAGCCTTGTGAATTTCACCCGCCTTCTCAACGATTCTCTTTCTTGTGTCGTAATTCTCGACATTCCTCATCGCTGAATCAAATTCCTCAATGTTCGGCTTTCTGCGCATTACAACAACAACAGGGATTTTCGTTTCACCATAAACCTGCTGAATGTCCACCAGATTAAACCCTCCAAAAGTGATGCCAGGAAGAAAAATGCACTTTATCTGCTTTCTGAATTTCGACTTCTTCACCATAGCAATGAGCTTCTCCGTTGCATCAAGACCGTCTATCTCTATCTCAGTGTACATGAACCCCTCCACGTAACCATCGCAGGTCACACACCCCACGATGCAGCATTTTTTGTCGTCAAAGCTGTCGTCGATGCCGAGAAACCTCCACTTTTTCATAAAGCTTATTGACAACGTGCATTATTAACTCTATGGATGACGTTGTGAAGTTCATTCACGAGGTCGGATCGCTGAAGTTAACCCCTAGATCGGGATGGCTTAAGTTGGGGATCAGGCTACCAGAAAGCGTGGCGGATCACAGCTTCAGAACGGCAATAATAGCGTTTGTCCTTGCAATTGAAAGCGGTGAAAGTTTTGAAAAGGCATGCAAGGCTGCAACCGCTGCTCTTTTCCATGATTTACACGAGGCGAGGACGATGGACTTGCACAAGATAGCTCAGCGCTACGTTAGTTGCGATGAGGAGAGGGCAAAGAGGGATCAGCTTTCTTGGATGGAGTTTCAGCCTGATTTCTCCGATGTTGAGGTATATGTGAGAGATGCAGATAGGCTTGAGCTTGCCTTTCAGGCTGTGGAGTATCGGGAGCAATCAAAGTATGCGATAAAGTTTGCAGAAAAGGTTGAGCTGGAAACAGAAGTTGCCAGGAAAATGTATGAGGCTTTGATGGAGAGGAAAGACCCTGTATGGTGGAGATGAAGTTTCTGACTGACAGAATGCTCGGGAAGTTGACGAGATGGCTGAGAATCTCAGGTTATGACACCTTAAGCATAGCTGATCTGGAAGTTGAGGGTGAAGAGGACGACTTCATGCTGAAAAACTTCAGGGACAGAGTTCTGCTTACCAAAGACAAGGAGCTTTACAGAAAAAGCATTAAGGATGGCAGAAAGGCGATTCTGATAAAGTCGGACTCCGTAGAGGGGCAGATGAAGGAGTTGATGCAGAAAGGTGTGAAGTTTCAGATAGTAATGGACAGGTGCAGCCTCTGCAACACGCCTTTGAGAAAGCCGAGCAGAGATGAGGCGATTGAGGTCATTTTGAGGGAAAAACTTTCGGAAGACATGCTAAAAATGGATCTGTGGTACTGCGAGAAGTGCAGAAAGCTCTACTGGATGGGAGGACACTGGAAGAACATGACGAGGTTTTTGAGAAAAGTTGAAAAATAAATTACCTACCTTTCCTCTCCTTCGATTTAGGCCTCAGACCCTTGTATCCGCACTTCCTGCAAACCTTGGCCTTCATTGGGTTTCTTGCGTTGCATTTCATGCAGATTTTCACATTGAACAGCCTTGCCTCCGCTTCAGGGAACCTTGCCATGAGTCAAGCAGAATTTGGCGTTATTTAAACTTTTTTGGAGAAAGGTTTATGTGTAGTATCCCGAAATAACTTTACACTCCAACAAGATTACCACGTGAGGAAACTAACAAACAAGGACATAGCAAGAATGGTAAAGCAGGCTTAAAGGAAAGCCAATAACAAAGATAGCGGAGTTCTTCCAGGTAACAAGGCAAAGAGTCCACCAGATAATCAAGAAGTTCAGGGAGACTGGAGAAATTCTCTTCCTTCGAAAACCGGGGAGGAAACCCAAAGAGATAGACGAGGAAACAGAAAAAATCATCCTACAAGCCCACAAAGAGTTCAACCTCGGGCCAATTCACTTGGAAAAGAAGATAGAGGAAGTTTATGGGATCCATATCCCTCACAACACCA
>JAPDIW010000053.1 GCA_029259415.1 Archaeoglobi archaeon
CAGAGAAATCTCCGCTTAATACGGAAGAGCTGGAGGAAGCGATTGCTAAAGCCTTCAAAAAACTGGCAGAATCAATATCTTTTGCAAAAAGGTGGATTGAGAAGTTTCTGGGTGATAAGTTTAAGATATTATGCACTTAACCATAAATGAGAGTTTGGCGTGGATTTACATTGATGGTGAATTACGAGTGATGAAGGTTAAACCTTACGTCGAAATTGGTTATCTCGAAGTAGAATCGAATTGTACTAAATTACAAGCTAAATTGTAATTGTAAAATCGAAATTACTGTAGTTTCTTCGTAGTTCTGGAGGAGAAAAAACCGGAATGTTTGTACAGCCAGAAAGACTAGGCCACCTCACAGTCGTTCACGTTAAAAGTGAAGGAAATACTACTTTCAAGCTGTGTATGCTTTATGTAATAACTGTGATAGGGTTTATTATGAATACTTTATGGTATTCCCCTAACCCACCATTTAATCTCAACTCAGATGATCCCATACTAAAAACAGACAACTGATTTACCCTCTATTCCAACAGACCAAAACCATACTGCTCAGAATCCAAAATAAAACCAGTATAGACTGTAAAATTGATAAATATTGGTGATTCTAGCTTTATTGGGTGATTAAGGTGAGACTACCTATTATCCCAGCGAAAGGAGACGAGAAATGGGAGCTTCTATCAAAAATCGTTGATAAGCTTGAAACGAGAGAAACCAAGAAGGTTTTGGCAGGAATAAGATTACGCTAGTAAACAAAGCCATAAAAATTCTTAAAGTCGTAATTCTGGCAATGTTCTTCGAGTTAGAGATTTATGCTGTTAGCAGTAAACAAGCGTTTAGAGCTGAAAAAGTTCTTGAGGGTAGAGGAGGAGGTAAATTAAAATCAGTCTACTCATCCATGGCAGAATTTGAATCGGATCATTTAATAAACCTTGTTTTCTCAATTCTTAATGCTAATTCAAAGAAAAGACCAAATAAGCCATCTGTCTTAATATTAAATTTGACTGATATATCTCTCGACCTGAACCCTTTCAGAAAGAGGGATTTAAACAATAAGCCTTACAAAAGGGGCTATTCAACTAAAGGATTCTTTCTGGGAATGGAGATGATGATTCTGATTGAATACGAAACTTTAACACCCTTATTCTTCCATGTTTATCCAGCCAATATCCACGAAAGCAAGATTTATCCTCTAATTCTGGAAATGCCCAAGAGGAAGAGGCTAATCAGGTTTGGAGATGCTATAATCGGATAGAGTTTCTACGCCTACAGGAATTACCTGATAGGAATATGGTATGGAATATTTGCCTCTAACCATCCCGAGAAAGCAGGTTAGATAAGCTTGAAGGGCTTATAAGCTATCCTCTCTTCATCTTTAACTCCAAGGTAGAGGAGGAGAAGAGAAGATACAGGAAGCTCGTTAAGAGGTTGTTTGAAGGATTGAAGGAGGATTTGAAAAAATTGAGGAGCATAATAGAGGGCGTGATAAAGTTAGGAAAAGAGGCTTTTAGTTTGAAGCGATTGCACTGCTATGCTCTCGAGCCGGTGAGAAAGAGATGTTCTCTTTCTGTCCTGCTAACTGATGACGATTAGGCTTGGCTTTAAGGAAAAGAAGTAGGGAAGACCCTAAAAAGTATATGTTCAAAAACGACCTCAGTCTTGAGAGATACATTGATGAGCTGGTTAAGAGAGGTTTTGAGATCATCGATGTGTTTGGTTTCGGAGAAGCAAAGATGATAGTTGCGAAGAAAAAGTCTCAATTATCCAAACAGTGAATTCATGCGGGGGGAGGGATTCGAACCCTCGAACCCCTACGGGACTGGACCCTAAATCCAGCGCCTTTGACCGCTCGGCAACCCCCGCGTCTGTGATTGATACTGCGAGCCAACTTATATTTGTTTTCCCCCATTGACTTTTACTTCTTACGATAGAAGCAATAGCAGTCAGCGGTATACATTAACAACGCGTCAAGATTTGTTTATGAGGTTTGGTATATAGCGGGCTGGCGATCTATACTGCGCATAGAGAAAGATTTTAGCAGGAATTTCCGGTTTGTTTTTACGATCAAAAACTTTGTCATTTGAGAATACCACGCTTATAATGAAAAGTTTAAATTCCTCTCACCAAAAGCATTATTGTGAAATTCGGGATCGAAGATTTTGAAGAATGGCTCAGGGAAAGAGGCTATGACTTGATGATGGGTGAGCAGAACTTCAAGATTTACCTTGATTTAGGCTTCTCAGCTTTACTGTTCTACAACAGCAACCTCCTTTTCAGCTTCATTCTTGACCAGATTGGTGTAAAAACAGCAGATGAGCGAGTTCCTGACAGACTGAGATTTGAGATTGCAAAAAGGCTAAAGAGAATTGAAGCAACCAGGGACAAAATTGAGATAGAGCTAATCTGAAACCACCTTTTTTCCCCTCTCGCTCGGAATCACCCTGATTTTTGCGTCTTCAAAACTTACGTCGAAGACTTTACCAAGAACTCTGTCGAGGAAAACCGCCAAGGCAGCAACCTCGCTGTGTGGTTGGGTACCTATTGAAATGTTCAGGTCACACATCTCATACACTTCTGGTGGAACCTTCTCTGCCCCAACAACCACAAGAACTCTTTCAGCCTTCTTTATCTCCTCCACCTTTTGAGGCAGAGGTATTCCGTACATTGTCAGGTGAACCTTCAGTCCCTCAAACGTCCTGAGAAGCTTTTTCCAGTTTACCGCCTTAATGAAAAAATCCCCTCCCCACCTATCAACAACATCTTTAACGCTCTCAAAGACTGATCTGTCCTCAACGTCGAAATATATCCCCTTCGCCCCGAAGGCTCTTGCGGTCAGAGCTACATGTGTTGAAATGCGCTTATCCCTTTCCGGCCTGTGTCCGAGCCTCAGAACATAGACCTCCATACTACATCCTCGTAAGTCTCCTTCTCTTCAGTATAAAAAATGCCGCATGCCCTGGCATCCTCACACTTCCGCATGGCCTCATAAACGCTCTCGGCCTTTTCAACCCAGAAAACCTCTTTGCGAAGATCCCAGAAGTTGTTGAAGCTCATGCATGGCTGCAGAACTTCAACAAAAGAGAAACCCTTGTGCTTCATCGCTCGATAAAAAATCTCGGCCATCCTCTTCTGTTCCCCGGTAAAGACCCTCGCCACGAAAGTTGCTCCGCTCGCAAGCATTAGCTGGCACGCGTTTATCGGGTATTCAGGGTTTCCGTAAGGCGTAGATTTGCTCTTCCAACCTTTTGGGGAGGTAGCGGTAACCTGCCCTGTTGTGAGCCCAAAAACGCCGTTGTTGTGCAGGATTATCGTGATATCCGTGTTTCTTCTCGCCGCGTGGACAAAATGTTCCACACCCTCATTCAGCCCATCCCCGTCTCCGGAAAACCCAACAACAATGAGATTTGGATTTGCGAGCTTTAAACCGGTCAAGAATGGCGGAACCCTGCCGTGAATGACGTGAAAACTTGGAAGGTTGAGGTAGTCGGAGATTTTTCCGTGGCATCCTATACCGGAAGATATCGCGATGTCGTATCCCTCCTTTATCACCCTTTGGCTCGCCTTTTCAAAAGCCCTCAGAATTGCAAAGTTCCCACAACCCGGACACCAGCTTATTCTGCCCATCTCTCAACCTCCCTCCTTATCTCTTCAGGTGTGAACGGCCTACCATCCCACCTGAGAATTCTCTTTACTTCAAGACCTTCAGCCTCAAGCAGTCTTGCAAGAAGTCCTGTGTAGTTGCATTCAACACAGAACACCTCTCCACTGATTTTTGGTAAAAAGAGAGGTCTCATAAATCTGACCGCAGCAACACTGAATCCCAGCTCTTCAGCAACTTCCTTCACAGCCCCAAAATTGCTGCCCCATGTTACAATCCAGTCCTTTCCGTTCTTTATCTCAATATATGGCTCAAGGTTCGCAACAACCTTCGCTATTTTTTCCTCTTTCCTCATCCTTTTCGCATACATCTCGGTTGCAATTTCAGCATCATCGGTCGCAAATCCATACTCGTCGTGCTCGTTGCTGTTTGCCTTGACCAAAGCTGGTGGTGAGGCGTATGGAGACACACCACTCTCAGTAATCTCATACCTCTTAAAGATCTCACTGCTCTTCTCCCTGAAAATTTCCACCTCTTTCTTTACCACACCTCCAAGCTTCGCTGTAGTGTAGCTTTCTGTTATGTGCTTCTCAGTCAGAAGTATCGCTGGAGTCTGGAACTTCCAGGAAAGGTTCAGAAGCTCCCCGGCAAGCCTGTAAGAGTCCTCAATCGTTAAAGGAGAGGCGACTATTAGCGGGAATTCTCCATGAGCAGGGTTAAGGGCAAAGTAAAGGTCCTGCTGCGCTGTGAATGTGGCCATTCCTGTAGAAGGCCCACTCCTCTGGGCAAGGATAATCAAAACAGGTATCTCGGCCATTCCAGCGAGACTTATACTTTCACTCATTAAGGCGAACCCACCACCACTAGTTCCAACTGCAGCCCTCTCACCACCAAAAGCGCTTCCTATGGCCATCATAATTGCGGCAATCTCGCTCTCCGGCTGCAGGGCAACACATCTGTTGTCTGCTGCGAGAATATGGAGTATTGGAGTTGCGGGAGTCATGGGATAGGCATAATAGAACTTCAATCCCGCATCAAGCATTCCCTCTGCAATTGCCTTTGCCCCGGAAACAAGCTCTTTTCTTTCACCAACTCTCCGTACTTGGCCTACGGTAATGTCCAGATTTTCGTAAACTGCCCTGACAACTTCCAGGTTACGCTCACCAGCTTTTCCCAAACTTTCTCGAATAACACTCTCCACAACTTCAGCTTCAATACCAAACGATTTGCAGAAAACGGAGATTGCAGCAATGTTTCTTGAAATGTCGGGCAGGTTCAATTTCTTGACAGTTTCAGTAATCGGAAACTCAACTTTCCTGTCATGCTCAAGGTTAAAAGATGAGTCGCAGACCAAAACCCCTCTCAACCTTTCGACATGTTTCTCAAAAACGTAATCTCTCAGGCATATCAGGGCATCGTAGTAGTAACCGTGAGAGTTGATTTCCCTCTCCGAAGCTCTCACGACGCTCGCGTTGTGCCCTCCTCTTATCCTCGACTGGTACTCCTGATAAACGAAAACGCTGTAACCAAGCTTGCAGAAAATTTTTCCAAGAATCACTCCGGCACCTCTGATTCCATCACCTGCCGCACCGGCAATGCAAACGTTCATCGACCTCTCCTCACTCCTCCTCTTTAAAAGGTTTCATCACCTTCACAACACCATCCTCAATCCTGACCTCCACCTCACCAACACCCAGCGGGTTACCATCGCAGGAGATAACTTCTTCAGCACTTATCTTTACAGTTTCATCATCAAAACTGATGGTGGTGGTTACAATCGGCTCTATTCTTCTCAAATCATCCTTCGTGTAGGTAGAAACAACTATGCCTTCGCTGATACATGCAACAACTCCTTTAAAGCCAAGAAATGCTGACAGAGAAGCACCTCCCGCTATCCCTTTACCTAGAAACCTCATATCTCTCATGCCAACAAATATATTGCCAAAAACACCCTCAACAACCCTGTCTCCAACCTCCACCTTGGCCCTGAACTTTCTTGGCCTAGCTATGATTTTCTCACCTCTCATAAAGCTGCGTGCATCAACCTGAACCTTTTTGCCGTCAACGGTGGAAAGGATTGTCGAGCCAACAACGACGTCATTGAACGCAACCCTCTCATCATCCTTAAATTTCACAACCAATCCTCTCATTTCAACCTCTCTGAGCTTCTCGAAGTCTTCCGGACAGAGAGCAGGACTTACGTTTGTTGTTCCGATGCCTATGCAGAGTAAAGGTGTTTTGGGTCTTGCAGAAGCTGCATCGCTTACCGTCCCATCACCTCCAAACACTGCAATAACGTCCACCTTTTCATCAAGCATTCGCACCAGATTTACGGTGTCAAGCCTCGTATCTGTCTCCTCCAGATGGACAATCTCTGCTTCAATTCCAAGCATTTTCGCTATCCTGCTCGTCGTAACGAAGTCCCTGTCAAGCTTTTTCAGAACATCAATCACCTTAGCCTTCTTCGAGTCGTCAAAGCCTCCGCCAGCGTAGGGATTCAGCACGACTCCAACCTTCACAAAATAAGTAGCCAAGAACCTTTAAAAGTCTCCCCCATACTTGCTTCATGCGTATAGCCTTTACAAAGATGCACGGCAACGGTAACGACTTCGTTCTGATTGACGAGTTCAACGGAGTGGTTGTAAGAGAAGAAGATAAGCCGAGGTTTGTCAGGGCAGTCTGCCACAGGAAATTCGGCGTTGGGGCGGATGGTGCACTCTTCGTCCAGCCTTCAGATAAAGCGGATGTCAAGTTTAGATACTTCAACAGCGATGGTGGCGAAGCTGAGATGTGCGGAAACGGCATCAGGTGTTTCTCCCGCTATGTAGTGGAGGAAGGTTATGCGGGAGAGAGGCTGAAGGTGGAGACGCTCGCAGGGATTCTTGAGCTTGAAGTTACGCGGAATGAAGATGGATGGTGGGTAAAGGTCGATATGGGGAGGCCTAAGTTCAGGAAAGAGGAGATTCCCGCAACGGTTGACGTTTGGGGTTACGAGTTCGAGCATGAAGGTAGGAAGTTCAAAATTTATGCTGCCAACACTGGAGTTCCACACGTCGTTGCGTTTGTTGACGACCTCGACTTCGACATAATCCCAATTGCGAGGAAAATCAGGTATGCGGAGATATTCCCGGAGGGAACTAACGTAAACTTTGCAAAGGTTGAAGGGGACACCATCAGAATCAGAACGTACGAGAGGGGAGTAGAGGATGAAACGCTCAGCTGCGGGACGGGCAGCGTGGCTGTTGCTGCAATAGCCAACAAGCTCGGCCTTGTTGGAAATACGGTAAAGGTGGTGACAAAGGGCGGTTTGCTTAAAATCGATTTGACTGAGAGCACAGCATACATGACGGGCGGTGCAAACAGAGTTTTCGACGGGATTTTAAGGCTCAACGAATTGAAATATGAGGTTTGAAAACCGCCTCGTTTTATCTGCGATGGCCGGAATAAACAACGCGGATTTTTGCAGAAAGCAGAAGGCGGCTTTGGTAATACTCGGAGGGTTTAACGCTGACAAAAAAGCCATTGAAGCTGCTGAGAAGGCTGTCAGGAGGGGGAGAAAGGAGTTCCTCTTTGGAATAGACGGTATTGAGAAAGAGATAAAAAAGCTCGGAAAAAGGAAGTTTGCCGTAAACGTCAGGTCATCATCTCTTGAAGGGTATCTGGAAGCTGCAGAGCTCGTGGAAAGCTATAACGGAATTCTTGAAGTAAATGCTCACTGCAGACAGCCAGAATTTGTGGAAATTGGGTGTGGAGAGTGGTTGCTATTCAACAGCGAGAAATTGGTGGAGATCGTGAGCAGAGTCTCGAAAATTGTGCCAACGTTCGTGAAAATAAGGGGCGGGCACGAACTGGATTACGAAGGACTTGCCAAAAAGCTCTTCGATGCCGGATGCCTCACGATCCATCTGGATGCGATGATTCCTGGCGGTGGATGCGATTATCCGCTAATCGAAAGGATAGCAAAGATTGGCAACGTTATAGGAAACAACTCCTTCGTCGACATCGAGAGCGGCGAGAAGATAATCAGGTCGGGAGCAAAGATGGCTTCCGCAGCAAGGGCCGCTCTTAAAGACAAAAACTTCTTCGAAAAAATGCTGAAAAGTCCCCTGCTCTCTCAACCCGTTGAGTTATGAGCGATGCCGATGAGGTCGGAGATAGTACATTCTCTCGCTCTCGTAAAAGCTATCAAGCTCTCCTTCAGACTGTAGAAGATTCTTCGGCTGTAATAGACTGCTGAGCCAATCTGCACTGCCTTTGCCCCTGCCATGACGAACTCAAGAACATCCTCAAAACTCGTAATGCCTCCACAGCCGATTATTGGAACTTCAACCTCCTTGTAGAGGTCGTAAACGCATTTTAAAGCAATTGGCTTTATTGCCGGCCCGCTTACACCACCCGAAATGTTGCTGAGAACAGGATTTCCCGAGAGGATGTCTATCTTCATCCCCCTGAGCGTGTTGGAAATTACTATTCCATCCACTCCTGCATCTTCGAGAGCTTTCGAAAGGCGCATATAGTCATGCAAGGCTGAGAGCTTTGCAAAAACCGGATTGCTCGTTTTCCTCTTCAGCTCCCTGACTATTTCCGATGATAGCTCCAAATCCATCCCCAGATCAAGACCAGCTCCCTTCACATGCGGACAGCTCAGATTGAGTTCGTAGCCATGCAGATACGGTAAAGCAGAGTCGAAAATTCTGACAAGCTCCACGAACTCATCAACGGAGTATCCGTAAAGGCTCACAATAAGGGGGGATTCGTTCGTGTAATCTTTCAACTCTTCAGCAAAATCCTTTGCGGCGGGTGATGCGAGGCCGACTGCGTTTATCAAGCCACATCTCCAGTTGATAACCGTCGGGTTCCTGTAACCCCCCCTCTCCTCCAGCCCAACCGACTTCGCAACCACAGCACCAGCATCCCTTGCAATAAGATTAAGAGAGTGAACTTTACTACCCAAAATCCCGCTTGCAAGCATGAGGGGATTTTTCATTCTCAAACCGCCAATCTCCGTTTCCAGCGGATTCATTGTGTTTATTCTGCATGGACATTAAAAAGGTTTGGTGATCAACTGGAAAAAATTAAATCCTCAAACGAGAAATTTAATTGTGCAAAAAATCCTCAAACTCTTGGAGAGAGGAGAAGGGGAGAACGTAGAATTCAAGGAGTTTTTAAACTCCTTCCATCTGAGAGAGGGAAGATTCAGGCAGCTTGCCTGCCAGATGAACCACAGGATTATAATGGGCAAGGGTGTGGCTGTTTACGTTATAGGAGTTTCGGACAGCGGAGAGCTTAAAGGACTTGACGATGAGAAGTTCTCTGAAACTCTTGAAGTTTTGGAAAAGCTTGTTGAAGAAATTGAGGCTGAAATAACTTCCGTTGAGCGATATGAAGTTAATGGGGGATACGTTGGTGTTGTTGAAGTTAGGAAATCCAAAGCTAAGGAGCACATCCTTGTTGGCACTGCCGGACATGTTGACCACGGCAAATCAACGCTCGTCGGCTGCCTTATCACCGGAAAACCCGATGATGGGGATGGAGCAACAAGGGTTTACCTCGACGTTCTTAAGCACGAAATAGAGAGAGGACTGAGTGCCGAAATAAGCTTTGCAGTATTCGGATACAGGGATGGAGAGGTCCTCAGAATGAAAAATCCAACCAGCAAGACTGAAAAGGCAATGGTTGTAGAAACTGCAGACAAGCTGGTTAGCTTCGTTGATACAGTCGGCCATGAGCCGTGGCTCAGAACGACCATCAGAGGTTTGCTGGGACAGAAGGTCGATTACGGCCTTCTCGTGGTTGCTGCAAATGACGGCGTGATGAGGACGACCAGAGAGCATCTCGGGATTATGCTTGCAATGGATTTACCCGTCATTGTGGCAGTGACTAAGGCCGACATGGTTAATGACGCTAAACTAACCCAGGTCTTGAACGAGATATCCGCAACTCTCAGAAGGGTGGGAAGAGTGCCAACTGTTCTGAAATCAAAGCTTGACGCCAGAAAAGCTGCTGAGATGCTCAATGCCAATAAGCTTCTCGTCCCTGTCATCGTAACCTCTGCCGTAACGCTTGAAGGTTACGACATCCTTGAGGAGATTCTTCTGCACCTGCCAAAACGCTACACCTCTGATGCCGACTTTTTAATGTACATAGACAAAATTTACAGGGTTACAGGGGTCGGAACGGTTGTTAGCGGGAGTGTGAAAAGCGGAGAGCTTGCTGAGGGAGAGGAAGTTTATATAGGCCCTCTTCAGGACGGCAGCTTCAGGAAGGTGAGGGTGCAGAGCATAGAGATGCACCACTACAGGATAGACAAGGCCAAGCCTGGAGATATAATCGGTGTGGCGTTGAAGGGTGCGAGGTACGATGAGCTGAGAAGGGGGATGGTGTTAAGCAAAAAAGAGCCGAGGGCGGTCTGGGAGTTTGAGGCCGAGGTTTACGTATTCACCCATCCAACCCTTATAAGCACTGGATACGAGCCTGTGATACACGTCGAAACAATCTCGGAAACTGTGACGTTTGTGGAGATCGACAGAGAATACCTCAAGTCGGGAGATAAGGGGATCGTAAGGATGCGGTTTAAGTATCACCCCCACTTCGTTTATGAGGGGCAGAAGTTCATTTTCAGGGAGGGTAGGAGCAAGGGTATGGGAGAGATAATCAGGGTGCTTGAGTAGTTTTATTGAAAAACTAAATAGACCATAGTCTCATCCTAATTCCTAGATGCAGAAAACCGTCTAAGTTCTTATCCGTCAACAAAATCTAAACCTGCCCCACATTTTGCATCCTGCCGAAGAAGTTTAGCTGCATTTAGACAAGCACAAAATATTTTTGATATCTTAGAGGACTCAGTGCAATGCAGAAGTTCGAGATTATCGACAAAGATGCGATGGGCAGGATTTGCAGAATTGACACACCGCATGGCAGAATAGAAACTCCAACAATTCTGCCCGTAATAAACCCCAATATCCCGTTTATTAAGGCGGACGAGATGAGAAAGTTTGGGACTCAGGCAGTCATTACCAACTCCTACATAATCTACAGGAGCATGAAGGAAGAGGCTCTGGAGAAAGGTGTACACGGCATCCTTGAGACTGATATGCCTGTAATGACGGATAGCGGAAGTTACCAGCTAATGGTTTACGGTGATGTTGAGATTAAGAATGCTGAAATCGTGGAATTTCAAAGGCAGATTGGCTCTGATATAGTAGTCCCCCTCGACATCCCAACACCGCCCGATGCTGATTACACCACTGCTGAATCAGACCTGAAAATCACGCTTGAAAGGGAGAGGGAAGCGAAGGAAATACTTGGCGGTGCGAAAAACCTGTTGGCTGTTCCGGTGCAGGGTTCAACACATCCCGAGTTGAGGAGGTACGCTGCGGGAGAGGCGAGGAAAATTGGAGGAGATATCTACCCAATAGGTGCGGTTGTCCCCCTCATGGATTCATACCGCTTCAGGGACTTGGCAAAGGTGATTCTTGAGGTTAGGAGCGCTCTTCCGGTTGAACCAGTTCATCTCTTCGGCTGCGGGCATCCGATGCTCTTCGCGATGGCCGTTGCACTTGGCTGCGACCTTTTCGATTCAGCAGCATACGCTCTTTACGCGAAGGACGACCGCTACCTCACTGTTTACGGGACAAAAAAGCTCTCTGAGATGAACTACTTCCCCTGCAAGTGTCCTGTCTGCTCAAATCACGATCCTGAAGAGCTGAGAAGGATGGAGAAAGGTGAGAGGGAAAGGTTGATAGCTGAGCACAACCTCTACGTAAGCTTTCAGGAAATAGAGACGATAAAACAGGCGATAAAGGAGAACTCGCTTTTTGAGCTTGTCGAGAAGAGAGTGAGGGCGCATCCCAGCATGCTCACAGGGTGGAGGCAGATTGCAGAATATCAGGAGTTACTGGAGCGGGCTGACCCAAAGATGAAGAGGAAGTTCCTCTACACAGGCCTCGACAGCCTTTACCGGCCTGCAGTAAAAAGGCATCGAAAAGCTGTGAAAAACGTGGAGCTTCCGGATGAAGTTACCGTTTCATCAGACTTTGGAGTTTACGCCCAAATATACCTCAGACCCGTCTTTGGACCCGTCCCGGCAGAGATACTCGAAACATATCCTGCAGGTCATGCTGAACTTCCAGATGAGGATGTGATTGAAGAGGAGGCGTTGAAGGTAGCATCTGAGACACTCATAGAGCTCATGAACGCTAACAGAGAAAGAAAGTTTAAGATATACGTGTCAGAAGCCTGGGTTAAGTACCTTCAAAATCTCCCACCGAATGGTGAGCTGAATGTTCTACCATGAAAAGAGAGAAGGGTTTGCGAGAGCAGGAAAAATCGAGATTGATGGTAGAACTATCGCAACTCCAGCAATGCTTGAGGTTAAGGAAATTCCAGAATGGGATTTTGGTTTAGCCCCCACTTCTCTGAAATTTTTAAACGAAGAGCTCTACGAAAGGCTTAAACCTCAAAATGAGGAAGTTGAGGTTCTCACCTTCCTTCACCTCCTATCCCCAAGACAGCTCGTGCAAATTTTTGAGGAAACTGGAAAAAAGCCCGTTTACGCAGCTTCCTCAGCCTTACCTTCTAACGTTTCGCTGCTGATATATCTCGGAGCTGACCTCGTTGACAACGTCCTTGCCGTAGCAAAGGCTTACAATGGCATCTTTCTCATGGGGGAAGTTGAGGTTCAGATGGAGAAGCTTCGGAAGCTCCCTTGTAACTGTATCCACTGCCAAGGCAAAGTTGTTGACGAAGTTGACAATCTCTACGAGACCGTTGCGAGGCACAACACCGAGATGCTGAGGATGGAAGTGGAGAAGTGCCGCAGGTTGATTCTTGAGGAAGAGCTGAGGAACTATGTCGAGTCCAAGGTTAAGCTTAATCCGGAGCTAACCTCAGCTCTTCGCCTTAGCGATGCACTGCGAGACCACAGCGTTTTTCCGAGATTCAAAAAATCGAGGTGCAACTTCTCTGCAGCAGAGAGCTTCAACAGGTTTGAAGTCAAGTATTTCTTCAACAGGGCACTCGAATGCTATCAACCATTCAGCGATGCCGTATTGCTTCTGCCCTGCACCGCCAGAAAACCCTACCTGACCTCAAGAACCCACCGCTCTTTGAGAAGTAAAACGAAGATTAACGTTAACGAAATTATCATCTCTTCACCGCTTGTCGTTCCGAGAGAGTTCGAGCTTCTCTATCCCGCAATTAACTACGACACTCCGGTGACAGGATACTGGAGCGATGAGGAGATTTCGTTTGTGGCGGGATGGTTGAAGAAGTTCATAGAAAAAGGCGGATTTTCTAAAGTTATCGCGCACGTTACAGGAGGCTACAGGAAAGTTGTTGAGAGGGTTGAGGATGAAATTGAGGCTGAAGTCGTTTACACTGCCAAGGACGACGTTTTGAGCGACGAATCAATTGAAAACCTTAAACGGGAAATTGAAGGGTATGAAAGAGTCGACCTTTACCGCAGAATTATTGACCACATGCTGTCATACCAGTTTGGCATTTCGTGGGATGGGAAGGTTAAGGGCAGGTATCCGGATTTAGAGCTTCTTGAGGGCAAAAGGAGGTTAGCGAGAGTCGACAGAATCTACGGGATGCTTGACATTTACGAGGACATTGCCGCACATCTCCTTCAGAAAAACATCTACACGGTAGAGATTGGTGACTTTGACGTTAAAGGCACGATTTTCGCAGGGGGCGTTCTAAACGCTGATGAAAATATAAGGCCAAACGACGTCGTTGTTTTCCACAACAGCAGCATTTTCGGAGTCGGAATTTCAGCCATGAGCGGAAAGGAAATGATGGAGAGCGAGAAGGGCATAGCGGTAAGAGTAAAAAGAAAATTTTCACTTTAATTTAACCTCAACTCTGCATTTTTCTCCGCAGATGGCATTAACCTCCACGTCGTAACCAAAAGCCTTGAAAAAGCCCACCAGAAAACCCACGCAAACTTCTCTTTTTCTTACTTCAGTCATCTCCCTCGATGGGCAGCCGTCAAACACCACCCCGTCTTTTTCTTCACTAACACCCACACCGGTAAACATACCAAGAAATTCCGCAACCTCAACGAAATCCTTTAGAGGCAAACCCTTCTTAACTTCATTCCCCTTCTCCCGTCCGTAGTTAACGGAAAAATGGTAAAGTCTCTCGTCGTCTTCAAGCATTTCTTCGATAAAGCGAACTGCGAAATCACTGTGGTGTGTTCTTGAGAGCTTAATAAGCCTCCACTTCTTTGTTAGCTTCTCGCCCTTCATTTCTCACCTTACTATGGAGTAGAATATAGAACTCAGTCCGGCAATTTGCATCAAAATTGCCACCACAACCACGCTCATATCCAGAACTTGAGCAACGAAAGTAAGCACTGGCAGAGCCGCGCCAATTATAAGCAGGAAAAAACCGATGGAGAGATAGATTAGAAATTGCTGCTTTGTTCTCTTGTAGGAGTCGTAGATGTAGATAATGAAGCCCCCTCCAAGTAGGAGATAGATTGCAGTTAAAATCAGAGTTAAAACCTCAAAGTAATCGCTCATATCATCACCCCATCACTTCGTTTCCGGAAACCACACGCTCTCCTTCAACCTTCTTGTCGTTACGATGCACTCAACCATCATAACACCTTCCATCGAAGATATCTTAGACGTTATCTCCCCTATCCTGTCGAGGTCGTTCGATCTCACCTTAATTACCATGTTGAAATTACCCAAAGCTTTGTAAACTTCAACCACGCCATTTATAGATTTTATATTATTAAAAATTTTTTCAGGATTTTCAGCACTAACGAGCAGAAAGGCGGTTACGGTATCAAACATGTCGGGATTTACTATAACCGTGTATCGCTCGATAACACCCTCTTTTTCTAGCTTTTTAACCCTCTTGTGAATGCTCGAAATTGACATATCCAGCATTTCGGCAAGCTCAGACAGAGTTTTTCTCGCATCTTTAACAAGTTCAGAGAGTATTAGCATATCTTTTTCATCCATACTGAAAATGTTTTTGTTCTAAGATAAATTTTTTGTTACAAATATGTAAGTACTATCTTTCTCAAAGGCTTTTTCAAAGCACCTCTCGAATTTTTCTGGATTGGGTGAAAACAACCTTTTCTCCTCGTAGCCAAAGAAGACGTATTTTACCCTATATTTTTCGGCTATCTCCTTCATTCTTTCGCAGCTTTCTGTGGTGTAAAAATCCCTAACGTCCTCTGCTCTCTCAGCAACGAGAGTGTAGTTTCTCCTCCAGACATACTCGTGATTTGTCCAGGCAATAACTGCCGGGTTTCCGGTGAAGGCTGCCACTCTCCCGCCGTAGTGGTAGCCACATAGAGCGCCTTGAGTGCACCCCTCTTCGATTACTACCCCATCTTTGCTCTGAAGCCACTTCACCGCGTAGTAGTCTCCATCGTATGCCTTCATGAAACTCATGCCGTCAAGTGACATCTCTGCTGTGCTGTACCTCACAGGCGTTGCGGCTAAAGGATAAACGAGTCCGATCACGAGCAGAGTGATGAGAACATACTTTTTCCATCCCTTCCAATCTGCGTTCAGAGAGGCAGAAGTCATCAGAGCCAACCATGCGAAGATGTAAAACTTGAATACTGTGTTCATTCTCGATTCAACTGCGAAAAACTCTGGTAGTGTGAACGCCAGCAGTCCTGAAAGCAGTATGGCGGAGGAAACATCTCTTCTGTAAATTCCGATGAGTGCTGTTGCTAAGAGCGGTGCAAGGATTACAAGAACGGGGGAGAGTAAGTAGAGAGGGATGGAGAGCGGCAGGAAGTAGAGTGTCTGCTTTTTACCGATGAAGGCGTAGCAGGCAGCGATCGGTGTGAAGGCGTAAAGGATGAACTGCATAATTTCAGTTCTCTCTTCAACAACCGAAAAACTAGCTGCAGGAGTGTTCATGTGCAGGAAAAATATGAATGCGGGGATTGCGGACAGAAACGCGCAGAGGATGAGCCATTTGTCCCTCACCGCAGCTCCAACAGAAATAGCAGCAAGGAAAACAAGAGGATAGTGCCAGGAGTTGGTGGCGAAGAGTGTGAAAAGTGAAAGGATGATTGCCGCATAAGTAAACCTGCTTTTCTCCCCGCGAATAAGCAGGGCGAAAATCAGGGCGATTATCGGAATGGCAACGACGTGGGCATGCAGGTCAGCGTGAATGAAGCTGAAGTAAGGAAACTCGTTAATCGTGTTCTCAATGACCCTCGTGCAGTTCCAGTAGTACCCACCGTCAATGGGTCTTCCAGAAAAAACGCGGTTGAAGAAGTCCACGAAAGAGTAGAGATTTCCAGAGAACACGGCAAGAAAAACTCCGGAAAGGGCTATTTTTAGCCCTCTCCTTTTCAACACTCCATAGATTATCAGCGAGGTGTATGCAGGTAATGCGGCAATGGCCACATTGTACCCCACTTCCGGAGGGGAGAAGGAAAGGAGAGTTATGCAAGCCCCAATCAGGTGGCCGAAGTAGTAGTAGAAATCCAGCCTTCCTCCTGCAAGGAAGGGATCGTTTGGCGGGAGAGTCTTGGCCTTCACTACAGCGTTCATGAATGCCGAATCCATGAACTTTTCAGCGTCGAAAATATACGGATTGAGAAATCGCAAAAAGATGAAGAAAGCAAACACAGCAAGGAACACGGCTTCATCTCTCTCAATTTTCACACTGCTTTTGTAGAGCGTGTATAGGGCAAGCGCCATAAATACCAGAAAGGAGGCATAGAAGGATATTTTGAATGGGATGAAGAAACCGGCAAGGAAAGATGCTGTGGAGAGTGCTAAAAGAGAGAGTAACCTTGCCTCATGGTGCTCGAAATATCTGAGGAAAGGGAGTGTGAGGAGAAGCGAAGAGGTGTAGAAGCAAACTGCGTAAATCAGGGTGTACATATTAACCCTGCTCCACCTCTTTTAGACTCAGATTTAGCGCGGCTAACGACAGAAGGCCGAGAAGCACTGTTGTCACATTTTTGACTGCGTGATCCACAAGGGCAACTGTGAATGCTGTTCCAGGAGAGAACTCTGCAAGTAGGACTGCTGTAACCGCCGCCTCATACGTCCCAACACCTCCAGGTGTTATAGGCAGAGCCTTGACGATGTTACCGACAGCAACGGCAAGGGCAATCAGAATGAAGCTCACATTCCCGAAGCTCAATGCAATGAGATAGCAGACTGTTATGTCGGAGAACCAAAGCAGAAGTGAAAGAAGCGTAAGAATGACGCTCTGCTTTAGTCCCATAACCTTCATTGCATTTTTGAACACTCTCCCCACTACATTTTCCATCCTGGAAAGAACGATGATGCCAACAAAAATAACACCGGCAAAAATCAGGGCATAAACCGGCTCTTTCATCCCCGCACCAAGCAGCAATGCAGAGAGTGCCGCTATCATCGCCACCGAAATCAAGTCGAAAAATCTCTCAGCAGCAATCCCCCCTATGGACTCTGAATATGGAATGTCCTTTTTCCTGAAGACGTAGGCTCTCGCCAGATCTCCAAGCCTTATTGGAGTTATCACGTTCACAGTCTGGCTTATGCTGACGGCTGCGGTTGAGAACCACAACCCCCCTCTTCTACTTATGCACCTCAAAATGTAGTCAAACCTTAGACCCCTCAGGACATACGACAGTGAGTAAAGAACGGTGGAAATCAGTAAAAAAAAGGGGTTAATCGAGATTAAGCTTGTGTAAACGTTCTCGACACCAGCTTTAATCGCAATCGCCCCAAGAATGGCAAGAGCAATTAGTGTTGAGATGAACAGATATTTCTTACTCCTCTTCTTTTCATCAAACCACGTCCTCAAAATCTGGGAGAACATGTAAACGATGTCCTTTCCAAAGTCAACCTTCGTTTCCCCGCCGTGCTTCCATTTCACCGGAATCTCTTTGACTCTGTATCCTTTTTTCTGAGCAAGGACGAGAACCTCCGTGTCCCAGAACCAGTGGTTGTCCTTAACATCCTTTCCCAGTTCGAGAATCACGTCTCTTTTGAACGCCTTAAAACCGCATTGATGGTCGTGGAGTTTTGAGCCGAGAAAAAGGCGAACGAGGAAGTTGTAGCCACGTGAGGCTATTTCTCTTTTTGCCGGTCTGTCGGTCTGACTCTCTTTCATGAGTCTTGAGCCTGTTGCCAAATCGTATCCCTCAACGATGATCGCATCTACAAGCTCCTTTAGATGGGAGAGGTCTGTAGCGAGGTCAACGTCCATGTAAACAACAACCTCACCAGTCGCTTCTGAAAATGCAGTCATCAAAGCTCTTCCTCTACCCAGCCTCTCGTCAGAGTGGATGTGCTTGATTTTGGGGTTGCTTGCAGCAAGTTCTGCAGCTATTCTGTCAGTCCCATCTCTTGAACCGTCTTCTGCTATGATTATCTCAAAATCGTAGCCCGTTTTTTCAGCTGCTCTGTAAACCTCTTCTACCGCAGTTCTGAGCCTTTTTGCCTCGTTGTACGCTGGTAAAACGATGCTGATTTTCATTGTGGTAAGGACTGAAGGTTGAAATATTTGCTTTTCCCTAAACATCGAACTCAGCAACCAGAGGAAGGTGGTCGGAGGGTTTCTCAGCAAGCCTCGGTTTGATGTCCGCATAACAATTAACGCATTTCTCTGCAAGTGGTGGAGTGGCGAGGATGGCATCAACCCTCCAGCCAAGTCCCCGCTCAATCGCTCCCTTGACCCTGTAGTCGTAAAAGGTGTATATTCTCTCGTTAGGGTGGATTTTTCTCAGAACATCCACAAATCCCAGATCAAGAATTTTTTTGTAGGCTTTTCTTGCATCCTCGTGGAAGCAGACGTGATTCTTCAATCTTTCGGGCGAGTGCACGTCAATCGGCTCAGGAGCGACGTTCATGTCTCCGCACCATGCAGTGTAGCTGTCGAAATCAACTGTTCTGATAAAGTACTCTCTAAGTCTCTCAAGCCACTGGAGCTTGTGCTGGTACTTATCGCTGTCAATCTTAAAGCCCTGAGGGACGTAGGTGTTGATGACGTCAATTCCCGCAATTTTTGCCCTTATCAGTCTGTCTTCATCCTTCGGCTCAGAATCGAGACCAAACGAGACGTCTTCGGGCTCTTCGAGTGAAGCTATCGCAACACCATTTCTCCCCTTGCTCCCGCTGAAAATTACGTGATAGCCGATGCGATGAAAGTCAGCTTCAGGAAACTTTCTGTTCTCCACCTTCGTCTCCTGCATGCACAGAATATCAGGTTTGTTTTCTTTCAGCCATGGAATAACGATATGCAGCCTGCTCCTGATTGAGTTGACGTTGAATGTGGCTATTTTGAGCATGGTGCTAATAGTGCAGATTACTGATAAATACTTTTGCGGGTCTGGAGAAGTTGAACTGGAATTATGAGGGAAGCATCAAAATTTGTAAGTAAAGTCTAGCATGTGAAGAGATAAAATTCGACGGTCGTGCTGAAAAGTTATGGTGAGGGACTAGACATAGAATTAAGAGGGTCGTCAGAGATGCGCTGCCGCAGGAGAGGGATGTCTGATGGCCTATCGCTGTAAGAAGTGTGGTCGATGTCCTGCTCTCTTTTTGCGTTCTACAAAGAAATCTCGTAGCGATAGACGAAACGGTTGTTAAAGCCAATAAAAAACGTTACTACGCAGCGAGGAGAAATTATTGAAAAATTGCCCGAATGCCGAGAACAAGCCGAAAATTTGTTGTTGATAAAGCTTTTGTGAAGGTAGTTTGGTTGAATCTGTGTTTAGCTCGCTGAAGCAGATTCTTTTGCTCTATTAGTTGCCTGTTAGAAACTGGAATATTTTCTGCAAGCTGTTTATGCTGTACCACAACCAATGTTTGTGTTAAGTGGACAGGTCCCTTGCTATTACAAAACATTTAAATATGAACAAGGTCATAATGAGCATAAGGATGGAGGGGTTATCATGGTCAGAACAATAACGGTCGCATCAGGAAAAGGAGGGACAGGAAAAACAACGATAACTGCAAATCTCGGTGTGGCTCTCGCTCAGCTTGGTCACGACGTTACAATTGTTGATGCGGACATTACAATGGCAAATCTGGAGCTCATTCTTGGAATGGAAGGTTTACCTGTAACCCTGCAAAATGTGCTTGCTGGAGAAGCAAGAATTGATGAAGCTATATACGTCGGGCCAGGTGGTGTGAAAGTTGTTCCTGCAGGTGTGAGCCTTGAGGGGCTGAGAAAAGCGAATCCCGAGAAGCTTGAGGATGTGCTTACGCAAATTATGGAAAGCACGGACATACTGCTTCTCGACGCTCCAGCAGGTCTTGAGAGGAGTGCAGTTATAGCGATAGCCGCAGCTCAGGAATTGCTTCTCGTCGTGAATCCCGAGATTTCCTCGATTACCGATGGTCTGAAGACGAAGATAGTTGCGGAGAGGTTGGGAACTAAAGTTCTCGGTGTTGTTGTTAACAGAATCACAACGCTAGGAATTGAAATGGCAAGGAACGAAATAGAGGCGATTCTTGAGGCGAAGGTAATTGGGCTTGTCCCAGAAGACCCAGAAGTGAGGAAGGCTGCGGCTTACGGTAAGCCGGTTGTTCTGAGAGCTCCTAACTCTCCCGCGGCTAAGGCAATAATGGAGCTTGCAAACTTCATCGCCGGAAAGCCCAAGAAGAAGGTTTCGGCAGAGGTTAGGGAGAAGAAGAGAGAGGGAGCTCTGGCAAAAATGCTTAGAATATTTAGGAGAAGGTGATAGTTATGGTTATGGATTTGCTTGGATACCTGCTCATCCTACTTCTGCTTGTTAGCATTGGTTTGAATTTAGTGCTCCTAAAAAAAGTGAGAGACTTAAACAGAGAATTAAGAGAGGTTGGAGCAAGGGTAAGCGTGACCAAGGATGAGCTTTCAGCAATCAGATCAAGACTTGAGAGGATGAAGGGAGAACTTTAACTATTCAAGAACCTCCAATATTTTTTCGCACATTTTTATATTCATGAGATAGTCGTCGAGTGCCGAAAGAAGGGTTCCGATTTTCTCGACCTTAACCTCTATCATGATTTGGCCCTTCTCTGACCAGCATTTACACCACTCAGGATCGTCCGGCTTTAGAGCTTTGACAACTGCCTCAGGATCCTTTGAGTCCAATTCTAAGCGAGCATGGCACAGCAAAGCCTGTCAACCTCCTTCAGAAACTCTTCCACTTTATCGGGAGTTATGTTAGCTCCCGCAGCAACTCTATGCCCGCCACCCCTTCCTCCGACTTTCTCGGCAGCAATTCTCATAATCTCAGCCAGGTCGACCCTCTCTGCCAAAGCTTCATTTGTTCTTGCAGAAACTTTCGCGTACTCATTTTTTATGTTGACGACGATAAGGGGTTTGTCCGTAAAAACGTAGCGGGAAAATATGGTTGCTATCGGACTTGCTGACAGCCCGTTCTCCATTACGAGGTACCTTATGCAGAAACCCTCTTTTACCTCATCTCGCCATTTTTTGAGTTCTTCGAGAGTCTGTATCACGTATTCGTCGTTTATTCTGATAGCTCTGTTCATCGCCTCTACATCGCCGAGGAGCATGGCCAAGGCTGTGCTCATAGCTCCGATTCTTCCGCAGGAGTTTACAACATCGACAGCCATAACGGCATTCTTGATGAGCAGGTTTTTCAGGATGAGTCTTTTCCCGATAATCTGGCTGAATATTCCAGTGTAGGCGTTCATCTTGAGAAGTCTGAGGACTACGGCATCCGCAAGACGCCTCATTTCATCCTCACCAAGCTCATCAAACTCCCTGTCTCCATCAAGCTTGGCTTTTTCAAGAAACTCCTCAAGCTCTCCCTCCTTGCCGTAGAAATCGAGGTAGGGCTCCAGACTTTTTACCAGCGCATCTCTCAGCCTTCCGGATGGAAGGTTCAATCCTTTTCTCTCCTCAACAACTCCAGCCTCCACACCATTTCTCAAAATCTCCTCATTTCCGCCCGTCATCTTTTGCTTATCTCCGAGCGCTCCTATCAACGCTAGAGATGCTAGGTCTCTGTTCCTTCCGAGTTCATTGGCGAAGAAATAACATACGCCGCTGGCGGAAAGCTCGTAAGTCCCGTCCATCCCGACAAGATGGGGGTTGACGTGGGCAAGGTTTCTCTTCGGCCTTATCTCCCCATTCGGGATGTGATGGTCGAGTATGACAACATCTGTATCGACTTGGGAAATCAAATCGGCATAACCACTCCCCATATCGGCAAAAAGCAGAAGCTCACCCTGTTCGTACTCAAACGGCTCGTTTAGACCCTTCAAAAAAGTTATGTGGAACGCTTTGCCGGCCCTCAGGAGCGACTTTGCCAGAATGGCTCCTGCTGAGATTCCATCAGCATCATGGTGGGTGTAAATCCTCACGAAGTCGTGCCTTGCAACGAGGTCTGCTGCCTTTCTTGCCCTCTCTCTAAGCAGGTTAATTGCCGAGCCCGAACTCATCGTGCACAACCCTTACGGCATTCACCCCATCGCTGCCGTCAACAACGAAAGAAACGTTGTACTCAGAGCAGCTCTGGCTAATCATTATGACGTTTATGCTGTTCTTCCCGAGAGCCGAGAAAATCTTTCCGGCAACACCGGGAGTTCCCGCCATTCCTGAGCCGACAGCACTCACAACTGCCACATAGGGAATCTTTTCGACCTTTATAACACCGTTTTCAAGGTTTTTCAGTGAATTGTAAGCTTTGTCCAAATCCCTTATGTCGACAACTATCGAGAGGTTTAGCTCCGACGAACTCTGAGCCACCATAATGACGTTCACTTTCGCCTCTGCTAGTCTGCCGAAAACTTCGGACATTATCTCTGCAAAATCAAAGCCCGCACCGCTCACGTTGACTATTCCCGCCTGTGGAATCAGACTCAATGCTTTGACTATTTCACTGGTGTTACTCGTAGTTGGGCCAATTACAGTTCCGGGAGCGTCGGGGTTGAACGTGTTCTTGATTCTTACCGGAATTTTCTTCCTCATTACAGGCTCCAGAGCTCTTGGATGGAGTATCTTCGCTCCGAAGTGGGATAGCTCCATTGCCTCCTGGTATGAAATTTCCGGGATAACCTTGGCGTTCGGAACGTATTTTGGATCGCATGTCATGATTCCGTCAACTTCCTTCCAGAGCCAGACCTCATCCGCATCAAGGGCTGCTGCAAGTATTGTTGCGGTGTAGTCGCTTCCACCTCTGCCGAGCGTGGTTATGCTTCCGTCGTCGGTTGCTCCAATAAATCCCGTAACCACGGGGACGGTCTTCTTTATCGTCAGAAGAGGTTCAAGCCTGTTTTTAATCGTTGTATACACACCGGGAAGCGGCTTTGCTCTTCCGAAGTTTCTGTCGGTGATGATGCCAGCATCCCCTCCTGTTAGCGCGACTGAGTCAACACCGAGTGAGAGCAAAGCTGCAGAAAATATCGGAGCTGATAATCTCTCCCCGAATGACACTATGTAGTCCTCGCTTCTTCTGGTTAGCTCTCCGAGGTAGCTTATGCCAAGAAGAACTTTTTCGAGCTCGTCGAGAAGTCTTTCCACCGCCGCTATCACCTTGGCCTTTATCTCATCGTTTCTGACAGCGTACTCAATCGCCTCGTAGTGCCTCTTCATCATATCAGCGATGAACATCTTGATGAAACCGGCAGAGGGTTCGGAGCAGCACCTCTCTGCAGCCTTTATGAGCGCATCAGTCACCCCCTGCATCGCTGAGACAACTACTACCACTTCATTCCCTTCTGAGAACTTCTTCACAAGATTAGCGCAATGGTAAATGTTTTCCCCGTCCTTAACACTCACTCCTCCAAATTTCATTACGATTCTCATCCTTTTGCCTGATTTTAGCAAGGAATATAAATCTTGCTGAGCTACTTTGGGCTCCAGAACTTGTGAAAGAGCTTTTTGCATTTTTCATAATCAAGTTTGTCGACAAACCTGACGAGCTTCTGCTCTTGCATGAAGTGGGGAAAGTCGCCGTCAAAATCCGGCTCCATCTCTCTCTTTTCAAGGAGGGTTGTAAAGATAAGATTTCTGGCAGCAAGAAGCTTAAAATCCTCGTCCTCTTTGAAAATAAATGCTCTAAGGATTTTCTCTCCCGGACTTTCTAGATATCTCGCCCCTATCCTTTCAGCGATGATTTCGGGTATTCTCACACTCTTCGCGTCAAGAATCTCTGCGAGCTTAAAGTGGTTCATTCCAGCCTCTATTGCTGCATTATCTAAGTTTTCCAGAGCTTTTGCTCTCATCTCATCCCTCAGCGCTATTCTCTCAGCCTCTGCCTTTGAAAACCTCAGGATTTTTTCAACAATCTCCTCAAAATCCACCTTGAGGAATGATTCGGTGTAGTCGATGTAGAGAGCATTTACCCTCTTTTCCATCTCCTTTACTCTTTCATCGCCCTCACCCAGGTTCTTCAGTTTCTCGACCTCTTCCAAATACGGCTCCACCTGCATTATTTCTTTTCCCCTGAGCTCCTTCAACATCTCCATGAGCTTTCCCGTGTAGAGGGGATACGGCGTGCCGATTTTCTTTACATAGAAATCCACAGTGATTTTTCCCTCCAAAGCATCGTAAAAGAGGTCGTTTTTCGGCTCTTCAAGTACTATGACGTCGTGGCTTGAAAACTCTGACTTTAAAAATTGAAGGTTCTCAACTCTTGGAGAAGTATAAACGACCTTCATGCTTTCAGACTTTCGGCTATTATTTCTGCAACCTTCTTTCCGCTCAGCAGCATTCCGCCAAAAATCGGACCCATTCTCGGCAGGTTGTGCACGGCTGCCACCGCCATTCCGGCTGCATAGAGGCCCTCTACAACTTCTCCTGTCTTTTCAACAATCTCCTTCTCTGCAACCTCGGAGTAGGCTGATCTCTCACCGGTAACGGCAACATCAAGAGGTATCTTTCTCGCAGCCACCGATATAACTTCTGCATCGTGACCGGTTGCATCAACCACCGCCCTGCTCCTGAGGAAGAGCGGGTCAACATGCAGCCCTGAAATCTCAACAGCGCTCCACTGGATGCATACACCCCTAACTCTGAGCGGATCCTCTCTAAAAATTACATCTTCAACCGAGACTCCGAGAATTACCTTTGCACCAGCGTCAACAGCCTTTGTTGCCAGTTTTGCCATGAATTCAGCAGAATCAGCCACGAGAAAGTTTCTGTGCTCAACATACCTTATTTCAAAATCGTCTAGTATGTCCTTCGCCTCCCTCTCAATCACGACTTTGTGAAACAGCATTCCTCCTCCGCCAATACCGCCACCGAAGCTCAATCTTCGCTCAAGAACGAGCGTCTTAAGACCTGATTCAGCAAGATATTTGGCAGCTGTCAGGCCAGAAGGCCCAGCACCAACGACTATAACATCAGACTCAGCGTACTCAACCCAATCTTCGGATGCGGTTTCGACTATTGCCTTGGTGATTTCCGCTTCCATAATTAGTCTAAATTTCAGAGGAATTTATAAGTTTCATCACTAGCTTCTCAAAAAGTAGTACATCAGCCCCACAAATCCCACAAGGCCCACGGCCATTTCTGAGGAACTTTGAGAAGCCGCACTACTCAGAAGATACAGCGGTGCGAAAAGAAGAACCGGGATAAATGAAACTACTTCCAGAAGGACTATTGGCAGCAGCAACGGTATCAGGATTCCTATCATTGCCAACTCTACTGAATTAAAATATTTAATTTTTGCTGAACTCATGATTATTATTACCACTTTAAACCGCAATGTCATCGCAACCGTTTTAGTTCTTTGGGAGAAATAGAAATGTGTCGCTGAAGGAGTTGCTCAAGGACAAGCTCAGTGAGGAGGAACTGAAGCTTGTGAGGAGGAGTTTCGAGATTATTGGAGATATTGTAATAATTGAGATTCCCGACGAGATTCTCCACCACACAAAGGATATTGTTGAGGCTATACTGAAGAGACACAAGCACGTCAAAACTGTTCTCAGGAAAGTAGGGGAGGTTGACGGCGTTTACAGGATTGCGAGGTATGAACCAGTCTATGGAGAAAAGACGGAGACTGTTGTAAAGGAGCACGGCTGCAGGTTTTTGGTTGATCCGACAAAGGCTTATTACTCCGTAAAGCTTTCTGGAGAGAGGGAGAGGATTGCGAGGCTTGTTAGAGAGGGAGAAAGAGTTTTGGTGATGTTTGCAGGTGTCGGGCCGTACCCGATTGTAATAGCAAGGCTTGCGAAGCCGAAGAAGGTTGTAGGGATTGAGCTCAACCCGCACGCTGCGGAGTACTTCAGGAAGAACATCAAGCTGAACAAGGTTGAGGACATTGTTGAAGTAATAGAGGGGGATGTTGAGGAAGTGGTTCCGAAACTTCCCGGAGAGTTTGACAGGGTTGTGATGCCTGCTCCATACTCTGCAGAGAGCTTTATCCACCTTCTTAAGGGGAAGGTCAAGGAGGGTGGGTTTGTCCACTACTACACGTTTGACAGTCAGAATGAGGAAGAAAAGCTGCCTGAGAAGGTGAGGAAAAGGTTTGAGGAGGAAGGGCTGAATGTTGAGGTTTTAAAGGTCAGGAGATGCGGCAATTTCGCTCCATACGTCAACAGGTATGTGGTTGATCTGAGGGTGTTGTAGTTTTTTGTTGAATGAGTTGTTTGCTTTTTAATATTTGTTATCAGAAAAGTTTGCGATGACTGTAGACATTAGTAGACATTATATGAAAAAATTAGAAAAGTGTATAAGCTGAAATATACTTGAAAGTTTTGATTGTCAACCTCGGAAAATGGAAAATGAGAGATGTGTAAGAGAGACATGTGTAAGTTTGGCTAAGGTTAGGAGGGTGTTATTGTAAATGTCTTAACTTTGTCTCACCCTCTATGACATATGTGTATAGTCCCAAAAAATTTGACTTTAAATACCCTCCAACAACTAATGGGTTACGGCAGACTGACAGAGAAGAAAATAAGGTACATTGTAAGGCACAAGAGAAGAGGAAAAACTAACAGAGAGATAG
>JAPDIW010000085.1 GCA_029259415.1 Archaeoglobi archaeon
GCAACTCCTGCAACGTTTGCTGGGCCGTAGTTGGTTATCACGTCAGCCTGTCCATCCCTGTTGGTGTCGATGTACCAGAGCAGGAAGGTTCCTGCCGCGTTTGGCTTGGCAATTATGAAGTCATCCTGGCCATCTCCGTCGTAGTCTCCAAATGCAACTCCTGCAACGTTTGCTGGGCCGTAGTTGGTTATCACGTCAGCCTGTCCATCCCTGTTGGTGTCGATGTACCAGAGCAGGAAGGTTCCTGCCGCGTTTGGCTTGGCAATTATGAAGTCATCCTTCTTCTGGACTGGCTCAAGGACTGTAACATCTTTCTTCATCGACTTGCCGTCGACTTCAACCGTTATGTTGTGCTGTCCAGCAGTATCGAATGTGGTCTCGTTGGACTCGACATAGAAGGCAGTTGCTCCTGCTGGGACTGTCACATCCTTGGTGTCGAATGTCACGCCATCCTTCTTGAATGTAACCGTAACCTGCCCATCTACACCTCCAGTGTTGTTGAGTGTAGCGTTAACCTTGAACGGCTCCTTAGCGACGATCTCAGCCGGAACTGTGACGAAGTCGACAATGTTGACGTTTGCTGGTGTAGCCGCCTCGACAGATATCGTATCGGCATACGTCTTGGTAGTTGACTGTCCAGGAACTGCAGCAGTAGTTTGTGCCGATATGTAGTATATGCCTCCCACGCTTGGTACAGTCCACTTGTAGGAGAACTTACCGGCAGATGGTATAACTGTCTCTGTTAGTGAATATGCCTCAGGTCCTGTAATAGTTATCGTTACTGTATTAGCCACATTTATAGTACCATTTATGTATATTGTCCCTCCAGTTGGGACTTTCTCACCCTCTTCTGGCTCAGTTATCTCAATGCCTGGGGAGACTACAGTCAGTGTGGCTGTTGCAGTGACCAGAGTGTCATTCACAGTAATCGTGTAATCACCGATAGCAAGATTTACACCATTAGATTTTGCTTGCAACTGTGTGCTGAACTTTCCGCTCTGAACGTTCGTCTGGGAGCCTAGGTCCACGTTGTATCCAGTTACGTTAACCTGAATTTGTGTGTTGTTTACTCTCGTCGATGTTCCATTAACGTAGAAGTTCTCTCCGCTTGCAACCGTCACGTTCTCAACTGATAGGTCATCAGTTAACTTGAACGTCTTGACAAGATATACGCCATAAGTTTCGTTTGTGACATTTACTGTAAGCTCAGTTGTCGGTCTCTGGAATCCGGCCTGCCTCAACTCTGTAGCATTTACTATTGGTGTCCAGTTGAAGCTGAATGTGCCATCCTGCTGGACTGTAGTACTCATGTTTGCATACAGTGTTGCATTAGTTATAACATTGTCACCAAGTTTTACTGTTGCATTGAGTATAGTACCCGGCGACAACGTTGTCGTTCCGTTGAAGTATACACGATGATCCACAGAGAACCCCTCATACCCTTCAACTGGGGTTCCATACACATCAAAGTCCATTGATGCCTTCGTTAGCTTAATTGCGATTTCAGACGTCTTTACGAATGAATCGTTTGCATAAACATTATACGTTCCTTCGGAAAGTGGTTTACCGCTTATATTCGTGTACCAGGTAACGTTCCACTTGCCCCATCCCGTGCTTGAATTGAAGTCATAGACAGTTGTCCATAACTCTTTCAAGTAGTTGATACCTGTAATTGTCACATTTATTACGGTTCCATTTGTCCTTGTTGCATACCCACTGATTATTACATACTGACCTGGTACGGCGCTCGCTGGTGCAGTTATGTTTATCTTATCAACCAGAGTTATTGTTGCCAACCTACTACTTGATTTCTTCGTTGGAGTGTTGTTCCAAGCCGTATCATTTGCGAGTATATACACCGTCTTTTGACCCTCGCCGTTTGTTCCCCACCAGTCATCGTTCGAGGCTGAGAAGTTTGCTAGCAGCCAAGCGTAGCTGTCGGAGAGATTTATCGGTATCGTAACATTGCTGTATCTCAGTGTAGCGTTGTAATTGTCAATAATATCACTCGCTGTAACGTTGATATATTTGGCAACTCCTGAATTGTTGTAAGCATATATCGTCAGATTAATCCAAGTCCCGTTTGGTCTGGTTGATTCAACAGTTACGTTGAAGGTTCCATTTACATACATACCCCCAAGTGCGCTGTAGAACGGTTTCTGATCAACATTTGTTGTTGTCGTTAAGTTATCGTAGAGGTAAACCTCACACGTCGTGTAGTTACCATCGCCTACAAGCGATCTGTTGACAGAGACGTACACCTTGAACTTCATTGGGTTGGTTGAGAATGCTCCCACTGCGTATGGAGCAAGAGTATCAGTAGTACCCAATAATCCGTTCAACCATGTCCAGTTGGTGTCCCAGCTGTAAGTCCACTCGTGTGCTGTCATATCTGGTGTAGCTGTAGAGTTGTTGATCCACACCGTTGCACCTGTGGCGTTCACATAACTTATGTTCACATAGATGTTGTTGTTTTCAGGAGCGTTTACGAAGCTACCTTCTAATTTGATCGTGTCGTTAACCCACGCGTATATCGGGCACGTGGTAGTTATAGTTATATTCTCCTGCCTTACAACTTGGTAGTCCTTACCCCAATCATGACTTCCTGTGACATTCGTGTAGGCATATAGATGCCCAGTGCCCGGTGTCTGTGATGTGTTGATTTTGATTGGGTACGTGGCATTACCAATTGCGGTTGGAGCGCCTGGATAATTATAGTATGTCTCGTTTGCAGTATTACTCAGCAATGTTATGTTAAATGGTTGATTTGCCGAGAAGTGGTCTACAACATTATTCGCAGTATAGTTCCAGATTACAAGTTTATCTCCGCTTCTATCGGTCTTCATCGTTATGTTGATGTCGAAGTCAAGCAGACCGCTGCCGGATCCGTTGTCAAGATACACATATGTGAAGTTACCAGCATTGTCGGAATTGCTCAATGTGTTTACGCTAACTGGCAATATTTTCACAACAAGGTCACTGACGTTGAAGTATAACACCCTCTCTGCATCCCTGGCAGTAACATTTATCCAGAAGTTCTGACCTTTTGCTGACGGAATTATGTATCCTGTTCCATTCTTCGTAGATGTATCTAACTTTATCGTATCCGTTAGAGCATCATACGAGCTGCTTGTTGATACATCGAACTCGACCTTCCCCGCCATGCTCGGGAAGGGGATCGTCGTATTCACGTATATCGTCAGATTCTGATGAGCCAAAACGTTACTCACATCATTTCCATTGTATACCAGGCGTATGCTGTAATTCACAAGCCAGATGTCTGATGATCTCAGAGTGTAAGTTGAGAATGTTTTGTTATCAGACGTAGGGACCAAGTTACTACCCGGGTACGTTATACCCACTACGATTATTTTGCTATCATTGCCCCAGAACTGACTCGTGTTCACCCTAATTTTGAACTTATAAACTCCATCGACGTAGTCGTATGCATTTATTGTTGTATTATTCATTTGCTGGTAGTCACCATAGCTTGCTCCGTTGTAAATACTAGCATTTACAAATGTCAGATTAGTCGTACCAGTAGTGTTCACTGCGAGGATACTGACAACGGATGTAGAGTTTATATTGTCATCCCAAGATATATAGATGTATTCCTCTGTCTGTGTGTCATTACCTATAAAGTATACTTTGTCGTTGCCGTCAGTCCATGTAAGGTTTTGTAATGCTGCACTGGCACTGCCAATCGTTGCTAAAGTCAAGAGAACTGCTATCGCCACTATTTTACTCACCTTTCCAAACACCATTTCTTATACCTCCTACATTTTTATTGGCTTTTTAATCTCCTCCTACAACTATATAAATTCTCCCATTCTTCGGCGGCGGGAAAGCTACAGCATCAGCTAACCCGCCGCCACACGCAATTTAATAGTCAATCATATATTTAAATCTTTTGCTTATGAGAAGAGATACTAAACAATCAATTGCTACTAATAGCAAGGAGTTGAGGAAGATTGCGGATTTTTCCAGAGGCCACAAATTTGCCTAAGGTGCTTTATCGCGAGGAATGAAAAAAACCCAAACCTAAGCACCAAAAGCCTTTTCGAATAAGGCTTTATACTCCTCACTCCACTCTTCCAGAGTCTTTCCATCAAAGCTTTTTCTCCTTTCCGGCATGATTTTGTTGTCAGCCATCTCCATTATCAATTCCCTCAACTCAGCGTAGTCGTTAACGACAAAACCTGCATCAAACTTCCTTACTCTCTCAGCCTGCGCTCCCATGTTGAACACTATCACCGGCAACCCCATCATGATCGCCTCGGTTGTGGTATAGCTGTAAGTCTCAGGCCAGACTGAAGGTATCAAGATGACGTCAACATTGTATTCCTCAACAATTTCCGGAAGCTCCTCCCTCCTGAATTTGCCCGTAACCGTTAGATTGCCTTTCTCGTATTTTTTATGAATTTCTGCCGTCACACCTATTACCACAAACCTTACCGGATAATTCTTAAATTTGTCAACTAGCTTTTTCACAACCCCCCACCCTTTCGAGAAACCGATAGAGCCCAGTATA
Source organism: Archaeoglobi archaeon (assembly GCA_029259415.1). Classification (GTDB taxonomy): domain Archaea; phylum Halobacteriota; class Archaeoglobi; order Archaeoglobales; family Archaeoglobaceae; genus Archaeoglobus. The sequence goes on from JAPDIW010000085.1 coordinate 4,532, forward strand.
CCTACAGTCAGTATGCCATCATCTCTGACTTTCACTTCAGGCAGTGGTTCGACGTAATGCTCGATCAAAACACCGTTTTCTAGTTTATATACTTTATCAACAATACTTCTTGACGACTCCGAGAAAAATACCACCGACTTTGCGTTTTCCAAAAACTCCCTCCAAGATTCCCTCCACACTTTCAGGTCAAAAACTTCATTGTAAAATATTTTAAAATCGGAAAAACTATTGCTGTTCAAACATAGCTGACAGAATTCATGGTCGTTGTTTAGCCCGCAGAACCACCCGCTTGGCGACACAAGGTTCCAGTTTGGGCAGATTGCGAAGTAGTCGTGAAAAGCAAAAATGTAAGGTTTGCCTGAGTTCCTCATCAGTTGCAAGATATGCAGGGGATTTGGATGACTTACAACCTCATTTACAAAAATCACATCAATATTTAGAATTTCCACCAATTTGTTAAAAATTCCATTTTCTTCAATGTTTCTCGTCAGTTTTATTGTATCATTCAAAAGCCAACAGCTATTCCTGAAATCGTATCTGAGATCAACAAAGTTTAGCGTATTGCTAAGTGCTCTTTTAAGATTGTTTAAGTAGACTTCAGACCCTCCGCCAAGATTATTTGTAATAACAAGCACGTTCCTCTTACTAACAGACCTAACTCCGATTAGGAGTTTAACGGTATCCCGCACTTCTTTAAGTGGATCCCTCTTTACAAAATCGTCAACAATAGCGAAATATTCTGGATGTTTCAATCTTAATTTTCCTAAGTTTTCCTTTAACAACTTCTCCTTTTCCGGTCCAAAACAGGACCCATGATTGTGAAATACATAAAGGTAAGTTATCCCGACATTCTTGTAGCCTTTCTTCCTTGCCCGCATGCACCAGTCGTTTTCTTCCCCATACCCCCTTCCAAACGTTTCAGCATCAAAATAACCCACCTCATCTAACACCTTTCTGTTGATTGCCATGCAAAAACCGACGGCAGTTGGTACCTCGATAGGCTCAGGATTGCCGTATTTCATGAAGAAGTTATCTATCAACTCCACGCTCAACCCCAAAAAACGCTCATTATCCTTGCAAAACTCCGGAAAGCTCATTATAGTAGCTGCATTAGACATGGGGGTTACGCTTGCAACTTTTGGGTCTTCTACAATGGGTGTTATTAACCTCTCGACCCATAGGGGTGGAACTTCAGTATCTTGATTCAAAACTACAATAATCTCCTTATCCCTTGACAATTCAAATCCCCTGTTTACAGTCCTCACGAAACCCATATTCCTGTCATTCCTGATTGTTTTTATTCTTGAAGAGTACTTTTCCAGAACATCCTGTACCCGGGGGTCTGGTGAGGAGTCATCTATGGCCAATATCTCCACTTCGCCGGGTGTGTTCTTAACCAAACTTTTAAGGCAGTTTTCCAAGATTTCAGGTTGGTTGTATACCGGCAATATCACAACCGTTTTGCTTAGTTTTTGTTTAACTTCTTCTTTTAACTTCCAACCTACTTTCCCAGCTAAGACTTTCTCAAAGTAGTGCGATTGACCAAACTCACCTCTTGTCGATTTCGTTCTTCTGAAGTGCCTATATTCTGCCAAAAAATGTCTTAGTCCAAAGGATACCAGAATCCTCAAGCCCCTGATTCCCAGATCGTACCACTTTCTCCTCCTCGTACCAAGTGGTGCAACTCTCTCAACAAAGGAGTGCCACTTCATAACAGCTTTCCATGTTACGCTGGATTTCACCGACTCAAGCTCTGAAGATAGTCGCATAACGTCCTCCGTAAGTTTTCTTATCTGCTCTTCTTTTGACGAAATTTCTTTCCGTAGTCTGGCGTTTTCTTCACGAGCCTCCTTGAGTTTAGCATTAAGATCTGATTTAATTCTTTCAATTTCCTGGTTTAAACTCTTTATCTCATCCACCTTACTGCTCAGACTGTTTTCAAGTTCTGAAATCCTTTCATCTCTTCGCCTAAGTTCAGCCTCCAGCCTTTCTCTTAGTTCTTTAATTCTTTCTTCTTTAACCTCTACAGAAATTTTTAAATTTCTTAGTTCCTTCTCATACTCCAGCACTTTTCGCTGCAACTGAACTATTTCGTCAATTGGAATATCGCTGATAGAAATTTCTTCAATTTCAGCTTCTTCCACAGGATACTCGGCGTGATAGGCTTTTACAACAAACTGATAGACGTTTGAATAAGGCAGCTTCCTAACGAAGTTTACGATTGGTAGAGGCACTTTTTTAACCACATCCCCAAATTCTGAATAGCCAACCTCGCACTTTGTTGTGTACACTTCAGAAATCTTGTATCCGCTCTCTCTGAACATTTTAAATATATTTTTAATAGTAAAAAATCTGAGGTGGGTCTCGTCTAGCAATCCCAGCGGTCTGTACTCAAACTTCCCGCAAATTAGGCTCAATATGATATCTCCATGAGCTATATTGGGTATGGACGCAACTATATATCCGTCCGGCTTTAGGTACTTCTTCACTTTCTTCAGGACTTTTTTTGGCCATCTCAAATGCTCAAGAACATCACCAAATAAAATTACATCAAACTGCTCTGCTTCGAAGTAGGAATCGAGGTCGAGTTCTTCGATGTCGCCTACAATCATCATGTCGCAGTATTTCTCGGCTTCCTTAGCAGCTTCATTGTCAATTTCGACGCAGCAAACCCTGTTTCCGAACGACTTCAGTATTCTGGTTATGTACCCGGTGGCAGGGCCCACTTCGAGAACCGTTTTATTTCGACCAACAAGCTTTAGCTCTAAAGCGTAACAAACGTTTGGATTTTCGATATCAATCATTTCGGGTTCGTATCTCTTAGCGGATTTCTCTCCATTAAGCATTGGCCCCCTCCAGTCATCTTCTGTCAATATCCACACCCCAGCTTCTAGGTCTTGGAAAGAATTTAGTAACTCTGCTCGTAGTTTTCCTCCCTCTTTTTTCTCGTTGCTGATAATTTCTTTTGACTGAGTGTCGCTGCCCCATCGTATCTTTTTAATTACGGTCTTTTAATCTTTTCGACGCGGCTCTTACAGCAAAAACATCGCCTGCCAAATTTTAAAGTTTTTCAGATGTGAACCGAACTTGTACTTCCACCTATCCTACGTTCCTGTTGAACCTGCAAAACGTCGCTAGACATCTTCACATAACAACCCAGTTTCCTGTAACTTTGCTTTACAGTCGACTGCCTCCAAACCTTCTCCACGTAACCTTTCCTGTAGTTTAAACCTATGAACGTCAGCATCTCTTTCCCCTTACTCCGGCGATTCCGTGTATGATTCCGGTTAAATAGTGTACCAGATCCTTTTTTCTATTCACTTTTAAAAAGTAGTACGCAATTCTCAGGGGTTCAGTAAGAAGGGCGTACAGAAACACCATAATACCAGCCCTTCTCGCAACTAAAAGCCAATTCCTTGAGATGTAATAGAGATAATCCGGGCTGAAAAGCCCTATGCTCCTCGACACTTTGTGGTAAGCAACGGCGCTGCATACAAGGAGTTTATACCCTTTTTTCTTGGCTCTTGTGCACCAGTCCGTTTCTTCATGCATCATGAAGAGCGATTCATCAAAAAGCCCCAAATCCTTCAAAGCAGAAGTTTTTACCAGCATCGCACACCCAACCAGTCCGAAAGGCGGCTCAAAGGTTCCAATATCATCTTTTTTGTTTTTTAAATGCAACTTGGGGTATCCAAGAAAAAACCGGGTGCCTGCAGACCATATAACGTCCTCTCCGTAATATTTTACGACTGGCTGGCATGCCGCAATTCTCTTATCTCTTTCCATTTCTCCAATCATCTTTTCCAAAGCGTCCCTTTCAACAACAACGTCGTTGTTTACAAGAAAAACGTAATCCGCCCGATCAATCACCCTTCTAATCCCAGCGTTGCAGCCGCCAGCGTATCCCAAGTTTTCGTTAAGTCTTAGCACTTCGATCTCAGGAAAGGCTCTTCTCAGCTTTTCAACCACATCCATCTCCGAACCATTGTCTACCAGCAGAACCTTGCAAGGATAGTTCTGATTAAGTAGTGATTTTATGCATTCTGAAGTGTCTTCAAAGTTCCCGTAGTTTACCACTATCGCGTAGACCGTCTTCATTTATGCGGCGGGTAAAACCAGTCCCACGGCTTGTTGCATCTGGGATCGTTACTTCTGCCGTTTATCGCCTTGGGAACTATTGTCGGATCGTTCCAAGGCCTCCTCACTTCGTCGGGGTTTTTGTAGTCGTAAAGTTTGTTTACAAAGTAAACAAGCATCGCAGGCTCAACACCCAAAGCCTTAAACCCATGCCAGTAATGGCCCGGCACCCTCACTATCTGGGGGTTATCGCCGGTTGAAACAATCTCAGCCAGCTCCTGAGTTTTATCATCGTACGCACATATTTTTATCGCTCCCTTTACGCAGACAAAATAATCTACCTGCCCCCTTTCGTGCTTGTGCCATGCCCTCACGATTCCGGGATAGGTTATGGACATGTTCGCCTGGACGATTTCATCCTCAAAAATGTCCCAGTCCTGTCGCATAATCTCTGTAAAGAACCCTCTCTCATCTGCAAACCTTTTCAAGGGTCTAATCACTATTCCGGGGAGCATTTATATCACCCTTCCTTAGGTGAATTCACCTTAACTTTATTTAAATCTTCTAGGAATTTCCAGATAAGTGAGACAGCTTAGTCTGTCAACATCGTGAAAGCGGTCTGTATCCACGGACGTACATGAGTAATTTGGTTCGTGATGTATTTCCGAGATAAGCAGAAACAATTTGGGTGAACAATGCACTGTGCGTCGTTTCTAAAATTTCAATCATTAAGCTCTTCTATGAGCTTCCTAAGTTTTTCTATCTCTTCGACGGCGTTTCTCCACTCTATGCTGTCTTCCCAGATTTCGTGGTTGTCTACGGGTACACCTTCTCTCTCGATTTTCTTTTCCAGTTCATCCAAGGAGCATTCGTATTTTTTCTCGAATTTGGTGGCAATAGCTTTATAATAGCCGAGTTCTCCGAGAAGTCTCTTCAAAATTTCTTCACGAACTTCACGTCTTATTGAAATCACAATCCACTCTTCTCTTAAATCTTTTAAAAAATTTGGGCTAACTTAACGAAAGGTCTTCTCAAAGGCTTAATTACTAATTAGAAACCACCAACTATATTTCCACAACTTCCAAAAAATCAACTCTCTTAAAATCATCATCGAACGTGGCAATCTTTATCCCATAATGCCTACAGGTAGCAGCTATTAAAGCATCATTCGGCAGGAGGTTGTATTTTTGCATAATACTCTGGAAGTCATCAACACTACATTTATTTTCGAGTGTTAAAATGCTAAATTTTTTCAAAAACTCGAAGAACTTCTTGTAAACGAGCAGACTTTTATAGCCGTGTTTTTCAATAAAATCTCTCTGGTTGTAAAACTTTAAAATTCCATTGTATTGTTAGCTCCTCCCTGATTAAGATAAAGGTTGTTTCCTCCAGGATGTTCACAAATATAACTGGTGAATAGTCCATCAGAGTGTGTTTTATCACCTCTTTAGCTCTTTCAGTTATATTCGTCTTCAAAAAGAAGTTTACGAGGACATTCGTATCTATTACAGCTTTCTCCATGTTTTTGCCTCATACCTCATCGATGTCTTCAAGTCCTTTGTTATTTTTGATTCTATTAGCCCACAGAATTCCTTTAGCGAGTCTTCAACATCTTCTATTTTTATCTTTAGCCTCGACTTTTCTGGCAATTCAACCTTTTCAAGGGGCTTAAATACGCCGTTCTCGTATATCACTTCGATGACTTTCATACTCACCAACTTATTTCTTTTTTCAGTACCCTTAAAGCTTTTCCCAAATCATATGGTTTATTATTCAAACTTTCCATAGCCTTCGAAACGTCAAGCGATGAATCTCTAGGCCTTTTAGCAATCCAATTTAGCTCGTCCATCCTTGAAGGAGCAATTAGGCTCTCATCCAACCCAAACTCTTTCGCAATTTCCCTGGCAAAATCGAACCTTGAAACCCTCGTGGCTCCAGCAAGGTGGAAAATACCTCCGATCTTCCTTTCGGCAAGCTCAAGCACCATTTTGGCAAGGTTGGTGTTCAGCGTCGGGGTTATGTACTGATCGGTGACTATTCTGACGTTCTCCCCCCTCTCAAGCTTTTCAATCAGCCATAGAGCAAAGTTAACCTTTCCGCTTGCAGGCTTAGCTCCATATATAACGCAGGTTCTCGCAATGCAGAAATCCTGGCAGTGTTTCTCTCCCAGCAGCTTAGTATAACCGTAATAATTCATCGGATTCGTCTCATCATCCTCCTTGTACATCCCCTTCTCTCCGTCGAAAACGTAGTCGGTTGAGATGTACACCATGAACGAGTCAAGTTTCCTGGCAAGCTCTGCCACAACTTTTGTCCCCTCAACATTAACCTTGTAAGCCAAATTTTTATCAACCTCGCACCTGTCGACATCAGTTAGCGCTGCGGAGTGAATGACAATATCGGGCTTTACATCATTCATTGCTTTGATTATACTATCAGCGTCAGCCAAATCGAACTTTACAGGGTTGCCAGATTCTGGCTTATTGTGGCAGTATCCGGAATAGATGTCATAACCTCTCTCTTGAGCCATTTCAGCCAACCTGTAGCCGAGCAGACCACTCCCGCCTGTGATGAATATTCTCATGTTATCACCCTCTTCACGTTAAATTCACCATCGAACGAGTAAATTTCATCCGCACCGCTTTTCATCATCACCACGTAAGCTATTGCATCGCTCAAACCAACATTCCTCTCCCTACATATTTTCAAGGCCTCAAGGCAGTCTCTCTTTGTGACATCAGAGACGTTCACGTTTTTGGCCAATAGAAGGAACTCTTCAACCTTTAGAGCCTCGCTCAGCGGTAAGTAGTTCTCCAGCAGATTCGCTATCTCGGCAACCTGAACTACCGTTATGCCGACTTCCTCACCGTCATTTATCCTCCTCACGATCTCCTTGGCAGACTCCTCTATCTTTACCTCGTGAGGTTTCAGCTCCCTTTTCGGCTTGAGAAACGCGTGAACGAAAATGCTCGCATCAACGAACCTCAAGCAACTCCCTCCTAACGGATTTCCAGTCTGACAGGTCGGATTTCACGTCAACTTCGATCTTATCGAAGAACTCTGTTATATCTGCTAGCTCGTAGGGTTTTACGATGATCGTATCGTCTTCGATTTTCAGGATAACTTTACCCCTCTTTGCGTACTTTTCCCTCCATTTTTTGGGTATCACCAGCCTACCCTGCTTTCCAGCTCCTTTATAATTTCCACATCTGATTCCATGGTTTAAAATTTGACATGGAATCTAACCATTACCACCCCAGCTTCCATGGTGTTGGGTGCAGTACCTTGTCATCAGCTAAGGGTTTCCACCACCACTCATTGCTGAGGTACCAGTTTACTGTTTCCCTTATTCCTTCTTCAAAGCTGTACTTTGGTTTCCATCCCAGTTTTTCCCTTATCTTTGAGGAATCAAGGCTGTATCTCAAGTCGTGTCCGGGCCTGTCCTCAACGAACTCTATTAAGCTTTCGTCTTTTCCCATGAGCTTCAAGATGGTTTTCACGACCTCGATATTTGTCTTCTCTTCCCCACTTGAGATGTTATATATTTCTCCTTTCTTTCCTTTTCTCATTACCATATCAACAGCCTCGCAGTGATCCAGAACATAGATCCAATCTCGAACGTTCTTACCCGTTCCATAAATCGGCACCTTTAGATTCATCGATGCCCTGATGATCGTCTTGGGAATCAGCTTCTCTGGAAATTGATACGGGCCGTAGTTATTCGTGCATCTTGTGATCATGGCGTATATATCGTAAGTCCTCACGTATGATAAAACGAACATATCTGCAGCAGCTTTGCTCGCTGAGTATGGCGATGAGGGTCTTAATCTGTCATCTTCCTTAAAAGACCCTTCTATGATGTCTCCGTAAACCTCATCTGTAGATACGTGAACGAGCTTAGCGTCCTGATTAATTTTTCTTATAGCCTCCAGTATTGTGAAGACACCAATAACATTGCTCTGCAGAAAAGAATAGGGGTTGGCTATGCTCCTGTCTACGTGGGTTTCTGCTGCGAAATTAACTACCAGGTCAACATCTTTCACAAGCTTTGCCATGAGCTCGTAATCCGAAATATCGCCTTTCACAAAGGTGTATCTTTCATCACTCTCAACATCCTTCAGATTGTTCGGATTTGATCCGTATTTCATCGCGTCCACATTAACAACTTCGACATCTGAATACTTTTCAAGAACAAACCTTATAAAGTTGCTCCCTATGAAACCCAAACCACCCGTAATCAGAATTCTCATTAATCACCTCAGAGCACGAGCTGCGAGTTATCGCCAACTACCAGCTTCCTGCCAATCGGGAATTTTTGGGCATTTGTTATTACAACGCCCCTTCCGATGAGGCTTTCCAAAATTCTGCCAGCATTCCTTATTTCACAATTTTCCAGCACAACCGAATCCTCAATTTCAGTGTTCTCAATTACGCATCCGTCCCCTATACTCGTGTATGGGCCTATGTAAGAGTTGACAATCCTGCAGTTTCTTCCGACTATGACCGGCCCCTTGATTACAGTGTTGACGTCTATTTCCGTTCCTTCACCAACGACAACCCTGCCATGAATTTTTGCTTTGGTTTTAATTGGCACGTCTCTTTTGATGTCATCCAGCACGAGTCTGTTCGCTTCAAGAATGTCCTCAGGCTTTCCTGTGTCCTTCCACCATCCCTCCACGATTGAAGCTTCGACTCTGTAGCCGTTCTCGACGAGCCACTGGATTGCATCGGTAATCTCAAGCTCGTTACGCCAAGATGGTTTGATGTTCTTACACGCTTCGATTATCACTGGTTTAAAGAAGTATATCCCGACGAGGGCGTAGTTTGAGGGTGGAACCTTCGGCTTCTCTACCAACCTCTTAACCCTGCCACTTTCATCTAATTCTGCCACACCAAAGCGCTGAGGGTCATTGACCTCTGTAAGCAGGATAAGCGAATCAGGATTGAGTTCTCTAAACCTTTCAGCATGTTTAACAATCCCGTCCTTCAGAATGTTATCTCCCAGGTACATTACGAACTCTTCATCATCCAAAAACTCTTCTGCAACGAGTATAGCGTGAGCCAGTCCTTTTGGGTCTCCCTGATGAATAAACGTAATCTTAGCATCCCATTCAACAGAACTGACAGTCTCGATCACTTGCTCCCTGTTAGGGCCGGTAATTATCCCTATCTCCTTAACTCCAGCCTCAATAACGTCTTCTATAGCGTAAAAGAGTACGGGCTTGTTTGCGACTGGGATCAGCTGCTTCTGCTGTGAGTACGTCAGGGGTCTCAACCTCGTGCCGTGCCCTCCAGAGAGGATTAGCGCTTTCATAACAACACCTACCCAACAACTTCAAATATTTTTACCTTCCCGAACTCCTCAACCAGCCTGAAGTGCTTCAGGTTCTCCGCGTTCTCCTCGTGCAGCCTGTACAGCATAGAAGTGTTATAGAAATCAAGAACCTCCTCGTCATCCATCAGCTCCGGTTTGAGACCTGCTATGGATATTATCGCCTCAAACTTCCCCAAGTACTTTCCGCTCTCGTTTTTGAGCCCCATTTCCTGGTCGGTAACAATGTATCTCACGCCCCTCTTTTTTACAATTTTCATCGCCTCATCCTCACTCTGGGCCGTGAAAAATCTTGCAGCATCGACAGCTCCAGCCTGAAAGTTGTTGCACACTACTGGCCTTTTAGCGACAAACACTATCCAGTTCCCGTAGTCCCACCAGCTCAAGACGGAGTATTCGGGCTTCCCCTTGTCCGGGGTTAAGTAGTATGACGTAGGTTCCGTATTCTCCTTCAGCCACGTCAGAGCAGCATGCCAGTCCTCGTTCAGCTCGGAAGGTTTTATTGAAATGATAAAGGAGGGTGTGAAGATTACGGCGATGAAGACCGCCACGACTGCCTTGTCGCCCAGAGTCAGACCTCTGCTGCGCCTCTCCTTACGCCTTTTCGACCCTCTCTTCCTCTTTGTGTCTTCCTCTTCGTCTTCTTCTTTGACTATCACCTCCGTCCTCTCGAAAACGTAGATGAGCGTGTTAGCGGCGAAGAATGATATTGGCACGGCAAGAATCTCCGTGAACCTGGTCTGCAAAATTGAGAGGGCGAGGGAAGCGAAGAAGAAAGCTTGAAGAAAGCGGTTTCTGAGAGTAAGGAGGGAGGGGAGCGCGAGCAAAAACGACAGGTAGCCTGCTAAGGACATTACTCCCACGAAGTCGAAGGATTGCGCTTCGGCAATCGTTGGGAGATACATGTTGGCCCCAATGAGATAATCCACGCCCGACTTAACAAAGCCCAGCTCTTTAACCGGAGCAAGGTAAAGTACTGCAAGGGTCAGAGCGGCAGCGGCAATGTATCCAAGCTCCACCCTGATGTTGCCGAATCTCTTAATAAAAACGCCAATGGCGAGAAAAGTTGCAATGGCAACGAAAGATAAGGCAACCGTATGGCTCACAACTGCCGCAACGACCGGGATGAGGAATGCGGGCAAAGCTCGAAGTATCTTCTTTTCATCAAAGTACAGGAAGGATGCTAGAGCCAGAACGGCAGCGTATATCGGTGCTCCAACCCAAGAAAAAGCCAGAACTGTCAGAGGTGCACTGGCTGCAGGTGGAAAGCGGAGTAGGAGATAGAAGGCGAGCAGAACGAGGAACATGTTCCATGCGTGGTGGTCAGCAAAGCCGAGAACGCTCGTGTGGACTGCTGCAGGAATCGTTGCATAAACGAGGGCTGAAAGCAGGGCGAAGTTCTCATCCCCAAACTTCTTGGCTATAACGTAGATGAGAATCGTGTTGAGAATGCCAAGCACAACAGGAAAGACAAGCGAGAAGTATATAGTTGCTTCAAACCCGAACAACATTCCAGGAAATGCAAGAATGTAGTCGAAAAGCGGAAGCCAGCCGATTTTCAGACCGTATGGATAGTTGAGGTAGTAATCAAAATCCGGCCTGTAGCCTGACTTAACTATGACCTCAGCAAGCCTGAGGTGGTAAAAAGGATCGTAACCCGAGGGGAGCTTGAGAGACAGAAGATGCAAGTTCTGAAGCCTCAGCATGGCTGCCAAGATAACGATGGCTATCAACCACATGAGTATCAATCTGTAGCATGAATAAATAAATTGCTATTCTATCCACAGGCTGCTGATGAAAAACGTGCTGAAGACGACTTGAAGGCCGACAGCAACCATCAGAAATGAAAGGATTGCATAATTCATCGCATTGAGCTCTCCGTAGCCTGCACCAATCCAGGCTGAGAGTATGGCATAGCCGAGGATGAGGCCAGCAAGAATCAAAGCAATCCCCAAAATCAAACCCTCTTCGAGGATTGAATATCGCCTGAAAAACCTCACAAATCTGTCCTCTTCGGCAAGGCCAATTTTTGCCGAGTATATTTTGCTCGAAACCCCGAAGAAGAACGTTTGGGTGCCAATCATGGTTAGCATTGATGCCAGGACGAGAGAGTGTGTTCTGATAGGTTCGAAAAGCATTACGTAGAGGATTAAGAGCACACCTGCAAGCAGCATCAGCATCGCAGGGATGAGAAAGAGGTGAGTGGGAGAGAGAAGAAGCATGAGTCTGAGATGTCTCCATCCATCTCGAAAAGTTCTCAGCTTGCTGTCTCCCTTTCTAGGGTGGTAGGCTATCGGAACTTCAACGACCCTCAACCCCCTCCTCCACGCCTTGGCGAGCATTTCAGTCGCGAACTCCATGCCTTCACAGCTTAACTTCAGCGAGTCAATACTCTCTTTTCTTGCCGCCCTCATTCCAGAATGAACGTCGGTAAAGCTGCTCTTGAAGAAGAAGTTCGTCAGTTTAGTAAGCAGCCTGTTGCCCAGCTTGTGGATGGGGTTCATCGCTCCATGTTTTATTTCACCCAGAAACCTGCTGCCGATCACCATATCCGCTTTGTTTGAGACGATGGGTTCGATAAGCTTTGGAATTTCCATTGGATCGTAGCTTCCATCTGCATCAAGCATGACCACAACCTCGCCTTCAGCAGTTCTCAACCCCTCAATGTATGCTCTGCCATACCCTTCCACGTTTCGAATTACTCTGGCACCCAATTCCTCTGCAATGTCTGGAGTCTTGTCAGTGGAGTTGTCGACTACGATCAGCTCATAATCGTGATTTTTGAGTGCTTCCCTACACCTTTTTAGAATGGCACCAATCGCTTTTTCTTCGTTCTTTGTCGGCAGTATTACGCTGACCTTCAATCGATCACCTCTCGTAGACTTCAACCATTCTTTTTGTAATTTTGTCCCAGTCGTACTTTCTCGCATTCTTCACGCACCTGTCTCTTAACTTTTTCTTTCTCTCCATCGCCTCAACCAGGGCTTCAGCAAGACTTTTGGCGGTAGCATCGCAAACTATCCCGCAGACAATTTCCGAGGCAGCATTGCATGGATGGTTTATCGTGACAACTGGCATCCCGCACGCGTTGGCTTCAAGAGAGGTAATGCTGAACCCCTCCCTTGTTGAGGGTAACGCGAAGACCTTCGAGGCTTTCATTATGGAAATCACACCCTCCCAGTTCATAAAATCACGAAAATGGCAGTTTAAATCTAACTTCCTGCTCTTTTCAACAAGTCTTTTCTTCTCCGGCCCCTCTCCAACAATCAGACAGCTTGTGTCCGGAATCAGCTTGAGAGCGTCGAGAAGTAAGTCGACACCCTTCTCCTTTATCAGCCTTCCCGTAAAAACAACATCGTATCCCTTCTCCGCCGCCTTTACACGCTCTATCTCCTCTAAATCCACCCCGTTCGGCACAACTTCCGCCTCAACTCCCACTTCAAATAGCTGTCTGGCAGTGGTTGAGGAGACGGCAACGTGTTTGCCTTCAGTAGCTGCAACGACCCTCTCAACAGTCATACCGAAATACCCGAGAAGACCGAGATACTTCTTCCAGTAGTCCCCCCAGAACTCGTGCCAAGTCAGAACGAGGTTGTGGTGGGAGATGAAGAGGGCTGGAAAATAGGGAAAAACCTGACAGTCCACAACATCGAATTCGTTGAAATTAGCCTTCCTTTTCAGGCTGGCGGCAAATAAAATAGCCTCACTTATCTTTCTTCTCCCCTTTGAGTACAGTTCGACGGGCTTGTAGCACGGAATAAGCCTTATGCCTGAGTGTTCTATCTCCCTGCTACCCCACCAGCCTATGCCAAACCAGCAAACTTCATTACCTTCTGCGGCAAGTCTTCTCCCCATCTCGAAAATCCTCTTCTCCACACCCCCTTTTATCCACGGATACACTGCATCGTAAATGAAAGCAATTTTCACCAAACGTAGTTGAATAAACAGGGTTAAAGAGTTTTAGGTTAAAGAGGAATGTTGAAGGAGAAATGAGATTCCAATCAGCTAGCTATCTACGACGCGCTCCGCTAGAACTCTTCTGTAAATCTCCTTGATCTTGCCAGCAGGGTTCTCGATGTGCCATCTCTCCACGTTTTTATTTGCTGATAACTATGCAGTTATTCTCCCCACAAACTGTTACAATCCAGATTTGTCTCATCTATCTCTAAACTTCCCTTCGCCTTCAGACCTCTCTCAGCCAGCAACCGCTTCACCACCGATCAACTTTCTCAACTTTCTCCACTCCAACACTCTCAGCTTCCACTCTTTCGCCATAGAATTGAACAAGGATTCAGTCATGACACTAGCGTTTTGTGTATGCAGACGAAAAGAGCTTTTCTCATGGACTAGCTTTTATTCCGTGTTTTTAAGTTTCAATCCCTTAGTATTTGCTTCAGGACGCTAACAGATGCCCTTAACCTTGCTGAAAAGCTCTGGGATTCTCCTGTCCTTTTTGAAAAACACTGCAGGATGTTTGGATTTGCTGATCACAACTTTACCATCAACCCCAACATTCTCCTGTCCATCCGCAATCAGCACAGCATTTTCAACGCAGACTTCAACTTTCCTGTTCATGTCAACAACAAAAGGCTTCCATCCGAACCTGAAGGGTGCGATTGGAACAATTATCATACATTCGAGGTATGGATCAACAACCGGCCCTCCTGCGGAGAATGCATAGCCTGTAGAGCCGATTTGGGTTGCTACAACAATGCCGTCACACCTCAGCCTGTCGACCTCCGCCCCATCAAGTTTTATCGTGACGTCCATCAACTTCCCTGGCTGCCTGTTCAGTATCGCAAACTCGTTCAGTGCGAGAATGCCATGAGAGGTGATTCTTGGAAACTCCTCAACTTCAAAGCTTTTTACCGCCTTTTTGAGCACTTCCTCAAAGTTTTCGGGTGTTGAGTGTGTCAACAACCCAACTCTGCCGGTGTTTATCCCGAAGATGGGAGGACAGCGTTTTATCTTCTGCAGTATCCTAAGGATCGTACCATCTCCACCGATGCTCACGATGAAGTCGTAGTTTTCCAGCTCTTCAGACGGTTCGCTGAACAATTCAAACGAAATGTTCAGGCTTTCAAGAACCTTCTCAACTCTGTTAAGGATCCCATCGGTTTTGTAAACTATTGCAGCCTTCATCTAACCAGCTCCAGAAGCTTTGCGTGCAGTTTCTCGTTTGCAGCAACGATGTTCAGCCTCTCCTGCATATCAAATTTTTTATTCCCCAAGCTACTTCCGTCTATCTCAGTCACCTTCCCTCCCGCCCTCTCGGCTATGAAAACTCCGGCCGCTGCATCGTATATTCTAAGCATTTTCCCGGGGCGAATATCAATGAAGCAGTCAAAGGAGCCGTCTGCAAAGAAGCAGAGCTCGGTTGCTGCACTGCCAAAAATCCTCATTCTTTTGAAGGGGTAGTCTTTGTTGGGGTAGTAGATTATCGCATTGCAGTAAAGTGAACTTTCATCACTCACCCTTATCCTTTCCCCGTTTCTGTATGCTCCGGTAGAGTCCGCATAGTACTCATCCCCGGTGGCGAGGTTGTAAACGTAGCCTAAAAACGCGTCTTTAAGCTTATCAGACTGGGAGAAGCAGAGGCTGACAGAATAAACAGGCACACCTCTCGTGGCGTTGAATGTCCCGTCGAGAGGATCGAGTGCTACGAAGACATCTCCTTCTCCAACCACTCCCGACTCTTCCGTAACGACCGTAACACTTTCTTTTTTAAGTATCTCCAGCGCAGCCTCCTCTGCCACCTTATCTGCTGCCTTTGTTGGAGTGCCATCCTTCCCCATTCCGACCTCCTTAACTCTCTCCTTGAGAGGCATTGCAGAAACGGCCTTTCTCACATTTTTGGCTATCTCCCTTGAAATTCTCAGTGCATCTCTTTCGTCCATGAGAGAAGTTGAATTTAAGGCAATATGTAGTTTACTGAGTGGTAAACAAGTGCAGCAGTTACGGGAACTGTTAAGTTGTCCTGAAGGTAGTAATCACCTACTTTCTCAACTCTCTCGACAATCGCTCCAGAAACGCACGACATGAAGGATGGCAACGGTGAGAGGAGTGGCAGGGAAGCGACAAATGGAACAACGACCATCACAATGGTTGCGACATTCTTCGCCCTCTTTATAGGCAATCTCTTCACTATACCACCCAAACCGTCTCCGAGCAGTGTAACAAGAACTGCAGAAAACGCTGCATCCATCGGAAAAAGCAAAGTGATAAAGAGGATTGCAACACCGAAGTAGATGTAAGCCCCTATCCTTTCCTTCTCATGCTCCCTCACGATCCCGGAAAGCAGGTTGTACTTCAAGCGGAAGAATTCGAAAATTAAGGCAAATAGCAGAATCAAAGCTATTCCTGCGACCAAAAGGTCTTTCCCAAAATAAAGATATGCCGGAATGTAAACGATTCCGGAAAAATGGATAGATTTTCGAAGGAGTTCTTTTTTAAGCTCACTCAACGGATATCCTCTCTAACTGACTCGTGAGATTCCAAATCATCGTTCTGACGTGCATCGGCAGATTCGGGTCTGCAGAGATTTCCTCAAGAACCGATATGGCCGATGCAGCCTCAAGCGAAACCTCATCCGTCGTTGTGAGTTTTTCTTTAATCTCACTTGCGACTCTCCTCACGTTTCTCGGCACAGTATCGTCGTGGATGATTCTATCAAGCGTTTCCAGAACCTCATCAAGCTCTTTCTTCGCCATGCGCCTCACCTCGCAAAACTGGAAAATTTTAATAGTTCGGAATCAAATGGAAATCGTGGGTGATAAAAAAATTTCGGAAAATGGGATTGAAAACGCAGCAGAGCTTCTTTACAAAGGGGCCAAAATGCTCGCGTATAGCTGTCCAGATTGCAAGATGCCTCTGTTTGAGATGGATGGAAAGGTTTTCTGCCCCTCCTGCGGCAGGGAAGTTATTATAGAGAGCGAAAACGAGACTTCTGAGGTTCAGACCGAATCTGAAACCGTACATGACGAAAAAGTTTTGGAGAAGGCTAAACCTGCTGTGGATTTTGAACTGTCAGAGAAGATTGAAAGAGCAATTTCAAAGGTCTGCGACATGATTGCTGAATCAAGAAGTGTTGAAGAGATTAAGGTTCTTTCAGAGTCGCTTGAGAAACTCGTTGACGTGCTGAAAAAATATAAGGAATAGAAAAATATTTTATTCGCAATACCTACACATTTCATGGACAGGTTGACTGCCATTGCCATAGTTTTTGTAGCGGTGCTTGTTGCCATCGCAGCAGGAGTGGCATACTTCTTTTCACCGCTGTTCCTTCTCAGACTGATTTTGTTCCTCCTCTTTCTGGGAATTGTCGCAATTTCAGCATTGATGCTTGCAATTCTTGTATATGCAAAGTCGAAGTACGCTCTGCCATCACTGCTGTCCTTGCTGGCCTCTCTATACGCTCTCTATCAGTGCTACACCTGGGATGAGCCGATGCAAGTTGCTTACATAACCGCCGCATACATTCTGGTGTTTGCCTTTGCCCTGTGGTGGATTTCGGAGCCGGATTTGAGCATCTATGAGAGGCTGAGAAGTGCAGGAGCTCTCGAAAAGGCTGGAAGGTATAGGGCTGCAGCCAGAAAGTACGAGAAAGCAGGAAAGTTCGAGAAGGCTGCTGAATGCTACCTGAAAGCCGGAATGAAGGAATCTGCTGCTTGGTGTTACGAAAAGGCCGAGCAGTTCTCCAAGGCTGCTGAAATTTACGAGGAGCTTGCTGCACAGCAGGGTGATGCATACTACTGGAAGGAGGCCTACGAGTTCTACAAAAAGGCCGGAGAGATGAAGAAAGCTGCTGAATGCCTTGAAAAGTACGCTGAGGATGAGCCGTGGTTCTGGGAGGACGTTGCCAAGCTTTACAAGGAAATTGGAGACTCTGAAAATGCAAGGAGGGCATGGCAGAAGGCCCTCAAATACTATCTTAAAGAGGCCGAGGAGGAGAGTGTGTTCTGGGAGGATGTGGCAAAGATCTACGAGAAGCTTGGCGATTCCGAGAAAGCCAGAGAAGCTATGCTGAAGTTCGCTGCTTACTGCGAGAAAGAAGCTGAAAACGATCCGGCGTGGTGGAAGCACGTTGGCGAAGCTTACGAGTATCTCGGAGATGATGCGAGGGCGAAGGAAGCTTTTGAAAAGTATAATGAGTATAAGCAGAAGCAGAAATTAGATGATTAATTTCGTAAGATTTTTAAGTTAATCACAGTTTTTTCGTATTATGAGTGGCATACTTGGTATTGAGGGGCAAAATATTCGAGAGACTGACGGCAGTGGAATAAACAGGTTATGGATAAAGCATTACGATGAGGGTGTTAGGGATAGGCTCGATTATCCCGTGATGCCCGCTTACAGAATTCTCGAAATTGCTGCAGAAAAGTACGGGGACAAGGTTGGAACCATATTTTTCGGAAATCAGATTACGTACAAGCAAGCAAAAGATGCTTCAGACAAGGTTGCTGCATTTCTCTTCGACCTAGGTATCGAGAAGAACGATAGGGTGATGTTCGCTCTGCCCAACACACCTCATGCTGCGCCGATAATGGCAGGAATTCTGAAGGTTGGAGGAATAATAGTACAGTGCAATCCCCTCTACACCCAGAGAGAGATGAAGTTCCTCGCAGAGGACAGTGGAGCAAAGGTGATGTTCTGCATGGACATGATGTACCCCAATGCCTCCCCTCTGCTTGATGACGGCATTCTTGATGCAGTGATTACCTGCAGCCTTCAGGATTTCATGGTCGGTGCAGCAATGCCTGACCCACCTGAGAAGAGGAAGGGGGTTTACTCATGGAAAAACGTCATGGAAACTGAGAAAACGGATAGGAGGGTTGAGATTAATCCAAAAGAGGATGTTGCGATGCTGCAGTACACCGGAGGAACGACCGGCTTTCCCAAGGGCGTGATGCTCACGCACTTCAACATTGTCGCCAATGCCTATCAGGCAGCGAACTGGGATCCCAAAGCTTCATCCGCTGATGTTGGGATCGGCATGCTTCCCGTTTTCCACAGCTACGGAATGACTATGATGAACGTTGGAATTCTTGTCGGAGCCACAATTATCCCGATGCCTGATCCAAGAAACTACCCAATGGTTCTTCAGGCGATTCAGACTTTCAAAGTTACGACTCTCTCTGCTGTTCCAACAATGTACATCGGAATGCTGAAGCTCATCGAGCAGAACGGCTACGATCTGAGCTCTCTGAGAGTCTGCACTAGCGGTGCTGCTCCGCTACCCATAGAGGTGAAAAGGAGGTGGGAAGATCTGACAGGAAAGAGGATTACAGAGGGCTACGGATTGAGCGAGGCTTCACCCATAACACACTGCAACCCGATATATGGTCTAAACAAAGAGGGTAGCATAGGCGTGCCTTATCCAGACACCATTGCAGTTGTCATCGATGATGACGGCAACATCCTCCCGCCTGGGGAAGTCGGGGAGCTTGTGATCAGAGGTCCGCAGGTGATGAAAGGCTACTGGAATCGCAAGGATGAGACTGAGAAGACACTGATTAACGGATGGCTTTTAACGGGAGATATGGCGAAGATGGATGAGGACGGGTACTTCTACATCGTTGACAGGAAGAAGGACATGATAATCGCAGGCGGATACAACATTTACCCCAGAGAAGTCGAGGAAGTGTTGTATGAGCATCCTGCTGTTGCTGAGGCAGCGGTTGTTGGCGTTCCTGATCCTTACAGGGGGGAGACGGTTAAGGCGTTCATAGAGCTGAAGCCAGAATGGAAGGGGAAGGTAACGGAGGAGGACATCATAAAGTTCTGCAAGGAAAGGCTGGCCTCATACAAGGTTCCAAGGCTTGTTGAGTTTAGAGATGAACTGCCGAAGTCCCTTGTGGGTAAGGTGCTCAGGAGGTTGCTGAGAGAGGAGGAAATGAAGAAGAGAGGTTAAAGCTGTAAACGCATCAGATACCACTGCTTTGCCCCAAAATTTTTTTCTGCAAACCTGTTATCCAGCATTTTCGCAATCTCGAAGCCGAATTTTGTCAAAAGACCTATCCCCTCATCGTTGTCGACGGAAACATAACATTCAATCTCCTTCCCACCACCTTCCCTCACACTTTCAATGATTTTTTCTAGCAGCAGCGAACCCACTCCGCTGTTCCTTCTGAGCGGTGAGACGGCTATGAAGTTGATCACAGCTTTTCCTTTCTTTGGCTTTGGACAGAGGTAGCGGATGAGCAGAGACGCCTTAACACCCTTCACGAATCCAAGCTCCTTCCTCAAAAAATCTGAAACGGGTAGCCTCTGCCTGAAAGAGTAGGATGCGAATCCAACGATCCTCTCGCTCTCTGCCACAAGACACTCTTCTGTATGTGTGGAGAAGAACTTGAAAAACAGCCCTCTGGCTAACTCGGTATCACCAAAGATGCCGTTCAGTTCTCTGCTGAAGGCTAGGATGAGTAACCTTACCGCATCTCTCGCATCCTCTTTTTCAAGCTTTCTGACTCTCATAATCCTTTATTATCTCAACGGCCTTCTGTAGATTCTCCATTGAGTTTGCGTAGCTGATCCTGACGTAGGTTTCGTTGTAATTACCAAAAGGCAGGCCTGGGGTGACGGCAACCCCCAACTCAACCAGCCTTTCAGCGTACTTCATGCAATCCTCCCCCACATTCACGAACATGTAGAACGCTCCCTCCGGCTTCACTACATCGTATATTTTGCTCAGCTCCGAGTAGAGGAAGTCTCTGCGACGCTTGAACTCTCCGACCATCCTTGAGACGATTGAATCGAAAAGACCTTCCGCAAAAACATCAGCAACCGCCTTCTGGGCAAATGCTGGAGCGCAAACTCCGTTGACCTGATGAACCTTCAGCATTGGATCGAGCAAGCTTTCATCCGCTATGGTGAAGCCTATCCTCCACCCGGTCATAGCAAGAGATTTCGAAAAGCCGTTAACGCAGACCACGTTCTCCTCACCTGCAAGTGATGTCGGCTTGACATCGTAGTAAATCTGGTCGTAGATTTCGTCACTCACGACTACCGCTCCGTTGTCTCTGGCGATTTCGACGATTGCTTTTAACTCTTTCTCGCCGATTACAGCCCCAGTCGGGTTGTTGGGATAGTTGAAGAAGATAACACTCACATCTCTGTCAACGACTTCGTTAAGCTTATCAACATCAGGTAAAAAGCCGTTATCGTGAGTTTTGACCTGAACAATTTTGCCACCACACATTTTGGCGTAGGTAAAGTAGCTGAGGAAGTTCGGAGTGGGAATAACAACCTTGCTCCCCTCCTCGATGAACGCCAGAGAGGCGTTTATCAGTGCCTCACTACCACCGGCGGTGACCATCACTTGGCTTGCATCCACGCCGTACCTCTCCGCAATCGCCTCTCGAAGCTCTTCTAAGCCGAAGTTGGAGGTGTAGTGCGTAAAGCCTTCATTCATCGCCCTGCAGGCTCTCTCTACAACCTCTGGAGGGGTGTCAAAATCCGGCTCACCTATTGTTAAGCTGACAATCTCCCTCCCTTCTTTTCTTGCCTTCTCGACAATCTCGAACATTCTCCGTATCATGGATGTGGAAATCTGGGATAGACGATTAGCTTCTCTCATTGCTGATGATTTGGAGGAGCTATTTAAAAGTGTTAGTTTTAATTTGTTGGGTTGAGAAATTCAAAACTTGGACGATACTTACTGCTCAAACCACTTGACGAAATCTATTTTTAATCTCAAGTGTAAGAATTTAGCATGCCTAAAATAATTGAGGCGATTTAAGAGAATGGTGTTTTCAAACCTTTGGAGAAGGTTGAGCTTAAGGAAGGGGAGAGGGTGAGAATAAGAATTGAAGACCGAAAAACGAAAAGAGAGAGTTTTCTTAGGAGATGGGAGCCAATAAAACTCGACGAAAGTCCATCTATAGAGAAGATAAAAGAGCTGAGGCTGAGAAAATATGGGAATATTCTTTGATACCAATTTTATTGTGAATTTGATAGTTGAGACTGACTTTACGGGTAAAGCCAGGGCAATTGTGGAGAAATACATTGAAGAAGAATTTATAACCTCCGTGACAGTTGTGGAGGAAACTCTTTGTTTTGAAGAGATTAACTAAAGAAACTAATTCGAAAATTGTTGAAATGGTAAAAACAGTTATTGAAGGTCTGGATATCGTCGTTGTAGATAAACTACCGCTATCAGAATTTCTTGATGTTTTTGGTAGTTACGACCTTTTGCCCAACGACGCTTTGATAGCTGCAACATGCAGGTATCATGGGATAAAAAGGATTGCAACCTTCGATGAGGATTTCAAAAGGGTTGATTTTTTGGAGGTCGTGAAGGTTTAGCTGAGTTGGTTGGATGGAGCTGTGGTGAAATTCTGCTTGGATTTGGGAGATAATCTTTTTTTATGGTCTTGAGCAAAACTATTTATACTAAAACAAAACAACAAAATACATGGGTAGGAAGCGAATCTACGAAGTTGTGCAGCATATGCCAGCAGAAGAGCTCGATAAAAGGATTAAAAAAGAAAA
>JAPDIW010000071.1 GCA_029259415.1 Archaeoglobi archaeon
TTCTTCCAGTCGATTTTTCCTTGACTCTTGTAACGCTGAAGGTTGTCTTTCCAAGCTGCGTTACAATCGTCCTCTCTTCCTTGCTGTGCTTGTGGTAATCGTTTTTTCCGTATCCTTTCTGCATTGAGGAGATCAGAACGCTATCTATTTCCTCCAGAACTCTTCCCAGAATTGCAGCTTCAATTCCCTTTAAAGCAGATGTCAGCTCCTGAATGGGAATCTTTTTATTCTGGATGTCTATTGTTAGCTGTAGTGGGATTTCTATTTGCAGCTGCATGGGTGGGGTTGAATCCCTGCCCTTTTTAATTTCCAGGGGAGATGTAACAGCACCAAAAAGTTTTAATCCGATTTTACATCCTTAACCCAAACCTGTGCTCCACGCGGTATATTCACCTTAACCTTCTTCTCGAACTCTTCCGGCTCATCAAAAACCCAGGCGTAAAGCTTTTTTCCGCCTGAGTAACTCCTGAGAAAGTCCTCATCCACTTTGTGGTAATCCCTGAACTTCAAAAGCTCTTCAACAGTAAACGGTCCAAGAACATCTGTAAGTCTGGCTTTTCCCAATGCATA
Source organism: Archaeoglobi archaeon (assembly GCA_029259415.1). GTDB lineage: Archaea > Halobacteriota > Archaeoglobi > Archaeoglobales > Archaeoglobaceae > Archaeoglobus. The sequence goes on from JAPDIW010000071.1 coordinate 571, forward strand.
ACCTTGGCTCAGAATAACCACTTCTCCCCTCACATTCGTCCTCGTTCTCCTTATCTCCCACTTCTTCTCTCCCCTCACTATCATGGATGCAAATGGTTGCTTAATAATCAGACCTCTCACGAAAACTGTTTAACCAATAAAGAAAAATAGCTTTCTATGATTGCAAGAGTCGTTTCTCACCAGTTGCCCAAGCACCGGCACAGGTGGTTCGGGGCGGTTGAGCTTGACAATGGGCTAACCCTCTACATGTCCGGCATAGCTGCGTGGCTTTTTGAAGGTGATATGGTTGATTTGGTTATCAAGAACGAGCCGAAGGAAATACACGGAAGAAAAATCCTGTTTTTTGACGATTACGAGCTTTACAAGATTTACGAAGGAGAGAAAATTAAGGTCTGGAACGTTTTTTCCAAAAACATCGAGCTTCCCCGATACAGCTTCAGAAAAGAGGTATACAGGTATCGAATCAGGGCAAGAGAGGCGATTTACGAAAGAGATTTTGAAAGAATTGCGGAACTTGAGCAGTACCACTACGCGAGCCAGAAGAGCAAGGTGGCGCTGTGGAAGTGCTACGACTGTGGAAATCTTATGGAGGCCAACACAAAGCCTGTGTGTGAGTGTGGAAGCAGGAACGTGCATATCGTTGAGATAAAGGGTTCAACTCCTGCTTCTCGCTTTTTGCTTTTTGAGCTTGTTGAAAGGCAACCGTTTGAGCCAGAGGTTGTTGCGTACGTGAGAGTTGATCCTCCAGTGCCGTTAATGCACAGGAAAATCAACAGAGAGATTATAGAGAACATCAGAGAAAAAGTCTTTCCCGAAGAGTGGTTTAAAAACGTTTTCTCCCCGGAAAAAGAGCTTTCAGAGCTGTTCAAGAACTTGAGGAGGTGCTACTCCTTAAAGGTGGCGAGGTACAGGCTCTGGGAAAAGGCAAGCGAGGAGGCGATGAGGAAGTGCAACTCGGCAGCATCCAGAATTGCGAGAGTTGTGGTTCATCCAGACTACAGAGCGGATGGACTCGGAATTCTGGCAGTGAAGATGGCAGTTGAGTGGATTGAGGAGAGAAGAGTTCCTGAGATGAGGATGAGAAAACACCTTGTCGAAACAATCGCTCAGATGGCAAGATTCAATCCGTTTTTTGAGAAGGCCGGCTTTTACTACGTCTGGGATACTGCGTCAGGAAAACCTGTTCTGTATAAACCACTCACCGAGGAAGCTGAAAGCTACATAAAAGATTTTCTCAGCAAAGACGAAATTGCGAGAAAGCACGGTGGAAGGCTCTGCGTTTCAAGGTACGGTAGCGTTACACCTCTGGAAAAACTTGAGTTTAAAGATGTATCAAAGCTCTTCACAAGCACCCTAGATTTGGAGAGAGTTAGCGATGAAGTAAAGACGGTTCTCCAGTCATTCGGTGTAAGGCAGAGAGTCGTTGAAAGATACGTTTTGAGGGACGTAAATCTGAAGATAAATCCCGGAGAGGTTGTGGTTGTAGTGGGTGCAAGCGGTTCTGGAAAGACTACTTTTTTAAGGTTAATCGCTGGAAAAGCCCTCGACATGGACGATGAGGCTTACAAACCGAGCAACGGGAAAGTTGAGGTGAAAGCGAGCAGCATAGTAGCACTAATACCCTTCGAACTCGAACCGCAAATAACTGACAAAAGTATTCTAGAGCAGATATTTGACATAACTGGCGATATCTATCTGGCTGTGGAGGTTTTGAACAGAGCAGGCATTTCGGATGCTGTTCTCTACAGAGCGAGATTCAATGAACTCTCGACTGGACAGAAGGAGAGGTTCAAGCTCGCAGTATGTCTGGCTAAAAGGCCGAGTCTGATGCTGGTGGATGAATTTGCCGCACACCTTGACGAGATGACTGCTGTGAGGGTTGCCAGAAAAATATCGGAGCTTGCTAGGGTGGCAAAGATAACACTGATTGTGGTAACTCACAGGAAGGAGGTTACAAAGGCTCTTTCACCCGACAGGATTCTCTTTGTCGGCTACGGTGGTGTTGCCGAATCTGTCAAGGGGGTGAACGAAAATTGCAGCCTTTTGTATTAAATTTATTTAGTTTTTACATCAAATATGCGAAAATTTTATATTTTTCTATTACAAATGATGTCTAATGGGTGCGGAGGTACTAGTGGTTGATGATGATTGCGGAATTTGCGAACTCTACAAGGAAATTCTCCGTAAATTTAAGGTTATATCGGCTTGTAGCGGGAAAGAGGGGTTAGAGCTTTACCGGAAATTCAAGCCGGAACTGATTGTGGTGGATATCAAAATGCCTGATATGAACGGAGTGGAGGTTACGAAAGAAATTCTCAAGCTCAATCCAAATGCCGTTGTTATAGCCGTAACTGCTTACCGGAAAGAGTTTGAGGAAAAAATTCTCGCTGTGGGGGCTAAAGAAGTACTGGAAAAGCCCTTCAATATCGAAGATTTGCGAAATCGTATTTTGAAGTACCTCAACAAAGGAAGTTAAGAAAAAGAGTAAAATGACCATCAAAAAAATCTCCTGCCTTTTTTCTTCTAAAACGGAGCTTATGATATGTCGAACACTAACAAAACTTTTTTAAACTTTAAAGAGAAAAAAAGAAAAGAATGCCGACGATATCGCGAATTCAGAGGATTAAAGAATACCTTTCTAAAAGAAGACTATCTCAGCGTAGAAAAGTTGGTGTTTTGGTAGATGGGCCTAACATGCTCAGGAAAGAGTTCAACATAAATCTGAAGGAAATTAGAGAAATCCTCTCTGAGTATGGGGACATCAAGATTGCCAAGGTCTTTCTCAACCAGTACGCAACCGAAAAACTTGTCGAGGCAATCGAAAATCAGGGGTTTGAGCCCATCGTAACATCAGGAGATGTGGATGTTAGAATGGCTGTGGAGGCTATGGAGCTGATATACAACGACTCTATTGATGCGGTTGCGCTTGTTACAAGAGATGCTGACTTCAAGGCTGTTTTAATGAAGGCTATGGAGATGGGAAAGGAGACGATAATCATCGGAGCTGAGCCCGGATTTTCTACGGCCCTCAAAAACTCTGCGGACATAGCAATAGTTCTTAATGAGGAAGAGGGAGAGAAAACCGAGGTTGAGGAGGAAGAAATAATAGAGGTATGAAACTATTCTTATTTGAATTTGCAACTTGTGGTGAGAAAATAGAAGACAGTACGGCCGTTGAAGGCCTTGCGATGTTTAAATCAGCGTTTGAGGGGTTCAAAAATTACTTTGAGATAACGGGGTTCGTAAGACCTGAATTTACCCATCTCTTCCCCCTTCCTGCAGATTCTCTGAATTCGCTTGAAAGGTATCTTGAGGAAAGTGATGCCTTTCTGATTGTCGCTCCAGAGGACGATTTTCTGCTGTACAACCTGACAAAGAAAGCTGAGAGGTATGCTGAAAACCTCGGTTCTTCAAGCAGGGCTGTTGCGGTAACATCAGACAAGTGGAAGCTTTATAAAAAGCTGAAAGGGAAAGTTCAGGTTCCCGAAACCTCATTGAGAGAGCTTGACTGCAAATTTCTCATAAAGCCACGCACGGGATGCGCTGGGGAGGGAGTGGAGTTCAGTGATGCCGTGCCGGAAGGTTACATAGCTCAGGAGTTTATAGAAGGATGGAATTTGAGCGTTAGCCTCGCTGTTGGTGAGGAGATAAGGTGCCTGAGCGTTAACGAGCAGCTCCTTGACGGTTTCAGGTATGCTGGAGCAATCGTTCCCGCGAGAATATCCGAAGAGGTCAGAAAAGAGGTTGTTGAGGAAGCGATGAAGGCTGCTGAATGTGTAGACGGACTGAATGGTTATGTGGGTGTCGATGTCGTATATTCAGACCAGCCTTACATTATCGAGATTAACGCAAGGCTCACAACACCAGTTGTTGCATTCTCCAAGGCTTACGGTGTAAGCGTTGCAGACCTTCTTGCGGGAAAAGAAGTCAAGCATGTGAGAAGACAACTTCTCAGAAAAAGTGAAAAGGTTGAAAACCCATACGTGAAGGTTGGAAACTACGCAATTGAGATTGTTGATTTTGATTAGCCAAACAACCTTCTCAGGAACCCTTTCTTCTCCTTTTTAGCCTCCCCCTTTTCACTCTTCTTCTTTTTCTTCTTTGCTTTCTTCTCCTCCTTCGGCTTTGTTATGCTCACAGCCTCACCGTGCTTGCTTTTTCTGCTTCTAACCCTCACTATTACGGGTCTTTCAAGCTCGGGACTGACAATCATCGCATGTCCCGGTGGGAGGCGTTTGATTTCTTCGACCATCTCGGCAGTTATGCCTTCAACTCCGTTTTTAATCGCGTTTATGTCGTTGGGGTTCGTAACTCTGAGAATGATCTGGGTGTTGCACTGGCTTATCACGTTTTTGTCAACTCTCGCAGGTCTCTGGCTGATTACCATCAGTCCGAGGCCGAACTTTCTGCCCTCGCTGGCTATTGTCCTGAGTATTCCCGTTGAAACCGCCCTGTCGAATCCCCTCTCAGGAATGAAGTTGTGAGCCTCTTCAATCACAATCATCCCTGGCTCAACCTCGCCCCTCTTCCTTAGCTCGAAGAGTTTTGTGCAAACTCTTGAAACGATGAGGTCTTGATAAGCAGGATCAACTCCGCGCAGGTCGATTATTGTAGCCTTTCCACGCTGAAGGAGCTGTTTAAGATCAGTTGGCTTCTCTCCAAACAGCCCGGATTCCTCCACCTTTGCCAGCGCTCCCAGAAGGGTCCACTTTCCGTTGTGCTTTATGCTCTCAACTTCATCCATAATGTCCTTAATCGTATAATCTTCATCCTTTAGCTCCTTCAACGCCTGATAAAGCAAAGCCTGGGCGGTGGGATTTTTCAATCCAGTAAGCTCGATGATCTCCTCCGCAGTCAGATTGACACCGTCAAGCACAAGGAGACCGTCAGCTCTATCTGCGAACGGTGATATTGGGGGAACGAGTATCCTTATCTGGTCTTCGTAGCCCTTTGGCTTTATTCCGAAATCACCATCAACGCTGTCGTTGGGATACCTCATTGAATGATACTCGCCATGAGGGTCGATGACCAGCAGTGGAACGTTTTGATCAAGCAACTCTTCTATGATTACACCCGCAGTGTAGCTCTTCCCACTTCCAGTTTTCGCAAGAATGCATACATGCTTTTGGACAAGACTGTTGGGGTCAAGCTTGACCTTAACCCCCGTGTCGCCGAGAAGGCCAACATAAACTCCATCCTCGCTCAGCCCAAGAACTTCAGCTATAAGCTTCTCCTCAGCAAGAAAAACGCTCTCTCCCGGAACGAACGGGCTTCTCGGAACCTTCAGCCTTCCGTCCTCCCTCTTTCCAAGAACGATAGCCTTTCCGATGAAAACCTCCTTTGAGCCGTTTGCAATCTCCTTAATCTCCCTGCTCCTGACATTGGACTTCGCAACGATACTCTCCACGTAGGCAACAACCCAGCCATCAACATCATTCCAAACCTTAACGTAATCTCCCCTTTTCACCTGCTTCTGGTTGAAAATCACGAAGTTAAACTCAAACGGTGAAGCTTCGCCGTAAATCTTACCTATAGCTCCTTTCATCGTTGAAACTCTTTTCTGGCTATTTTTAACATTTTTCCTAACTACTAAGAAGCTCCAATTAGCATGGAAGAAAAACATGGACTCGGCGGGATTTGAACCCGCGGCCTCCGCCTCGCGAAGGCGGCGCTCTCCCGCTGAGCTACGAGCCCTTAAAGCTTCTTTACCTAGTGATTAAAAAGGTTTACGTATGCAAATCAATCAATTTTTTAAGTGCGAGACAACGTGGATTATGAATCCGCAGAAGATAGCTGAAAGTTACGAGGATGTTACCATAGGAATTTTTGGCTCACACTCAGCCAAGGAAATTGGAATGGCCGCAAAGGCTTGGGGATTTAAAACAGCAATTGTCGTGCAAAAGGGGAGGGATAAGCTCTACACCAAGTACAACAGACACCTCTACGACGAGATAATAATGGTTGAAAAGTTCAAGGACATGCTCAACAGAGAAATTCAGGATAAACTTCTCGAACTTAACACGATTTTCATACCCAACAGGAGTTTTGCAGTCTATGTCGGATACGACGGTATAGAAAATGAATTTGAGGTTCCTATTTACGGAAACAGGTTCATGCTCAGAGCAGAGGAGAGAAATCATCTGAAAAATCAGTACTACCTGCTCGAAAAAGCTGGTTTGAGGTATCCCAAGGAGTTCAAATCTCCAGAGGAAATTGATAGGCTTGTCGTGGTTAAGGTTCAGCAGGCTAAAAATCCCCTCGAAAGGGCATTTTTCTACGCAGTCTCGCCTGAAGATTACTACCAGCAGGCAGAAAGACTGCTTAAGGAAGGGGTAATCGACGAGAAAGGACTCAAAAAGGCAAGGATTGAAGAGTACGTCCTAGGAGCGAGGTTCAACGCCAACTTCCACAGCTATGCCATGAAAGACGTCTTCGGAAACTTCGACTTTGTTGGCTTTAGCGACAGAAGACAGGTCAACTTGCAGGGGTTCCTCAATCTTCCGGCAAGGGAGCAGCTCAAGATAAACGTTCCTGTAAAGAATGAAGAGATTGGGCACTTTGGAGTAACCATGAGAGAAAGTAAGCAGCAGGAAGTCTATGAAGCTGCTGAGAAGTTTATCGAGACCTGCAAAGCGGAATTTCCGCCCGGGATAATCGGGTTGTTCGGTCTTCAGGGGGCGATGGCATATTCTCCGGAAGATGATACAAAGCTGGAGTTCGTGATTTTTGACGTGTCTTTCAGAGTTCCAGGTGATCCTGCCATAGGCCCCACTTCGCCGGAGATGAGGAATCTCTCCCTGAAGCACGGAGTGAGAATCGAAGACCCCTTAGACCTGACGATGATGGAAATAAAAAAGGCAATGGAACTGCAAAGATTGGGAGAAATAGTTACTTAGCCAGCTTCGAGCAGCTCAATGCCATCGTCTGTAAGCTTAAGTTTTCCATCCTCTTCTTTTACAAAGCCCTCCTTGATAAGCCAGTCCAGATTGAACTTGAACTGGAAGTCTGAAAGTTCAAGCTCTTTTTTCAACTCCTCTCTCGTCTTGCCCTGAACACCTATAGCAGCGACAATCTGCCTCCTTATCGGGCTCATTGAGGCCTTAAAAAGCCTCTCATGATGCTCCCTGTCTCTAACCTTCTCACCCATCAAACTCACCTCCAAAAATATATCGAAAAGGTTTAATTTAACTCTTTCCCACATTTTATCAAGCGGTCATATCCGTGACCAAAATCCTTAAATTGCTTCTTGATAAGGAAAGTTTGAGCCGGGGTTGCCGAGCGGTAAGGCGACGGCCTGCTAAGCCGTTGGGCGTTGCCCGCGTGGGTTCGAATCCCACCCCCGGCGTACGGAGTTGAGGTTTCAAATTATTCTCTCCTCATTGAGGAGAAGAAACTGGAATTGCCTACATTTGATGCGACAGATCGCTATTAATTAAGCTAAAAAATTAAGTTTTAATAACATAAAAAATAAAACAAGTTGTCTGAGTTCCCAGAATTCCGAACTCTGCAAGCATTAATGCTCCAAATCGAGAATATTTGTTATTCTTGAGAGTTATTAAGCAATAGGAGCAGGATGCAGGCAAAGCCACAAAGAGCGGCAAGAATAATCAAGTTCGAGGACAATTAGCGGCTGGACTAAGTATGACTACAAACGCTCAATCAGAGCTTTTTGGACTCGACTTGGGATGGAAGAAGCTGTAAAAGACTAAGGGAACCCATGACAAAGAAGAAGCTGCCAAACAAAGTTCTAACAGAGAATTGAGGTCAAATGTGATGGATGTTAAACCTAAAAACTAGATTACAACGGAATACGTATGACTCATTTTACAATTAAAGCCATCTAAATATTAAGTTACTTATTGTTAAGAAATAATAAATAAAACACAAAAACTAGAAATTGTTAAATATGATTGCCTGTACTTTTTAAAAAATTCTAGAGGTGTCATGGTGGAGAGTAAGTCGATTGACGCCTTATTTGAAAAGTGGTTCAAAATGGTATCGCCAGAATTTCCACCTGAATTAATAGACACAGTAAAGGAGAGAGCCAGAACAATCTTTACTGCTACCCTGTCGGGCGAGGATCCTGAATTAGTAGTAGAAAGAATTGAAGAGGAGTTCCTAGAAAGAGTGATCCGCGAAAGCGGCAGCAGACTCGAAGACATAATCAGGAGGCTGGAACTCTTTGCGAATGAATTATCGAAGCAAGGGGAGTTCAAAGTCGTTGCAGAAAATTTTGTAAAGTTCGTTTTCACTCTATTAAGGAAAATTCTGGCAGTTTATAGAAAACTCCTTACTGAAGAGTTTAAGGCGAAAATGAAAGCATACGAGCAAATAGAACAAAACATCGAGCAGTTCGCAATACTCGTCGATCAGATCCGCAACCCACTTGCTGCTGCGCTGGGATTTGTTGAAATTTACGTTGACCACGAGGAGGCAAGAATGAAGATTAAAGGACAGCTTGATAGAATAGCTGAACTGGTCGAACAGCTTGAAAAGGGATGGATTGAATCTGAGGCTATTAGAAATTACTTGAGAGGGGATATAAAAAATGAGGTATCAACAAAGGAGAATTCTTATCATTAGTAGCTCAGATATGTAACTGCTTGCCATAACTATGGTTTTTGTGAAAATTATGTTGAAAATTGTTAAGAGGAAGAAGATTGAAAAATCGATCGTGCTTTTAGTTTGGAGAAACCTTTAAAAAATTCCAACTCTATTGGATTCGTGAAGGTCGCAATTATCGGCGGTGGAGCGGCGGGAATGAGTGCAGCTTCGAGAGTTAAAGCTTTGCAGCCCGATTGGGAGGTTACAGTATTCGAGAAGTCGAGGTGGGTTAGTCACGCTCCTTGCGGTATTCCATTCTTCGTCGGGGGAGCTGTGGAGAAATTTGATGATCTTTGCGCTTACGATATAGAATACTTCAAGCATGAGAGAGGGATTGACGTTCATACCGGTGCGAGAGTAATAGAGGTTGATGATGGAATTCTGAGAGTGAATGATGGTGGAAAGGAAACTACTTACGAATGGGACAAGCTGCTCTTTGCCACCGGCTCCAAGGCAATAAAGCTCGGCGTTGAGGGAGAAGATCTCGATGGCATTATTTACGTTGACGACATCGAAAATGCCGAGAGAGTGAAAATGGAGGCAGCGAAAGTCGATAACGTCGTTGTCGTCGGCTCAGGCTACATTGGAGTGGAAATGGCTGACGCAATCACCAGACTTGGAAAAAACGTAACTGTTATTGAGGTTATGGAACGTCCCCTCCCAGAATATGATGCAGAAATTGCTGCAATAATAAAATCGGAAATGGAGAAGTACGTAAATCTCAGGTTAAGTGAAAGAGTTACGGCTTTTGAGGGGAAAGACAGAGTTGAGAAGGTCATCACGAACAAAGGTGAGTACCCCTGCGAGCTTGCAATAATCGCTGTAGGTGTTGTCCCCAACACAGACCTTGCAAAAGGTCTTGTTGACCTTGGGGTAAAAGGAGCTATTAAGACGAACAGCAGGATGGAGACTAGCAGAGAAAACATTTACGCCGCGGGAGACTGTGCTGAATCAATCAACGTCGTTACGGGAAAGGAGGACTGGATACCCCTTGCCGCTCCGGCAAACAAAATGGGGTATGTTGCGGGAGTCAACATGGCCGGATACGAGATGCATTATCCCGGCTCGCTGAAAAGCCAGCTGACCGGTTTTAAGAACATAGAAATAGGAAAAGCTGGTTTGAGTGAGAATGAGGCAATAAGGCAGGGATACGAGGTCGTCTCGGCTTTCATAACTTCAAGAACCTCCGCTCGCTATCTTCCGGGTGGGTTAATCCATCTGAAAGTCGTGGCTGACAGGAAAGGGAAGCTTCTTGGCCTGCAGGCTGTTGGCAAGGATGTGGCGATGAGGGTGTATGCGGCTTCAGCCCTTCTGTATAAAAATGGAGATGTTAGAGACCTGTTCTTCACGGATTTTCCGTACTACCCGCCCGTGTCGAGAGTCTGGGATCCTCTTGTTGTAGCTGCAAGGAACATATTCAGGAAGCTTGGAGTGCCCTAGCTACTCGTACTCTATTGTTGCTGGAGGCTTCGGAGTGACGTCGTAAACAACTCTTGAGACTTTATCGATCTCACCAGTAATCCTCAGTGCTATCCTTCTCAGCTTTTCGTAGTCTATTCTTATCGGATCTGCAGTCATTCCGTCTCTTGACTCCACAGCCCTAACAGAGATTATGTATCCCCAAACTCTCACGTCCCCCTTCACACCAGTTGCTCTGCCGATAAGTGCAGCGAAGCACTGCCACTTCTCGTAGTCAGCAAGCTCCTCCTCAACGATTTTGTTCGCCTTCCTGACAATCTCTACTTTCTCCGGAGTCACCTCTCCCACGATTCTCACAGCCAGACCTGGACCGGGGAAAGGCATCCTTTCTGAAATTTCCTCTGGTAAGCCGAGATATCTCGCTACCTCCCTCACCTCGTCCTTGTAAAGCTCTCTGAGCGGCTCTATGACGTCCTTGAACTTGTATTTTGTAGGAAATCCACCAACATTGTGGTGACTCTTAATCCCCCCCTGGCTCTCGATGATATCCGGGTAAATGGTTCCCTGAATCAGGTATTCTGCGTTGTGCTCTTCCGCAACTCTTTCGAATATTCTGACAAATAGTTCTCCTATCACCTTTCTCTTTTCTTCAGGGTCTGTGACACCCTTAAGAGCCTTGAAGAATTCATCCTTAGCATCTATGAAAACAAGCCCCATGTTCCCGAAAATTTCCTTGATTCTCTCCGGCTCACCCTCTCTCATCAACCCCGTATCGACAAAAACGGGAATGAGACGGTCCCCTATGGCTTTGTAGGCCAAAACCGTACAGACTGAGCTGTCCACACCACCTGAGAGCGCTATTATGGCCTTCCCATCCTTTACTTTCTCCCTGATCTCCTTAATTGCGTTTTCGACAAACTTCTGCACATCCATCAAATCTCCTCCTCTCTTTTGTATTTCAGCGCAGCTTTCACAAACCCGACGAATGGCGGGGAGGGTTTGTAGGGTCTTGATTTAAACTCTGGGTGGAATTGAGTTGCGAAGAAAAAGTTGTGGTCTGGAAGTTCTGCAATTTCCATTCTTCTACCCCCATCTGAATAGGCGCTGAAAACAAGTCCTTTGCTCTCTATTTTCTCAATGTATTCTGGGTTGACTTCGAACCTGTGTCTGTGCCTCTCGACAACTTTCTCACTTCCATAAAGGCTGTAAGCGATTGTTCCGGGCTTTATAGTTACCTCAATGTCACCGAGCCTCATCGTCCCACCCTTCTCATCAACTCCTCTTTGTTCTGGTAGCAGATCAATCACTGGGTGGGGTGTGTTCTCATCAAGCTCGGTGCTGTTAGCACCGCTGAGACCAACAACGTTTCTTGCAAACTCTATCACCGCAAGCTGGAATCCGAAGCAGATTCCGAGGAAAGGTATGTCGTTCTCTCTGGCGTATTTAATTGCTCTAATCTTCCCCTCAGCTCCCCTTGAACCGAAACCTCCCGGAACTAATATCCCGTCTACATCAAGGGTGAAGTCATCAACCTCTTCCAGATCCTCGCTGTCAACCCAGACAATGTTGACCTTGCACCCAGCCTCTATCCCCCCATGCTTCAAAGCCTCCTTGATGCTTAGATACGCATCCCTGACGTCAACATACTTCCCTACAATGGCTATTGAGACCTCTTCATAGAGGGTTTTCATCCTTTTTACCATCTCTTCCCACTCTTTCCTGCTCTCCCTTGGCTCCAGCTTCAGCTTTTTCATCAAATACTCGTCAAGCTTCTCTCTCTTGAAAATCAAAGGCACCTCGTAAATGTCCTCTGCATCCTCATTGCTTATAACCGCCTCTTCCGGAACATCACAGAAAAGGGCTATTTTCTTCTTTGTCGAGGGTTTAAGCCTTTCCGAGCACCTTCCGACTATTACATCCGGATGCAGACCAAGCTCCCTCAGTTCCTTTACGCTGTGCTGCGTAGGTTTTGTCTTCTGCTCACCTCCGGCATCCAGCGGAACAAGGGTAACGTGAACCAGGGCAAAGTCCTCATCTCTTTCCTCATTGTGCATCTGCCTTATAGCTTCAAGAAACGGCATCCCCTCTATGTCTCCAACCGTTCCTCCAATTTCGATGAGGCATATCTCCGCATTGCTCTCCCTTGCAACCCTTCTCACCCAGTTTTTAATCTCGTCCGTGACATGGGGGATGATTTGCACGGTCTGGCCGAGATAATCTCCTCTCCTCTCCTTTTCAATTACCTTCCTGTATATCTTGCCGGTTGTGATATTGTGGTCTCCCGTGACCTCCTCTCCAATAAACCTCTCATAATGGCCGAGATCGAGGTCGACTTCAGTCCCATCTTTCAGAACATAAACCTCTCCGTGCTGGAATGGATTCATCGTTCCGGCGTCAATATTTATGTAGGGGTCAATCTTTATTGGAACAACCTTGTAACCCATGTCCACAAAGAGCCTACCAATTGATGCTGCTGTAATTCCTTTGCCAAGTCCGCTCATCACTCCTCCGGTAACAACGATGTACTTCATTTTCTCAACTCCGGTGGACGCAAGTCAGGAATGCCATCTTCAATGGGAAACTCTTCCTTACAACTGCTGCAAACGAGCTTTCCGGATATAATCTCCTCATCGTTTTCTTCAGTAACCTCTAACTCCAGATCAGACTTGCAAAGGGGACAGGCGAGAATTGCAAGGAGTCTCCTTTTCATGAATGCTGTTGGAGGTATGAGTAAATAACCGTTTCCGCCTTAACTTTAAATACCTTTCAAAAGCCTACCACCATGGATTTCAGGAAAGAGAAGTTTCAGCTACTTCTTATCACATCATTATCTTTGCCTTGGCTAATTTCTCTCACTCTTGATTATCCCCATCTACCCATTATCCAGACCTTCCTTTCAGGTATGGCTGTTATCTCTGCAAGCTTTCTCATTTCATGGGCTGCTGAGACGGCTGAAATGGACGTTCCGAGGTCTTTCAGCCTGGCAATTGTTGCACTTCTTGCGGTGCTGCCAGAATATGCTGTGGATGGATACTTTGCGTGGAAGGCGGGAAGCGTTGGTGGGGATTATGTGCACTACGCAACCGCCAACATGACGGGTGCAAACAGGTTGTTGATCGGCATCGGATGGTCCCTCATAGCTTTTCTTGCATTCAAGGCCATGAAGACCAAGGAAGTAAAGCTTGATGAGGGAATCAGGCTTGAAATCTTATTCCTTTTGCTTGCAACGCTCTACGCGTTCACTATACCTCTTAAGGGAAGCATTTCACCTTTTGATGCAATCGTTTTTGTTTCTCTCTACGCAGCCTACGTTTTCCTTGCAACAAAGGCCGAGAGAGAAGAAGTGGAAATGGGAGGTGTACCAGCATATCTCTGCAGCCTGAAAACCGGACAAAGGAGATTATCTGTTGTATTACTTTTCCTCTTCGCCGGATCAGTCATCCTGTTGAGCGTTGAAGCCTTCTCAGAGGGTCTGCTTGAAACTGCCAGAATTTTTGGAGTTGATGAGTTCTTGGCAGTGCAGTGGATCGCCCCTCTCGCCAGCGAGTCTCCTGAGTTAATTGTTGCAGTCTACTTTGTAAAAAGAATGAGAGTTACCGCATCGATGAACGCCTTAATATCATCAAAAGTCAACCAGTGGACTCTGCTTATCGGGACAATCGCAGTAATCTACAGCATCTCCGCCTTCAAGCTGCAGAGCCTACCATTGGATGCAAGGCAGAGTGAAGAGGTTTTGCTAACCGCTGCTCAATCCATTTTTGCAGTTGCAATTCTACTCGACCTCAAAATAAGCTGGAAGGAAGCTTTCGCCCTGCTTACACTTTTCATAGTTCAGCTACTACTTCCCGGAGTTGAGATTAGATATATTATTTCGGCGGTTTATATTGCTCTAGCCATTCCAATCTTCGTCAAGAAGAGGCATGAAGTCGTTGAGAACTTCAGAGCTGTAAAGAGGCTTATTTCTTAAGCATTCTCACTACATCCTCAATTGACATAGACTCAATTTTTTCCGCCAGTTCAAATACCTCCTCAAGATCGTCTTTTTTAACATCTCCGAGTTCTCTGAGTATTCTTCTCGCCTGAACCTTCGCGAGAGATGTATCTCCCCTAACTTTCACAAAAATCATAACTGGCTTGCTTAAAAGCGCACCAGAATAGCCATCGGTCTGGAAAACGAGCTCTTTTATCTCAAGCTTCTCAACAAGCTCTTTAATCGCCTCCAAATAAGAAACAGCAACATTGGAATTTCCTTTTATCCTAACTCCGTCAACATATGCGTATTCAGCTTCCATTTAGGACCTCCTCAAGCTTTTTAAGGCACCACCTAACTCTTTCTTCCTCAACAATCGCCAGAATACACCCTCTTCCGTCCCTCCTGAAAACCACGTACTCACCATCAATCGCAAGGTAACCCTGAAATTTCTCCGCTGGAACAAGCATGTCAACAAGTTCTTTTAACTCAGCCGCAAATTCTGTATCCATCCCAACCGCAGACATCTCATCTGAGTAGACTGCTAGTCTTTCTATGTCTAATTTTTTCGAAATTTCCTCAGCCCTCACTATTTTTAGTCAGAGCTAAAGTAATAAACCTTTTTCGTTATGTAAGCTGAATACCTGTTTTTTCATCTTAAAAAATTATTTTTAAGAAAACTTGCTCTTTTGCCAATCAATCTCTGCCACTTGAGATTAGAAACAAGTGAACCAGAAACTTTTTCAATTATTACATAACAAATGCATCATGCTTTTCACATCTTTAGAAACTGAAAACCTGAAAATAAAGAACCGACTGGTGAGGTCGGCAACAGCTGAGTCCATGGCCACTAAGGAAGGATTTGTGACTGATGAGCTAATTGAGCTTTACAAGAAGCTTGCAGAAGGTGGAGTTGGTACGATCATTACTGGTTACATGTTTGTAAGCGAAGACGGAAGAGCTTCGTACAAGATGACGGGTATCAGTGAGGATAAGCATATTGATGGGTTGAGAAGGCTCGTTAAGGAGGTGAAGAACGCAGCGGATGACGTGGTCTTTGTTGCACAGCTTGCTCATGCTGGAAGGCAAACAATCCTTGGCAACGCAATCGCCCCTTCACCCGTAAAAGACCCCTATACGGGCGTTGAGCCAAGAGAGATGACAAAGGAGGACATTGAGAGGGTGATAGAGGACTTCGTTAAGGCTGCTTTGAGGGCTGAGAAAGCTGGCTTTGATGCCGTGCAGCTTCATGCAGCCCACGGTTACCTGTTGAGCGAGTTCATATCACCACACACTAACAGAAGAAGGGACGAATACGGGAAAGAGAGAGCGAAAATTCTGCTCGACATTTTTGAAAGAATTAGGGAGAAAAGCAGGATTCCTGTGATGATTAAGATGAACGCCTGCGACTTCGTTCCGGGAGGTCTTGAGGTTGATGAGGCTGTGAGGATAGCAAAGCTTCTCGATGATGCAGGATTTGAGGCAATTGAGGTGAGCGGCGGGATGTACGAGTCAATCTACCACAACCGCTATAATGTTGTAAGTCAGAAGGTGGCGAAAAGTGGTGAGGCTTACTTCAAGGACTATGCTTTCAAGATAAAGGATGCCGTAAGCATTCCAGTTATGTGCGTTGGCGGGATAAGGAGCAGGAAGACTGCTGAGATGTTGCTGAAAAAGGTGGAGTTCGTTTCAATGTCCAGACCGCTGATCAGAGACCCCTACCTTCCGAAGAAGATGATGAGCGGAGAGGTAGATGCTTCAGACTGTAAATCCTGCAACCTCTGCTTAGCAGCGATCTTCGAGGGCAAACCTCTCGGATGCTACGCAAAGAACCGAAATTGAGAAGTGTAGCCCGCCAAGTGGAATTCCCCCTCACCGATCAGGGAACGCATGGCTGGCGGGCACGCCGGGTGAAAAGTAGTTAGTTAAAGAAAATAAAAGACTTTCTAAAACTGGAAAAGGTTGAGGTTTGCAAACTTCTTCAACTCCCCTTCAAACTTACGCAGATTTTGCAGTCGGTAATCCTCTTCCAGAGCTTTCCTCAGAACTTTTCTGTCAGCCTCAAGCTTCATCTCCCTCGTCCTCCCGTATCTCCCCTTTGATATCACTACAGAGTTAAGTACACCAAGCATGTCCAGTTCGGAAATCAGGTCGCTTATCCTTCTCTGAGTAAGTGGATCAACCCCTACTTTGCTGCAGAGCTTCTTGTAAACGCAGTAAACCTCTCCGGTGGTGAACTTTGGTGTGCTCTCCGAAATTAAGGACATGCTGTAAAGCAGAATCTTGCTGTGCACGGGAAGAGTTCTTACCGTCTCAATCATATAGTCCGTCTCGATCTTCCTCACCGCCTTCTTGACATGCTCAACTCTCACCATGCTGTCCCTTTCTCTTTCAGCAATCTCAGCACTCACCCTCAGCAAATCCAGCGCTTTTCTTGCATCTCCATGCTCCTGAGCAGCTATTGCAGCACAGAGCTGAATCACACCTTCTTCAAGCACCCCGTCTTCAAAGGCCAGCTTTGCTCTCTGCTGAAGGATGTCCTCAAGCTGCTCGGCATTGTATGGTGGGAAAACGATTTCTTCCTCGCTGAGCGAGCTCAAAACCCTCGCGTCCAAGTATTCCTTAAACTTCAGATTGTTTGATATCCCTATAAGACATATGCTCGATTTCTCAAGCTCTGAGTTTATCCTCGTCAGACCATACAGAGCCTCCTCCGCCTTCTTCACGAGCTTGTCGATCTCGTCGAGAATTACGAGTACTCTCGCACCTCTCCTTTCAAGAACCCTCTTCACCTCATCGTAAACCTGATCCGTAGGCCAGCCGGTCATGGGGACATTGCTTCCGAACTTCCTTGCTAGGCTGGCAAGAACTCTATAGGCTGTATCTACAATCTCACAGTTTATGTAATGCACAACAACATTAAGTCTGGCTTTCCTGCTCGCTTCCTCAAGCTGTCTGCCCACGAAAAGCACAGTAGCCGTTTTCCCCGTACCGGTTTTTCCATAAATGAATATGTTTGAAGGTGTACCACCTCTAAGTATCGGGGAGAGCAGTAACGCAAGCTGATTGATCTGCTCCTCCCTGTGTGGAAGCTTTTCTGGAGTGTAACTATGCCTTAAAACGTCTCTATTTTTAAATATTGTCGCTGAACTCAAAATATTCTCGAAGATATTCATTCAACCACCAGATTCGCCTTATTCCTCTCCGTATAAAGCTTTTACCATTCTCAATTTTTTTTATTTACAATTGAATCATATTCACTGTTGAGAGTTTAATGAAACCGGTCGTTAATTATTCTCAACCAACTTTGAGGTAAAGCAGGGCTTCCCTTCCAGCGATTGTTTCCAGTTCAGCATCACTTCCTATGGGTCTGCGAATATAAACTTCACGGCCAACTTTTCCCAGTAGAAGTTCAAGCTGCTCCAAGGTGGCTTTGTTCACATCAAGGTCTGCTTCAACAGCAGTAATGCTTCTATGGCCGTAATCAACAACTCTGGCGTCAACATAGAGGTTTCTGGGATACTCTCCAACCAAACCCACGAGAATTGGGTAAGTGGCAAGCTGCCTCGCGTAGCTTATTTTCCCTTCAACCTCCACCCTCAGATCAGTTATTTTCCTTCCCTTCGGGAGCATTTTTTTGAGCATTGGAGTGTCTATATTCTCTCTGACTCTGTTTTTGAATTTCAGGAACTCCTTTCTGTGCTTCTTCAGCCTCCTGTCACCCTCTTTCTCCATAGGCGTTCCCGGGAAAATTTTCACCTGCCTTATGTTGATCCTCCTCAGCAGAAGGTTTCTCTTCATGACCTCCTCAAGAAACTCGTAGTTTATCTCGAAAGTTTCTTTCGTCTCACCTTTCAACCCTATCACGAAGTTTATTCCCGGCAGGAAGTACGGAAGGCCGTTGTAGGATGGATGTCTGCCGTATTTATTGATAAGCTCAATAGCGAACATGACCTCTTCTGGAGTAGCTGCGAGGCTGTTTTCCCTCACAACCCTCTCATCAGCACTCTCAAGTCCCATCGCTGCAACGTTTCCGGGAGTTTGATACATCACGATCGTCTTGATAATCTCGGCAGATTCTTCTGGATGCTCGGCTATCGTTTTCGGATTCACGTTGTCAAGATGGAGGGTTTTTATTTTCGGGCATAGATCCCATATCGCCCTGTGAAATTTCTTCATCGCTTCCGGATTCGGTTTTGGTACGCCTTCCTCAAACTCCCCCAAAAAGCTGAAAAAGTCCGTCTGTCTGCCGAGGCGGAAGTGCTTCGCTCCACAATCGTAAAGAGCTTTTATCTCCTTCAGAACGTCTTCTGGACTGCGGAACCACAACTTGTGGACTCTTTCGATGCAGAAGCTGCATCTGCCCCAGTAGCATCCCCTGTAGGTCTCGATCTCGCAGATGATGTACGGGAAGTCAGGATGCTGCCTTACCACCTCAGCTCCACGGACAGCAAAAGCATTCAGGTCGAATCTCTCCCCACCAAGCTTTTCAAAAAGCCTTTTTTCGAATGGGAAATCTAAAACTTCAATTTCAACGTCTTCGAGCATTCTTCGATCCTTCTGCGAAAGTTCCAAGGTTATGGGGCCAACGAGTATGTTTCTCCTCGCAATATTCATCGAAAAAAGCTCCTTCTTGCTTAAAGGTTTTCCTCCAAGATATTTGCCGGGAACGGCTATACCCGCAATGATTATGGCTAATTCAAAGCTTTTCAGCTTCTCGATCACCTCTGAGTGTTCTCTCAGATAATCGATGGTGAAGTACCTTGACTCAAAACCGACAGATTTTAGCATTCCGTATATGTATCTCGGATAAGGGGCTATATAAGGGGGAACACCGAGACAGGAGGGTTCGTCAACGTATCCGTCAATTATCGCAGCTTTCATCCCCTCTGAATTTTTGCGTGACCGCCAATTATCGACCCACTTAGCTCAATGTTTCTTATTTCGCAATCATCGTCGATTATGCTCCTCCAGAGCCTAACTCTCTTCAAAACAGTCTTGGAGAAAACTACACTTTCACTCACATCCGACGAATCAATCTCGCAACCCTCACCGATGTACGCGTAGGGTCCTACAATTGACCTGCCCTTTATCACAACATCCTTTTCTATCACAACCGGCTCTATTATCTTGGCAGCCTTCGCAATCTCAACTGACTCGTGGACAGAACTGTCGGTGTAGAACTTAAAAGCCTCGATATAGGAATCGGGGTTTCCAACATCATACCAGTTTCCGTTGCTGAAAACACAACCGTAAACGTCTATTTTCTGACAGAGAAAGCTGAGAAAGTCTCCTAGATTGTCGCTCTTTTCATTTCCACCCACATATTCAACAAGTATCTCGGCAATCTCTTTCGGGAAAGCGTATATGGCTATTCCAACAAGTGTCGAAGGCGGTTTTTCAGGTTTCTCGTAGAACTTCCTCACGACTTCTCCCTCAAGCTCTGCCACGCCGTACCTTTTAGCCAGCTCGTAATCTCCGACATCGTAGAGAGCTGTGACAGGTGCTTTTCTCTCCCTGAAAAGCTCCACAAGCGGATCGAGGTCGAAGGAGAAAATATTGTCTCCGGCAATGACCAGGAAATCGTCATTAATGTTCTCAACAACCTGTGCGAGTGCCTTCACAGCTCCAAGCTTTTCCTCCTCCCTCATGGTGTCCTCAACAACAACCTCAACACCTTTTCCTTCAGCCCACTTCTTGAAATCATCCTCGAACCTCTTGTTTGTGGACAGCAGAATGGGTGAATTGAACTTCAGCACCTTCTCGTAAACATGGTCGACTATTCTCTTGGTTCCAACTGGGAGCAGGGGCTTTGCCTTTGTCTTGGTTATCGGCCAGAGCCTCGTTGCGTAACCACCTGCCATTATTATGATTTTCATCTCTCTGTGTTAGCTCAAAAAAGAATAAAAAACTTTTGAGAGAGCCGAAATATGAACCTCAAACCCATTGGAGTGGTTAGGTCACCTTTCAAAACTCAGATTGATGCTCCGAGGCAGGGAAGGTTCTCGGATGCCGTGTCCGAAATAGTAATCTTCGACGAGTATGCGGATGGGCTGTACAAAATCGAGAATTTCCGGTATTTAATCGTCCTTTACTGGATGGACAGAGCAAGCAGGGAAAAACTGAGAGTGATACCGCCGGGCGAGAGTGAGGAGAGGGGAGTTTTCACCACCCGCTCTCCAAGCAGGCCAAA
The DNA here is from genome assembly GCA_029259415.1 of Archaeoglobi archaeon. Lineage (GTDB taxonomy): Archaea > Halobacteriota > Archaeoglobi > Archaeoglobales > Archaeoglobaceae > Archaeoglobus. Next base: position 20,757 of record JAPDIW010000071.1, read on the forward strand.
CCCGATAGGATTGTGTGTCGTAGAGGTTCTTGAGGTTGAGAAAAACAGGCTGAAGGTAAGATGGCTGGATGCTCTCGATAACTCACCTGTAATCGACATAAAGATGTACTCTCCTGAGATCGACTGCGTTAATCGGCATGCAGGTCAACAACCTTAAAAGCTTCAACATCCACCAGTCCGAGGTCTGTGAGCTTCAGTTTTGGAATTACCGGGAGTGCGATGAACGAGAGTGTTATTATCGGAGATTTTAGCCTGCATCCCAGCTTTCTGATTTCATCCTCAACTTTCGTTAGCTTCTCAATTACAGCTTCGGCCTTCTCGTCGGTCATTATCCCGGCAACTGGCAGGGGCAACTCCGCTTTTATTTCAGAATCTGCAACAACTATCCCTCCCTGCAGTTCTATAACTCTGTTCACAGCCTCGCATATGCTGATGTCGTCAGCACCCACGCTCACGATGTTGTGGGCGTCATGGGCTATGCTCTGGGCTATTGCACCCCTCTTCAATCCAAAACCCCTGACGTAGGCCTTTCCAACCCTCCCACTTCCCCTGTGCCTCTCAACCACAACTGCCTTCAGAATGTCGCGCTCTACATCAACACCCTGAACGTTCTCCACACTCTCGCCAGTCACTATCTCCCCGTCGTAGACCTCTATGACTCTCACCCTACCTCCTTCGATTTTAAGGCTCTCAGGAGTTATTTTTCTGGCATTGACCGTCCTCTTTGCCCACTCAGGGTGAGAATAGCTCCTGAATCCCGGTCTTTTTCCTCCCACAAAGACCTCCTTGACCTCAAATTTCCTCAGGTCTTTGAGTAGCACAATATCAGCCAGTCGGGAAGGGGAGATTAGGCCTGCGTTGATTCCGAAGTACTCTGCCGGGTTCAGAGTGAGCATTTGCAGGGCTTTAACCTCATCCACACCCTCCTCAATCGCTCTTCTGAAAACATGGTCGAGATAACCTTCTTCCACAATGTCCTTCACGCTCCTGTCGCCGTCGGTTACAAGCATTGTATGTCTGTTTCCTGCAACATCCTTCAGGGCTGACAGATTCCTTGCTGCAGAGCCTTCCCTTATCATCACCCACATGCCAAGCCTGAGCTTCTCCTTTGCCTCGTCTATTGCAGTTGTTTCGTGGTCTGAAGAGATGCCAGCAGCAATGTAGGCGTTGAGCTTCTTCCCCCTCAAACCCGGAGCGTGTCCATCGACAAGTTTTGTCAAAACGATTTTCTGAAGGACTTCTTCTTCAGCATCAATTACACCCGGGAAATTCATCATCTCAGCAAGTCCAAGAACCTCATCCTCCTGCAAAAGCTCCCTGATTTCCTCGATACCTATTTTCGCCCCTGAAGTTTCGAGGGGAGAAGAGGGGACGCATGAGGGCACCATGCAGTAGAACCTTAGCGGGCTTTGCCTCGCTTCCTGAATCATCAGCCTTACTCCCTCTTTCCCAAGAACGTTGGCTATCTCATGAGGGTCGGCAACAACTGCTGTGGTGCCTCTCGGCACAACAAGCCTCGCAAACTCCGTAACTGTGAGCATCGACATCTCGACGTGGGTGTGGGCGTCAATCAAACCCGGAACGGCAATTAAGCCTGAGGCATCAAGCTCCTCAATGCCGGAGTAACTTCCAACCCCGGCTATAAACCCCTCCGCTACAGCAATATCTCCGCTAAAAATCTCTTCGTTAATCAAATCAACAATTTGAGCGTTTTTAATAACAAAGTCGGCTCTTCTGTCGCCTCTCGCGACCTCGATAATCTTTCTCAGCTTATTGATATCAGCAGTCGGTGAGGACATCTCTCACGAGTTCCTCATCAACTTCCAGATCAAACTCCTCCTTGAGAGCTTTGACAGCTTCATCAACGGTTTTGGCATTGACCTTCTCAATCAGCTCTCTTAACTCCTCCTTAACGCTCCAGGGATAAACTATCCACCTCCAGGCCTCCATCTTGGCAGCATAATAGTCGGGAACAAACTTCGACGTGCTTTTGTAGTCCACAACCGCCACCCTGATCTCAGCGGGATTATACTGGTTTACGTGGTCAACAACAACCTTGATTGTGTCTCCAGTATCGGCCACATCGTCAACGATGAGCACTTTCTTCCCGCTTACATCAACATTCAGCGGCTGAGTAATCTTTGCCTCCTCCCTTCTCTGTGCTACATCCCAGTGCTCTGTTTTTACACTGTAAAGCTCCCTGATATCCAGATAATCACACACAATCCTTGCAGGAACCCAACCACCTCTTGCAATGGCCACAACAGCATCGGGTTTGTAACCGCTTTCCCTGACCTTCAAGGCAAGCTCTTTGCACAGCTCTCGAATTTCATCCCAGGTGTAGAGGACGCACTTGAACTTCACGTTGGCTTTACAAAAATAGCGTTTAAAATGTTTTCGATTGCTATGATTTTCACCGGAACAATTGAATTCTGTGAGCCATTTAACTTGGCAGGAGAAATGCCGAACCTGCTCAACCCTGAAAAATTCAGCCGACTAAAAGGTTAAAAAGTTGCGAGAAACTAGGTAAGATGTGAAGCTGGAAAACTACTACATCAAGGATGACGCGAGTACCGATGAGAGCTACGGCTACTACCCCACAAAGAGGCCGATAGAGGAGTACATCAGGAAGGGGTTGGTATGTATTGACAAACCAATGGGGCCGAGCAGCCATGAAGTTGTTGTCTGGGTCAGGAAAATTCTAAACGTCAGCAAAACCGGGCATGCCGGCACTCTCGATCCAAGAGTTACGGGTGTTCTTCCAATTTTCATCGAAAACGCCACCAAAATGGTCAAGTTCCTTCAGGAGTCGAGCAAGGAATACGTTTGCCTCATGAGGCTACATGGAGATGCAAAAAGAGAAGACGTTGAGAGGGTGATGAAAAAGTTCGTCGGAAGAATTTACCAACGCCCTCCTCTAAAATCGGCTGTGAAAAAGGTGCTGAGGATAAGAGAGATTTATGAAATCGAGCTTCTGGAAATGGAGGGAAGGGATGTCCTTTTCAGAGTTGTTACCGAGTCGGGAACGTACATCAGAAAGCTCTGCAGGGACATCGGAGAGATTCTTGGAACTGGAGCACACATGCAGGAGCTGAGAAGGACGAGGACTGGCAGGTTTGGGGAAGACATGTGCTACACTCTGCAGGATTTGCTTGACGCATACGTGTTCTGGAAGGAAGAGGGAGAGGAGAAGTATCTCAGAGAGATAATAAAGCCGATGGAGGTTGCTGCTGCTGATTTACCAAAAATCGTAATCAAGGACTCAGCAGTTGATGCGATATGCCACGGAGCGAATCTGTCTGTGAGAGGGGTAGCATACGTTGAGAAAAGCGTTAAAAAGGACGGCACTGTCGCAATCTTCACGCTGAAAAACGAGCTGGTGGCAATTGGCAGGGCTTTGATGGATGCTGAGGATATTTACAGGCTGAAGAAGGGTGTGGCTGCCGACATTCAGAGAGTCATGATGGAGAGGGGCGTTTATCCGAGAGTCTGGAAGTCATATGCCAAGTCTTGAAGCTGCAAAGAATACCACGAATGAGACGAGGAATGTCCAGACTGCCGCAGGTATTCCGAGCGGTGAGAATTTTGCAAAGCTCAGCACCACTGCGGTTGTAAAGCCTGCAAGGAGCGTTGAAATTCCCGCGATTTTCGCTCCCCCTTTGAAGTGGAAAATTCCGAGAATCAGCGGAAGCTGGGCGAGGAGAATCGTCGAGCTAAGAACGCTAAGCTCCACTATGTAATTCGGCCTTGAGTACGCGAACAAAGCAATCGCGAACGTGAGAAGGACGATTATAACCCTCCCTGTCCCAACTCTCTCGCTCCCGAACAGGTCTCTTGAAAGCATCGAGGAGAGTGTTAAAACGATGGAGTTGGCTGTTGTTATTGCCGCTGCAAAGATGCTGAGAGAGATTGCCGCTCCAAGCAAGGGAGGCATTAAGCCGAGAAGTGTGGGCGTTACGGCATCCCTGTCCTCAACCCTCGGAAAAGCTCCTATCTCGGTCATTGTTCTCAGTTCGAGGCCGATGAGCGTGACAATTACCGTATATATCAACCCGAAGAAACCGAAGAGTATAACCATCCTTCTCAGCGACGCTCTATCTTTGGGGATGTAAAGGCGCTGAAAAACCTGCGGATTCGTAAGGGCAAAGAAGAACCATGGGAGCGTGAGAGAAACGAATTTTACAGGTGTCCAGACGCTGTTTGGCACAACAAGCAGCTCTCCAAGTCTTGTGACTTCTGCAAAGAAGTCTTTATCGGCAAAGCCGTTGCAATGAACCCAGTAAATTGCTGCGATTGCCATCAGCAGCATGAAAACTCCTTGAATAGCATCCGTCCATGCAACACCTCTCAACCCACCCAGAAACGCCCAGAGAGCGATGAGAATGGCGGAGGCTGCAATTCCGTAGGAAAAACTCATTGCAGAAGTCTTGTCTAGAATCAGCCCCACACCTATTAGCTGAACCGAGAGGTATGGAATTAGGGCAACGGTCGCTATTACGGACATCACAACCGCAACCTCTCTGCCGTATCTCTCGGCAATCATGTCTCCTGGGGTGATGTACCCCTTCTCCTTCGCCATCTCCCACACTTTTGGGGCATAATATGAGAGAAGGAAAAGCGTGCCCACCAGGTAGAAAAGCTCGAATCCAAGAGCGCCCACACCGCTCGCATAGCTCAGCCCGACGAGGCCAACCATCATGAAGGCTGAGTAAGTAGTTGCAGCATAGGTGAGGGCTGAGACAACTCCGCTGACTTTTCTCCCTGCAATGTAGTATTCTTCCTGCGTCCTCAAGCCCTTCATTGCCATCAGGGCAATCACAGTTCCGAGCACGACATATCCGGCAAATGCATAGAGAAAAACGTTCATTATCACCACCTCTTAATCGTTATGTAGATCAGGTATGCAGCCGTTACAGCCGTCCAGTACAGATAAGTAGTCATGTCATAGCTTTTTATTGCCCAAAACGGAACCAGCATCGCAGCGATGATTATTGCTCCTTCAAGCAGCTTCATCGAACATATGTTCGATAAATTGTTTTTATCTCTTTCGGTCTTTACAGCCCATATGTCTTTTCCCGAAATTATTTCCCACTTCAACAAACCCCTGTGTGAAACTCGATGAAAAAGCGATAAAATGGATAATCAGAGAAAAGAAGAAGGGGACACCAACCAGAATAATAGCAGAGATTGAAGGAATCTCAACAAGAAGAGTAAATCAGATCTACAAACAATACGTGGAAACAGGAGAGATTCCAAGGCTAAAGAAGCCAGGAAGACCTAAAAAAGAAC
>JAPDIW010000016.1 GCA_029259415.1 Archaeoglobi archaeon
AAACGGGAAGATAGAGAAGTTCTTTGACTGCTACAACAGGCATAGGGATGATTTTGAAAGCTTAGATGACTTCGTTTACTGGTACAACAACGTCAGATTCCATGAAAGCCTTGACACCAAACACTACCTCCAAACACCAGAAGATGCCTTCTGGAGCAGGTTGCCGGTAGAGGCAAGGTTAGGTGTTGCATTCAAACTTTTTGATGAGGTGTTGGAGAATGAGAGGTAGGGTTTATAAGGTCAAAAATTTTGGGACTATACACTCGCCTTGCTGAATAAAATCGCTCATAAGTGCTGAAGTCATCCCATATTCCTGCTGTTCTTGCTGATAAAGCGTGCCAATCGTTTCTTTCGCATTCTGGTAATCTGCCGCTACTGTATCATTAAGTAAATCTACCAAATCCTCAAGCTGTGCGATTTGCTGATGTTCCCAAATTACAACACCAGTTAAACCTCCGATTATGCCCGCTAACGTTAAAGCTCCGTAAACTCCGATAGCGATAGGGAATAAAGCCGTAGCTGTTGGAATTAAAAGAAGAAATAAAGCAATCGCTGCCTTTTTGTTCATTCTCAACACCCCTAATCTTGTGTAGCTACTACAATACATGAAGCCACAGAAACGCCCCAGAGAAGTAACTTGTAGTTGCTGTCAGTTAGATAACTGCTTATGTCAATCCCCAAGCCTACAAGGTAACCAGCAGCTGCGAGAGGAAGCACAACGGCCACAATCAAAGCCACTCCCTCAAGCCCTGTAAACTTGATCTTCTTGCCCTTCTTCCCACTACCCATCACTACCAGCACAGAGCCGATGCAAATCAGCCAACTGAAATCCACAAGAAACTGTAGCTGCTCTCCGAGCTGCGCAACGTCAAACACCGCAAGGACAGCCAGAATATATAGCCCAATAAAAGCTAACTCTACAAACCCAACCGTTCCTTTTCTTGCCAATTTAGGCATTTTACTATACACCTCCTACCTCTTAAACAGGCTCTCCCACTTCTCTACTCTCACCCACACCGCCAAAATCAGCGCCAGCAGTCCAAGAGCAGCCGGTATCGTGCCAACATGCTCGCTTATCAGCTGTTTTATGTAATCCCCGGCTATAGCATCGAGAATAATCTCAGCCAGCACAAGAGCACCGATAAAAAGCAGTATATCTGCCTTGTTTGCCTTTGATTTCTTTTTCTTCTTAGCCTTCGCCTGGCGCCTCACTAAAATAGAAAATAGTTTTCGAGTATATAAATGGTTAAAGGAAAATTCAAACTTTCTCCATAAACACCTTTATCAGACCGTGATCCTCCCTCAACCTCTTCGCAAGATCCAACATGGCTCTTGCCCTATCAAACACTTCCGGATCTTCCCTAAGCATGTTCATGAGTTCCTTCACAACCTCCATACCTTCCATTTCAAAGCTAACTCTCTCAGATTCATCAAGAATTAAAGCGCACCTTCCACAAAAGCGATCAGTCGGAGCATTCAGGTATCCACAACGTGGGCACTTCTTAGGCTTGGCCACATCATCCTCTTCCTCCTCTTTCAATCCATAGAGCTTCTCAATCGCATTATCAATATCCCTTCCTGAGAGATGAACGTATATCCTTGGCGTATCGCTCCCTTGAATCCAGCCAAAGTATTGACACATCTGAGCTTCCGTGAGGTAATTCGCAAGAACCGACGCCCTTGTGTGCCTCAAGATGTGGGGATGAACTTTCTTCTTTATCCCCGCCTTCTGAGCGATATGCTTAATCTTCCTCAACAATGGTTGATAGTCCATAACCCCTCCAAAATTGCTCTTCGCAAAACTGCAAAACACAACAGCATCAGGATCATCCCTGAAAGGATGAGATTCAAGCCACCGTTTAAGGTAAGGTGCTGACAAAACAAGAGGGATCACCCTCTCGCCAGTCTTACCCCTCACCTTTATCTTCGCCTTAACCTCCTCTCCATTTTGCCAGACCACATCTTTGATCCTCAACGTCGCCAACTCTGCAACCCTCAGCCCTGCCTCATACCACACCGCAATCATCGCCTTATCTCTCTCATTACCCGCAGCCTCGACCATCCTGAAAACTTCCTCTTCAGTCAAAACCTCTGGAACCTTGTTGCTTTCCCTGACCTTCTTCAAGAGCTTCAAACCATCCCACTCCTCCCCTCTCAACCACTTGAAAAACTTCTTCATCGCCTTCCTGAACTCATTCTTAGTCCCCACCTTGTAATCGCTTTTCTCAAGCTTCACAAGCACAAACAATATCTCTTCTCTGCCCCATTCCCCTAACGGCTTGTCGATCCATTCTGAAACCATCCGCATGATCTGAACATACCTCAAAATACGCAGCGGACTGATACCCTCAGAAATCAAATAATCTGCAAACTTCTGAAGCACAGTTTTATTTTCCTCAGGTAACTTCTCAAGAAGTTCAAGCTGCTTGTTTAACCGCTGCCAGCCCTTATGAAAGTCCATAGAAACACGTGTAGCCCTTTATATTAAACGTTTATGGAGTATAGCCCCGGCCGGATTCGAACCGGCGTCGCCGGATCCAGAGTCCGGCAGGATTGACCGCTACCCCACGGGGCTTCAGATATCGGTAGCACTAAGGATTTATCAAAATTTTGGTCTCCAGTAAACAGCAAACGATATATATTTTTACCAATTAAAAGCTACATGCGTCCGCTCGGCGTCACAGTACTCTCCTTCATTCTTCTTGCCATTGGTTCACTTTCCCTTATTACGGGTGTTGCTCTTATTTCCACAAAGGAGGAGTCATATCCGATTTTCGCTGAAGAGTATGAAAAGCTGCTCAATCAATCTTTTAGCAATATTTCAATCACCGGCGAAGACCTGAAAACGGTTTACGAGATGGCATCGTACATGGCAGCATTGTATGGCATCGTTTACTTGCTTGCAGGTTTCGGCCTATTTACACTTAAAGAATGGGGAAGAATTCTTACAGTTCTCATAGCAGGATTCAACGTAGTTTACAGCATATTTCTTGTCTTCATCCAGCCCCTCATTGCAGTCGAGATTGCAATCAACATCCTTGTAATATGGTACCTCATGAAACCGGAAATTCGGGAAAAATTCTCCAGAAAAATAACCATAGAAGAGCGCATTCTCGGCGACCAAAACCCTTAAATAACTCGTAGCTTTAGCGATAAATGCCGACGGTCATAGGACGGGGGAAACACCCGGACTCATTCCGAACCCGGAAGTTAAGCCCCGTTCCGTTCCGCGTAGTACTGTGTTCCGAGAGGGCACGGGAAGCGCGGAAACCGTCGGCTTTTTTTGTTATTGCTGTTTTAAATTGCCTTAGTTGGTCATTATTTCGATAGCCTCATCTACTTCTTTTTCGGTAATTATGAGTGGTGGAACTAAGCGAATTCTGTTTTCAGAAGTGTTGTTGACAAGCAATCCGTTTTCCAAGCACTTTCTGACGAACCCTACTGCGTCACTCACGTCAAATCCAATCATTAACCCAACTCCCACAACATTCTCGAAGTATTCTCTGAGTCTCTTGGCAAAGTAATCTCCCACTCTGACCGAGTTCTCCACCAGTTTCTCTTTCTCAATTACATCAATTGTGGCAAGTGCGGCGGTGCAGGCAAGAGGGTTTCCGCCGAACGTTGAACCATGGTCTCCAGCCTGTATCTTCTCTGCAACATCCTCTTTCAGAGCACAGCACCCTATCGGTACTCCCGAACCCATTGCCTTGGCCATGGACATCATATCCGGCTCAAGCCCGTATATCTCCTTTGCGAACCACTTTCCAGTCCTGCCAAAACCTGTCTGAACCTCATCGACGATAAGCAGGAATCCATGCTTCTCCCTCAGCTCATCCAAAGCCTTTACAAACTCCCTTTCAGCTGGATAAACGCCCGCCTCACCATGGATTAGTTCAATGATCACTGCTGCAGTCTCGCCATCAACCCTCTTCTCTAAATCTTCAATATTGTTGAATTCTACAAACTCAACCGGACTTATCAGCGGTTCGAACGGCTTTCTGAACTTCTCCTTATGCGTGACAGACAGAGCCCCCATTGTCCTGCCGTGAAAGTCATCGGTGAATGACACAAATTTCTTCCTTCCAGTAGCTCTCCTCGCAAACTTCAAAGCAGCCTCCACAGCTTCCGTTCCACTGTTGCAGAAAAAGAACTTATCCATTCCCGTGATTTCGTGGAGCTTCTCTGCAAGCTCTATCTGGGGGGTGGTGTAGTAGAGATTTGAAGCATGTATGAGTTTTTCAAGCTGGTTTTTAAGTCTCTCAATAAGCTTAGGGTTGCAGTGGCCTATGCTAACCGTCGCAATCCCTGCTACTAAGTCGAGATATTTCTTTCCGTCCACATCGTAAACGTAACAGCCTTCACCCCTCTCAATGACTACTTTCTGCCTTGTGTAGGTTTGCAGGATGAACTTCCTCTCCCTTTCCATCCAGTCCATGGAAAAAATTTTGCTGAGTTATTAAGTTCATTGCTCTGCCTTTATCATCAGCTCCCTGTACTTCGAAATAAGAAACTCCGGTTCTCTGAGAATTGAGATGTTGTAAACAGCTACTGCACCAAGTAAATCTCCCTTCTCGATTCTTCCACCTCTTGGAGATATCACTACCGCATGTGTCACCAATCTGTCTTCTTCCACCATTTTTGGTGGTGAAAATGCTGCAAGGTCAATTATGCTGCCGTAAGCGTGATTGAACGACGTTAACGGCTGAGTTATCGTTCCCGACGGAAATTCAAGGTTTCTAATTTTTATCACTTCTAACTCTCCCTCCCCAAGTTCAACACTCTCCTCAGCAATCACCGGCTCGAACCTTCCTATGCTGCTCCTCTTGAAGCTGAAGGGAGTAACTACAATCCTTTTTCTCCTTATCAATCCATCCTTCCAGTAAACGTGGTTGGCCTCAACCCTTCCTGTCAGATGTTGAAAGATTCTTACCGTCCTCTCTCCGGATGAGATGTAGTAAACGTTCAGAATCCCCAGCAAGTCTCCTCTCTCGATTTTGCCATCAAACGCTGGAGCGAACACAGCATGCGTTGCAAGCCTTCTTTCCTCAATGGCCCTCGGCCTTCCCATGTGAGCAATGTCAACCACTACCCATTGCATGAGTCATAATGGCCATCGGAACCGGAATCGTGTTCTCAGGCAGCTCCAGATACTGATTCTCACCCTCGTAACTTCTCCTTTTCTCACCTCCACATCTTCTCTTGCTATCAGCGGATACCACTCGCCAACGTGCCACCAGCGGTACCAGTATTCCTTCAGTTTTCTTTTCTCCCTCACGACTTCCTCATTTTTCTTAAAAACAAGGTTTGCTTCCTGCTCTTTGAGTGAAACCGTAACTTCTGGAGCTGTTATGACTTCCACATTCTCAGCAGGAGCAACATTCATCGGATAGACCTTGACCACACCAAGTAAATCGTCAATCTCAACCGTGCCATCCTCCACGGGCAAGAAAACCACCGAAGAAATGTTCTTTTGTTCTTCAACTCTGAAAAGCCTGTCTCCATAAACGTCAACAACCGTTCCAAGCGCGTGCCTTTGAATCGATAGCGGAGAAACGGCAGTTTTTTGGTAACTCAACCTTTTTTACCTTTATTATGACAGGTTTTCCCTTCTTGACTTCAACTTCCTGCTTGGATACGAGCAGCTTCCAGTATGCAGTGTTTGCAGTTTTGAAATATGCAGATGATATCTCAGCAAACCTCTCCTCAGGTCTTAAATCACCATCTAACTTCCAGTAAACAGTCCTAACTTTCATAATAATTAATTAACCTAAACCTTAAAATTTTTTACGGTAACTTTTTTGGGTGCTACTATTACTAACCACATGCAAAAGAGCCTAGCTATTGCCCTAATCCTGCTGGTTGTCGCATCGACATTCTGCATATACCTCTACGACAAATGGACGCAGGCCGAGGACAAGTACAGGCTTCTGAGAGTTGAATATATAAACTTGCTGGAAGAAAGAGGGGAGTGTGTGGAAGAACAAAGAAGTCTCGTTGAAGAGCAAAAGAGCCTTGCCGAGAAGCTTGAAAATTGCACAGCCACATTGAACAAAATGATTGAAAAGAACAGGGAAACAGAGAGGGAGGTAGAGGAACTTAGAGATTTACTATCAGTAAATCCCGAAAGATGGGTCATAAGGCTTGAAGGCTCCGTAGAGGAAAAGCTTGAGAAGGCTAAGCAGGCTGTTAAGGACTCGCTGAATTCCCCAATCGTTTCTAGATATGCCGAGATGATTGTAGTGTCTGATGCAATCTATCTGAACGGAGAGAAGTTCTCTTTCGACTACGTTGAGGATGAAAGCATGTTTGAGGAGAGGGATGCTGTTGTCAACCCTGAATGGTTCCTCACGCACAGAGTGGGTGATTGCGATGATGTGGCTGCCGCCATGGCGGCTGTGATGAAGGTCAAGGGGTATAATGTTAAGTTCTGCGTTGGGCAGAGGAAAGGTGAAGAAACCGAGGGGTCCAAGCATGCCTGGGTGAGGCTGGAAAATGGAGAGGATATTGACTACCGGTACTGCTACAACCGAGTCTGTGAAATCGAAGTCGGGTATTTCGGCAATGTTGCAGAAAAATGTGTGGAAATTTAAAGCATTTCTCTCAATTTCTTTTTGTAGTACTCCAGCGCTTTCTTCACGAAATCCTCGCTGAGCTCTCCGTGGAGTGATGGCGTTTCAAATATCCTCCTTGGAATAGAGAGTTCATCCAGATTGAATCCAAGGTCTATCTTCAGCCTCGCCTTCTCCCTGTAAATCTCTCTGCCGAGTTTTTTAAGCTCATCAGGCGAGATGGAGTATCCGAGCGGTTCAAAGGCCTTGGAAATAACTTCCGGTGTGTAAATTCCCCTTGCAAAGAAGCACACCACAAGGCTGGAAAGTATCTGCCTCCAGCTTTCCTCCTCAATCAGCCTGTCGATGGTTTCCTCAGGCGATAGTTCCTTTGCTTTCTGGTCGAGGCTATATCCTGCCGAATCGAGATGTGAGTGCCTCATTCCGGTCAGGTAGTTAAGGACTGCCGCATATCCTGTGTGGTAGCCGGGCATCTCGTTGCCGCCAAATGCAAGAGCGAACTCCTTTCCACCATAAACTTCTGCTGCATGGCTGACACCCATTGCGAGGTGTTTGTAGAAGTCAGTTGGCTGCTCGTAAATGAAGTCTATCGCCTTCAAGTAGCCCTCAACGTCCCCAAAAGCAAGCTTCACGAGAGTGTCCTTCTCGCCAATAATCCCCCTCTCAAGCGCCTCAGTCGCCCATGCAAGGCAAACACCTGTGCTCATCGCATCCAATCCGTAGGTTTCAACTCTGTGTATGAGCCTGAGCAAATCATCCCTGTTTCCTATTCCAAGCATCGAGCCGAGGGAGTAAATCAGCTCATAGTCGTAGGAAATCATAATGGTTCTGAAGAAGTACGGCTCGTTCTCGTAGGGAAGTCTTAAGACCGCGAGATGTATGCAAGCTACAGGACAGTGGCTGCAGGCTATTCTCCTTCCGAGGTTGTACTCTGCAAGAGCTTCCCCGCTTATCTCCTCCGCTTTCTCAAACCTTGCAGCTTTAAGATTTCTTGTGGGAAGCGCGTTTAACTCGTTAAGGGGTATCACGTTAGCTGCTGTGCCAAGAAGGTGGTACTTCTTCATTGCATCCGACTCAATGGCCATCCTGTATATTTCATCGTAAACCTCCCTGTATTTTTTGGCGTCGGCCGGCAGATACTTTTTCCTACCTCTAACAATAAGAGCTTTGAGTTTCTTGCTGCCGAAAACCGCCCCAAGCCCAAGCCTTCCGAAATGTCTGTAGGTTTCAGTTGTCACACAGGAGTATCTGACAAGCTTCTCTCCCGCTCCTCCAATCCTCATCATTGTCCTCGTTCCCCTGCCCGGCTCATTTTCAGCGATGATTCTCCCAACAATCAGCGAATCTGGAATTCCCCACAGAACTCTGCCGTCCCTGAAGTGTACCTTATCATTCTCGACAACGAGGTAAACCGGCTTTTTGCTGGCTCCTTTTATTACTATGGCCCCGTAGCCAGCAGCGGCTATTGAAGTGGCTGTTCTCCCTCCAGCATGGCTCTCTCCCAGATTGCCGGTAAGGGGACTTTTGAACATCGCAACAGTTTTCGATGCAAGTGGATATGCTGGTGTAAACGGGCCGGTAGCGAAGACTATAACGTTTTCAGGTGAGAGTGGGTCGGCCTTTGGGTTCATGTGTTCTCTCATTAACTGTACAGCTACACCCGTGCCACCGAGCCACTTCTCGAAAAGGTCTGGGCGATGCTCAACCTCATAGGTGTAGTTGTCGAGGTCTATGATTAAAACCGCATCCCTCACGCTTCCACCTCCTTGTAAGCTATCACTCCATGCGGGCAGTAGTCGGCACAGTAGCCGCAGTGTATGCAGACCGCTATCTTCCCATCCTCTCTGACAAAGATTGCATTGAGGGTGCAGGCTTCAACGCAGTAGTGGCATCCGAGGCAGAGGCTCTCCACATAAACAACTCCACCGCCCTTCTTTGGCTTTAACGCACCACTTGGGCAAACCTGGGCACACGGCGGCTCTTCACATGCCCTGCAGAATATTACCGTCGCTCCTCTCTCAAAGCCGCTTAAACTTACTGGAAGAATTGCGGAACTGCTGTTTCCGATTTCAGGTCTTTTTGCAAACTTTCTTGAGCATGCGAACATGCACAACCCGCATCCAACGCACTTCTCTATATCTTCAACCACAAGACGCTTCATACTCCTTCACCTCTTTTTCAAAGGCTTCAATGAACTCCTCCTCCTTACCCTTGTCTATGACGGTGGCTGCAGCAACTCTGTGGGTGGCGTCTGCAAAACCTCCTACGGCATCACTGGCCTTTGGTATCAGATAATCGAGACCGGGCATCTTCCCTCTCAGAATCAGTCTTTCAAGTGGTGTTGGTGTTCTTGCGCTGACTTTCACAGCCTCCCAGTCAATCTCGCCAAGGTCTGGGATGAATTTTGGTTGGTTCTGAAAACCTATGAGGTAAAGGTTGTCCTTCAAAAAGGTCATGTCCTTTATTATCTGACAGAACTCTCCGACCATTTTCACCCCCATTGGATAAAAGAAGTCTCCTACGTGGAACCACTGCGTGTACTCACCAATTCTCAGCTCTCCATTCTTGAGTCTCTCTATCATCTGCTGAAACTTTTCTTCTCTCAGCTTCTCAAGCTGCTCGACTTTTTTTAGAGTTTCATCGTCAAATCCTTCGAAACACGCTTTGATTCCAAGTCTGTAAGCTCTCTCCTGATAACCCGCAGCCCCTAAGGTTGTGAGGCGTGGAGCGATAACGTCTGCATATTCTCCAAATTTAGTAATGAAGTATCTCTCCCTCGCCCCTTCAAATCTCACCTTCACTTGCCCAGCATCGATGGCTTCTTCTAGGGCGTATCTGTCAAACCCAAGTACACCTCCACTTCTGTCATGGTAATCTCCGACACTCCCCAGAACGGCGATGTATGCGTACTTTAACGCCTCCTCTTTTGCAATTGTCCTGAAAAATAAGTAGTTGAGGCTTGAGGCAGAAACGAAGATGTCCCCAGAAATTCCTGCTAACTCTGGATCGAGGACGTGAACGTAATCGCTGTCTATGTCCTTGGCAGGGTGGTGATCTATGATAAGAACCATGCTCTTTCCAGCGTTGATTTTGTCTATCATGTCCGCTGCCAGCCCACCAAGGTCAGTATAGATGATCATTCCATCTCTCGAAGAGTGTATCTTTTCCACAATCGCGGGATAGACTTTTTCAATGCAGATCAGCTCAGCTTCAAAGCCGCAGTACTCGCAGAGCTTTTTCAAAAGTGCAGCAGAGCAAAGTCCGTCAGCATCGTTGTGGTGGACTACAGTAACCCCTTCACCGCCATAGCTCCTGATGCGATCAGCCGCCTTCTCAACCCAATCAAAAAACTCCTGGTGAAGAAATTCCTCCATGTTAGATAGTAGTAAAGATACAATAAAAATTTTTCATCTTAGGTGTATGCAATCTCCTGCATAGATTTTTCTACCATTTACTACGAGAGAACCATCTTCAGCTATGGATTCTGCAATGCCCTCAATTACATCAGAGGAGGTGACAACCCTCACCTTTTTGCCAATGGTGGAGCATCTCCTTTCAATTTCTTTCCTGAGTTCATTCCACGAGCCGTTCAGAAGCATTCGGTAGTTCTTCGAGAAATTTCTAAGGACTAGCTCAAAAACTTCTTTCCTGGAAATATCAAATAGCTCAGATACGGAAATCCCGTTTTCAGGAGCAGGATTTTCCACATTAATTCCGATTCCTATTATGACCAGCGGTCTTTCAACCTCACCGTGCAGTTCGGAAAGAATTCCACACACCTTTCTGCCATTAATTAATACGTCATTCGGCCACTTAATTTCTGTATCAGGGATTGACTCTGCAACACTCAATCCTGCAATTAGTGTAAGCTTGGGCAAATCGGTGTAATCGAGGGGTGGTGAGAGCGTTATTGAGAAGTACAATCCACCTTCATCGCTCACCCATCTTCTCCCGTGCCTCCCCCTGCCTGCTGTCTGCCTGTTGGCGAAAAATAGAACATTCGGTTTGCCATACTCCCTCGCTCTCGTATTGGTGGAGTCGATCACGTCATAGAAGTGTATTTCTTCAAAGCCATTTTCGAAAGCTATCCTCGCAACCATGTAGGGGTTGAGCTCTTTTTCCCCGATTATTCTGTACCCGTTTGCATCAGATTCAATTTGGATGCTGTTCTCCTTTAATTTCTGCACAGCTTTCCACACAGCAGTCCTTGTTATCCCAAGCTCCTTTCCGAGCTTTTCACCGGATGCCTGCTTTTCAGATAGAATCCTGTAAATTCTGTAATCCGTTGACCCCTTTGAAATTTGCATGATGACGACAATACCATAATCTTAATAAACCCTTTTCTCCCTTAGCTCACTGAGGGCCCGTGGCTCAGCCTGGTTAGAGCGCTCGCCTGATAAGCGAGAGGTCCGGGGTTCGAACCCCCGCGGGCCCATACTGAGATGGGGTTCAAAAACCCCTTGACAAAAGATCAAGTTTTGAAGCTGCAGAAATAAAGAAAGAATACGAGAAAAACGAGCTGCTGCTCAGAAATTTTCCAGTTCCGACATTTGAGCTTTCCGAAATTGAAGCTGAGCTTAACTTTCTTATAGAAGATGTCGAGAAGGATGTTGTTATTGTTACTGATACAGAAAAACACTCTCCGAGCTTGTCAGTTCAGCATCGTTAGGTTTAAGCTGACCGGGCAAGACTCTCAGGAGTACATACTGCCTAACCGAAAATTTTATATACTCCGCCGAAAACCTTATATACTGCATGAGTAGGTTGCGGACACTTGGTAGAGTAAAGCATATGTCAAAAACTGGAATGCTTGTGGTAGCGTTAAATCCTGCATACATCCCCAAAATCGGGGATAAGGTTGTTACAAGAAGGAACGAACACATTGGGTTTGTTGCTGATGTTATAGGTCCAGTATCTTCACCCTACGCTCTGGTTAAGCCAAAAAATGTGGATAAGATAATATTTGAAGAATTATTTGTGGTGAAGGAGTATGGCGGAGGTAGAAAAGGTAAGGGAAAAGGAAGTAGAGAAGGAAGTAGAAAGAAAGGAAATAGAAAGAGAGGAGGACGTTGAAGTTTGTCCTGAATGTGGAAGTCCCAGACTTATTCGCGATTATCGCAGAGGAGAGTTCATCTGCCAGGATTGTGGGCTTGTAATTGAAGATACTTACATCGATGCCGGGCCGGAATGGAGGGCGTTTGATAGCGAGCAGAGGGACAAAAGAAGCAGAGTTGGAGCTCCGGTAACCTATACCATCCACGACAAAGGCCTCTCAACTATCATAGACTGGAGCAACAAGGATTACTACGGAAAGGCAATATCAGTGAGGAACAGAGCACAGCTATTCAGGCTGAGAAAATGGCAGAGGAGAATCAGAATCAGCAACGCAACTGAAAGAAACCTCGCATTCGCCCTCAGCGAGCTTGACAGAATGGCCTCAGCTCTTGGTCTGCCAAAGAGTGTGAGAGAGACGGCGGCTGTAATCTACAGAAAGGCCGTTGAGAAGAACCTCATAAGAGGGAGAAGCATTGAAGGTGTTGTTGCCGCAGCTTTGTATGCTGCATGCAGGCAGGCAGGTGTGCCAAGAACACTCGACGAGATAGCCACCTACTCAAGAGTTGACAGAAAGGAGATTGGGAGAACGTACAGGTTCATTACGAGGGAGCTCGGACTTAAGCTGATGCCGACAAGCCCCGCAGACTACATCCCGAGGTTCTGCGCTGCTCTCGGACTAAGCGGTGAGGTGCAGAAAAAAGCCATTGAAATCATCAAGAAAGCCGAGGAGAGAGAGCTCACAAGCGGCAGAGGGCCGACTGGAGTAGCTGCTGCTGCGCTCTACGTGGCATCAATACTGCTTGGAGAGAGAAGAACCCAGAGAGAAGTTGCTGAGGTGGCAGGAGTTACCGAGGTAACAATAAGAAATCGCTACAAGGAGCTTGCAGAGAAGCTGGGCATCGAGATAATTCTTTAACTTTCTTTTTTGATAAAATTTCAATAAAGTGTTAATTCTCTCCCCTCTTTTAAACCGAAGCCGTAAAAAATCCTATGCCAAATCAGCCATGGTGAAGGCAGTCGAATGCAGGGATGTCTGGATGGTCTACAGGACTTTCATTGAGAAGGACACTGTGGCTTTAAGAGGTGTCGACCTCGATGTTGAAGACGGGATTATCTTCGGGTTGCTTGGCCCCAACGGAGCCGGAAAAACAACACTGATTTCAATCCTTGCAACAATCCTGATCCCAACTAGGGGAGAGGTAAGAGTTCTCGGCATGGATGCCTTCAAAAATACCAGAAAGGTTAGGGAGAGAATCAACATCTCAAGCGGAGTGAGAATGCCGTGGGGGATGAAAGTTTACGAATGCCTTCGCTTTTATGCTATGTGCTACGGCATTACCGACAAGAAAGTTGTAGAGGATGTCATCTCCGAGTTTGAGCTTGAAGAGCACAGGAACAAGAGATTTGATGACCTCTCTACCGGAAACAAGCAGAAAGCCAACCTGGCAAGGGCTTTTCTGAACAATCCGGAGGTCGTTTTCCTCGACGAGCCGACTGCAAATCTTGATCCGGACATGGCTAAGAGGATACGGGAGATGATTTTGAGGATAAAGGATGAAAGGGACATTACCATCGTCCTCACCACACACAACATGAAGGAGGCGGAATTGCTGTGTGACAGAATCGCGTTCATCAAAGATGGCAGAATAGTAGCGGAGGGGACTTCGGAGGAGCTGAAGAGGTACACTAAAACGAGCGAGAGGGTAATTTTGAAGGTGAGAGGAAACGTAGACAAGCTGAACCTTCCCTATCCGTTCAAACTTGACGGAAATTCTCTGACCGTCTTCGTTGAAGATGCTGAAAAAGCACTTCCGTCAATTGTGGTAAAGCTGGCTGAGCAAGGCATAAATGTTGAATCGGCAAAAATGGAGGAGGTCACCCTTGAGGATGTCTTCATCGAGCTTGCAGAAGGTTCTTAGCGAGATTCTTGCATTTGCGTACAGAAACTATGCTCTGACAAAAAACGAATTTTACGCAATATTTGAGATGCTCTTCTGGCCGATGATCAGCCTGATCTCCGTCGGATTGCTCGGAGAGTTTCTTTACCTCGAAAAAGATGCCGTTGCGTTTATAATTATAGGCGTAATCACGCTCAGCGTTATTCAGATCGCTCAGATTGATGTTACATACGTGATGCTCCTCGACATGTGGAGCATGAGCCTGAAATACATAATAGTCACTCCAACGCCGTTCTACCGCATGGTGACAGGAGCGTGGCTTTTTGGCTCACTTAGAGGTTTTATTTCCCTCGTGTTGTTAATTCTGCTGAGCGCCTGGCTCTTCGGATTTACCCTGAGCCTTCCTTTAACAGCAATGGCAGCTTTCGTTTTGGGAATACTGCTAAGTGCGTTGCTCATCGGTATTTTCAACTGCATTCTCATCCTCGTCTTCGGTAGGAGGGCTGAAATATTCGCCTGGACTCTTAGCGCGATAGTGATGCTGTTCTGCGGAATCTACTACCCAATCACAATTCTGCCCGAACCATTCAGAACGCTCGGCCTGCTGATACCTATAACACACTATCTTGAGTTCTTCAGGTCCTTTTATGGATTCCAGACCGTATTCCCTGATCCTCTGGCAATTGCCATAGTAGAAACGGTAACATACCTCGCTCTACTGCTCGTTGTAGCTGAGATCAGTATGTTGAGGGCGAGAAAAACTGGACTTGTGCTCAAGCTCTCGGACTGACTTCTCGGAAAGATTATATACCAGTAATTACAAGAAACCCTTAGATTAGGATATGAAGCGGGCTAAAAAGTTTAAGGACTACTTCGAGGACATAAAGCCTGTTACAGATGAGGAGCTTGAGGAGCTTTTGAACGATCCCCCGAGAAGAAATAGAGGAAACTTCAAGAAACCAAAAAAGAAGTTTTACAAAGATTTTTAAGAAAGCCCGACTAGCTCCTCAAGTGCCCTCTTCTGGTCTTTAGCCTTAACTACTCCGCTTGCGAGTAGTACACCCTCTGCTCCGAGTTCCAGAGCCTTAACGTAATCCTCATGTGTGGTTATTCCAGCTCCGCACAGAACTCTTACCTCTCTGTTAACGTTCTTTGCAGCCTTAACTGAGTTCTCCACAACCTCTGGCTCAGCCTTGCTCACAGGTATTCCGCTTCCAATCAACTCCGGAGGCTCAACAGCCACGAAGTCGGGATTTAAAGCTGCTGCTGCAGCCGTGGTGGGGACATTATTGGTGCAAACAACTGAAGTCAGGCCGAGTTCTCTCAGCTTGGCCACGTTGTACTCGATATCGGCAAGCTTAAGCCTTCTCTCAGAATGGTTGATGAGGCTGCCTTTTGCCCCATACTCCGCAATCATCTCTGCGTTTATTCTACCCGTGTGACTTCCGAAACCTACAGCATCAACGTGCTGCGCGTAGACATCAATATTGACTTCCCTCGCAATTACCGGCAGATCGAGGAAAGATACCGCGATGCCTATGTACTCGTCACACCTCGATGCTACATCTTCAGCAATTTTTGCGAGCTCAAGCGCCCTTTTTCCGAATCCCTCTTTATACGCCTTGAAGTTGATTATCACTACTCCCATTTTCTCACCTAGAAGTCCGTCATTATGCGGAACTGGTCAGTGTCGGGCTTCATGTGGCTCATAAACTTCCTGACTGCCCCCTCAACATCCCTGGCCTTTGTAACAGCCCTGCCCACAACAATAACGTCAGCTCCAGCCTTAATCACTTCTTCAACGTTTTCGGGCCTTATTCCGCCCGCCACAGCTACGAGGACGTTGTACTTCTCCTTTATCTTCCCCGCAAGCTTCCAGGGCGGATCGCTCTCCTCACTGTCTATTGCTCTGTGAAGCTCGACAACATTCGGCAAAACTCCAGCCTTACTGATTTCTTCAAGCCTCTTTAGCGGGTCTTCAACGTTCATCATGTCAACGTAGCTCAAAATACCGGTTTTCTCGGCTTCTCTGATGCCCTTAACAATCGTGCTTGTCGGAGCAAGTCCTGAAATCACCACAGCATTTGCGGTAGCGTCAGCGGCCATCCTAGCCTCAAGGTTGCCGACATCAAGGGTCTTCAGGTCAAGGATGTAAAAGGCGTCTGGCTTTACCTCTCTAAGCTTTAAGATTACCTCACATCCGTATCTTTTGGCCAGAGGTGTTCCCACCTCGAAAATGATATGATCGCTGTCAGGAATCTGCTCAAGAACTTTCAAAACCTCGTTCAAGTCTGGAATGTCGATGGCAATCTGCAAATAGGGTGGGTCCCACAGCTTGGTGAGCTTCCTTCCGACAAAGGGGTGGAAGCTCCTATCCTTCTCATACATAACCGTGTCCACATCCGGGAAGTTCTGCATTGCTCTCTTTATCGCAAGCTTCGTTGCACCGTAGTTGTAGTAGTAAATCTTGTGCTTGTTACTTGCATTCGGATGAATGAAGACGCTCGCAACCACCACGTACTCATCTGCCTTTTCCTTCGGAATTATCCCCTCTTCAACCGCATCTGCAACAGCTTTCGCAACAGCAGCCTGAGCCGGACCGAAAATCAGCTCGGCCTGCGCCATATCCCTGACCGTTACCTTCGGGACTATCACCGCTGGCGGTTTCGTAATGAGATTTGGTCTCAGAACCGCGAGAAGCGGTGTGTGGCCGGCAGAAAGGTTAGCAAGGGCGTTTGCAAAAGCAATTCCCGCAGGGCTATCCTTTGTGCCGATTATCAGATCAACATGAGCTACCTCAAATCCCTCTCCAATAAGAGCCTCTCCTATTCTGAACTCCATGGCACTACATTCCCTGATATGTAATAAATTTTTTGCATTTCAAATACCAAGCCTTCCCAAAAATCTGCTACCCAGAGAAAGCCTGTAATCGGTCTTTACGAGTTTCTCGATGCCCGGATTGGATATCACTTCTATCCCATCTTCGCTAACTCCAAACCTCTCCATGGCGTTTCTTATGTGCTCCACCTCCCCCGGCTGAAAGCCCATGAGCTTAGCTGAGATAACATCAACAGCCACGACGTTGTTTCCGGCGACAAGAACACCGTGTTTTACAGGTTTGGTATTCATCTCAGAATTTGTCCCGCCAATAATCCCGTCCACGATAGTTAGCGATGGCTGGAAAAATCCAAGCAAATCTACGAGCTTTCTGTGAATTCTGGGATGCATGTAAACCGCAGGCTTCTTTAGAAAACCCATGTTGTTCTTTATTCCCAGCGTGACTTTCGTGAGGTGGTGGACTTTCATCTTCGGGAGTGAAATGTAACCCTCCTTTTTCGCATCCAGTGCTGGTCTGGCAACTTTAACGCTCTTGAGGATTTCTCCACCTAATTCAACTTCCACAAACTCCTCCTCGTTGAGGTTTACGCATTCAACAAAGCTATCGATACCGAACTCCTTAAAACATTTTGAAGCGGAGTTTTTGTAAAACCCTCCCTCAGCAACAACAGGCTCAATTCCGTAGCTTCTCGCAACTTCAACCACAGCCTTCAGCAGTTCAGGATGAGTTACACAACCATTTTCGGGATTATCATGCTTGAGGAAGTTCGGTTTTATGTACTTGAACTTGGGATTGAAAATCTCAAAGACTTTTTCAACGAACTTTCCGGCCTCTTTGTAGCTTTCAACCCTCTCAACGAGAACCTTCATGATGACATTTAATCAAATCATTAAAAATCTTTTTTCCTAATTAGCAAAACAGATATTATCGGAAGCTTACAAAGGCTTTCGTGGAACTGGGAATTATCTACAGCGGTGAGTTCGGAAAGAGGTTTGTGAGCAACCTCGCCTATCCGTATCTCTGCCCAACTTTTGGTGCGTGCGGAATTAACGGCTGTGATTACTGCAAGAGGTACGACTACTCCTCAAATCTTGTTTACGTCAAGGAGCTTGCGGAGCCACACGAACTCGGACTTTACATCGAAGAGCCGGAGAACTACCTTGAGCCCTTCGAGTGTGATGTTGCAATAGCAATCAACCTTCATCCAGACATTCTTGTCTCACTGCCGGAGATCGGAGAGTTCGAAGCACTAATAGTTCCCGCATGCAACCAGAACTGGTGTCTTCCTGGACTGAGAAAGCAGATGGAGGAAAAGTGCAGCGAAATTGGCGTGGAATTCATATCTCCAAAGCCATTCTGCAGCCTTACCAGCGATTCCGGTTTAATTTCAAAGTTCAGCGAGGAGTTCCGAATTGGCAGGCCAGAGTTCAGAGTGGAGAGAGATGGCAAAATGGTCAGAAAAGCAGAGGTTCTCAAGAGCGACCCGTGCGGTTCCGCATACTATGTGGCGAAAAGGATGAGCGGCTACATAATAGAGAGCAAGGAGGAGTTCTGGAAGGAAATACACCAGCATCAATGCGCCTACCCCTGCATGGCGAGCATGGACAGGGATGTTGAGTTAAAGGAAGCTCCATTCCACCTCGCAGGTTACATAATGGTTTACCAGTTCAGCAAGGCTGCGGGAGTTGAGGCAGAGGAGTTCATACCGGAGCATTTCAAGAAAATCGTCTGTCGAGCTCGTTGAGTATTTCCTCAATCTCTCTCCTCGTTTCCTCAATCGGTCTGTTCGTGTTGATGAACTTCCATCCGTCGAGTATTCTGAAAGCTTTCTCCCTCACCTTTTTGAAATCCTCAATGTTCTCGAACATCTCGCTCTCCTCTCTCACAGCCACTCTCTTCATGCAGACCTCAGGCTCAGCTTCGAGGTAGAACATGTAAGGGGAGGTTGGAAGGACTGAACAGAATAGTCTGTAAAGGAGTTTTGCAGGTTTTTCCGGCAGGTAAAGCACACCCCCGAGGTATCTGACGAAGATGACCGTGTCGGCCTTTCCGTAGTATCTCAAAAGGGAGTAGATTACATCAAAGAAGTAGAAAATTGCTGCAAGAATATGAAAAACTTTCCCCCTTCGAAGCAGACTCGCTTTTACGAGTCTCCCAAACAGGGAGTTTGAGGGATGGGTTCTAACAATTACTTTACCATTTTCCGCATATCTCTGCCTGACAAACTCCGCGTGAGTGTCTTTTCCAGCACCATCCATCCCGTCGATTACTATGAACCTCATGCTATCCAAAAGTAAAGCACTGCTGTTAAAATCGAAACGCTCAGATTGTCCAAGCCTTTAGGTGTTATTGCTTCAACAAGCGTTGCAAATGCTGCGAGGGATATTAAAGACAAGCTCACAGATCCGTGGTAGTAGAGATAGACCGCTGAAAATGCTGCAATACAGCTCAGAAACATTGCTATACTGCCTTCAACGCTTTTCTCATCTCCAAAAATCCTGTACTTCCTCCTTCCATACTTCCACCCAACCAAGGAAGCAAAGCCGTCACCGTATGACATCGCCATAATGCCGACAGCTATTACGTCAGGTCTATCAAAGAACGCATACGCAAGGACTGTCCAGGCTATGGAATAATACACGAGTCCCAAACCGTGGCCCGCGACACTCGTCCTGCTCGTGAGCTTCACGGGAGAGTAGGGACTGATAAGAAAAGTGAGTATGACGAAGGGAAATGCCGCAAGAAAAGCCATCACAAACCTTGATTCAAAGAATGGGAGAATGAAGGCTATGTTTCCGACCATTATGTGGAGAAATTTTCTGCTCACCACCTCATTCTTTATCAGATTCTCTGAAATCAGGAGCAGGATTGCAACGTAGCCGTAAACCGAAATCAGCGGTATCAAATCGGACATCTTTGACCGACTAATTTAACCATTATAAAAACTTTTTGAAAACAGTTAATAGCAGAGTTTCGAAGTTTAAGCAATGAGATACGAGGAACCGGTATTCAGACCGCCAAGCGAGGCTTTCAGCCTTATAATCCAAGCGACGATAGGATGTTCGTGGAATAAATGCACGTTTTGCGGGATGTACAAGATGAAAAAGTTCAGAGTGAGGGATATTGAAGAGGTTAAGGAGGATTTCAGACTCGCAAAGGAGATTTACGGAAACGTGAGGAGAGTATTTCTTGCCGACGGTAATGCTCTTACTGCAGACACAGATTACCTGCTTGATATTGCCGAATATGCAAACAGGCTGTTCAACCTCGAAAGAATAAGCTGCTACGCAACACCCCAGGATATTCTCGAAAAAAGTAAAGAGGAGCTCAAAAAAATCAGAAATGCTGGGATTAAGCTGCTCTATGTCGGAATTGAGAGCGGGGATGATGAAATACTTGAAAAAATAAGAAAAGGCGTAACTTCCGACGAGATTGCAGAAGCATGTAACAAAGCTCACGAATGCGGTTTTGACCTGTCCGTGACAGTACTGACGGGAATAGGTGGAAAAGAGAGGAGTTATGAAAATGCGAGAAATACCGCAAGACTCCTGAACCGTGTATCTCCGAAATACACTGGTGTTTTGACCTACATTCCAGTTCCGAACACACCTCTTTACGTGAAGATCAAGAGGGGGGAATTCCTGCTTCCTGACGCGCTTGAAAACCTGCTCGAACTCAGGTGGATGGTTGAGAGGATTGAGGCTAAGACGATTTTCCGCTGCAACCACGCATCCAACTATCTGCCTTTGAAGGGCACTCTGCCGGAGGACAGAGAAAAGCTTCTGAAAGCAATCGATTATGCTATTGCACATCCAGAGGTGCTGAAGCCTGAATGGTTGAGGGGGCTATAGGTTGTAAAAGCCTAAAAAACGGTTTAAAATTGGCCAGGAGCTTCAGCAACTTTGGATTAACCTCCATTACTTTGCTGTTTGCAATCACAGCTACGATAAATGTTTTAAAATTATAAAACTAAAACCTTACATGGAATGGAACGAGAAGGGTAGAAAAATTGCTGAACTTCTGAAGCTACGCACACCACCAGTCGGTGTGAGATTTTACGAGGAGAAGTATGAGCCAGAGAAGGCGTTTAAGCCGTCCAATTATGGGTTAAAGATGGCAGTCTGCCAGGCCATCGCATTTGCACGCTACATTGGCAGGACAGTTCTGCTTGAAGCAGAAGATTTTGCCTGCCCTCCGGCAACAGTTCTCTACGGTGTTATGAAGTACGATGGGAGTCTGAAGGATATACTGGTTGCTGCGGAGTGGATAAAGGATGAGAATTGCGAGTTTGCGGAACAAAAACTTCCCGAAGGGAAATACAAGAGCTTCGTTTTTGGAGACATGACCAAAATGAAGGAGGAGCCTGAGGCAGTGCTGATCTTCGGAACTCCCGCTCAAATAGGAAGGCTCATTCAGGCCACAACCTATTTTGGAGGGACGGTGAAAGCTAACCTGATTGCAAAAACCGCCTCTTGTGCCGAGGCATTGTTCCCCGCATTGAGAGGGGAGGTGGCGATTGCCGTTCCGGGAGCGGGAGACAGAGTTTTTGCTGTAATTCAGGAGAGCGAGATGATCTTCGCCATGCCCTACGGCTGGACTGATAAAATCATAGAGGGGCTTGAAAATGCGGGGAGAGGAGCGAACATCAGCTACCCACCCTCGCCTTTCCTGATGTTCTCACCCCGCTTCCCCAAGCACTACAGAGAGATAGCGGAGAAGTTCAAACCCGTCTGAGAGCGGTAATCACACCATGACATCTGCAGGCGGTTGCAATAACAACTCTTTCCCTTTTTTCCGCCTGCCTCATCAACTCGGCAAAGTCTTTTCCCTCGATTGCCCCAAGTCCGGGTTCAAGCTGCCTGCTGATAAGAACAATTGCATCAGGGTAGGCAAACTTAACCAGATCATGCATCGGGCAGGGCTTTCTGATTTTTGTGACTGGACAAACATCAGGGGCTGAGCACTTCTCCAAGCAGTCCGCATCCCTGTTGTAGCTCACAACCACGCTACCTCTACCAGCAGAAACAACAACTCTCGCGGGTAAATTTCCGATTATGCAGTCCAGAACGTCATTCCAGGGTTTGAGGTTAAATTTAACCCTAACAGCCTCTGCCGCGACATGAAGAGGAGCAGTGGGGAAAATATACTCCGGTTCAAGTTCTAGCAAGTCTGGAAGAAGCTCAACGCCTCCCTTCAGAAAATACCTCCCCTCCTTTATTTTCTCAACGCTTTCCACCTTCTGCAGATTTAGCTCCCTAACAGCTAAACAATCTGGATTTCTGTCCACGACAACATAACTCCTAGCCTTTTTTTCAAGAAACTTCGCAGCCTCAACCCCGTACTTCCCCCCGCCAACGATTATGTCCATCTTACCACCTGAATGGTGGCTTAACCAGCCTTACCTTTTTTCCTTCCCACTCTATCTCATCAACAAGCTTCTCTCCAACCCTCTCCTCGATTTTTTCAACTTCCTCCAAACTCATAACTTCAAATGCCGGAACGTCTGCACTTTGAAGCAGTTTCACCGCTTCTTCCGTGCTCATCTGCCCAAGCTTTTCCTCAATGGCTTTCCTGACCTCTTCACACCTCGAAAAGCTCTCCACCAGTGAGAAGTTGAAGTCGAGGTTTAATGCCTGGCACAAACGCCTCCAGAAGTGCTCTTCCGCAATGATGCCCAGCGTAATGAAACCGTCCTTCGTCCTGTAAATTCCGTATGCAGGGTTGCTCGAAAAAGCCGGCAGAATCCCAAGTCCGTTTAGAATTGACGACGTGTGGATTGGAGCTGAATACAGTGCGGAGTGAAACATGCTTATGTCGATGTATCTCCCCTTTCCCGTCCTTCCCCTTTCGATCAGAGCGGCAAGAATGGCTATGACTGCATAGACTGCTGAAGAGAAATCAGCAAGCTGCAGGTTCGGATCCTTCATTTCCCTGCCCATAGCCGAAATCTCAAGTATTCCCCCCAGTCCAAGGCAGTTCAGATCGTGTGCGGGGAGGTGTGAAAGCCTGTTTTCCTGACCGAATGCAGAAATGGAGCAGTATATTATGGACTCATTAACCTTCTTCACGCTTTCGTAGTCGATCCCCAGCTTTCTTGCAACTCCAGGCCTGAAGCCCTCAACCACTACGTCAGCATTCTCAACGAGCTTCATGAACTTTTCATAATCCTCCTCTGTTTTCAGGTCTAGAAACAGGAACTGCTTGCCGTAATTTATTGCAGCAAACACTGCATCGAGCATTCTCCCCGGCTCTCCACCCGGAGGCTCAACCTTCACGACGTCTGCTCCCAGAGTTTTCAGAATCTGGCAGCAGAATGGGCCAGGGTAGAAGGCGGCAACCTCAACGACTTTTACATTTTCAAGCATGTTATGGTGTGGTTTTGAAGATTTATAAAGTGCGTGATTTACTTGCTGCATGTACTCTCTCAAATGCATCGAATGTGGCAGAGAATGGGGCGATGATCGCTATACATGCGAGTGTGGAGGTCTTTTAGAGGTTGAAATCGACCTCAATGCTGTTGATATTGACTTCAAGCTTGATGGAAACAACATCTCCGTCTGGAAGTACCGCTCCCTCCTCCCGGTCAAGATAGAACCCGTAACGCTGAAGGAGGGTGGGACTCCCCTTTACAGGGCTGAAAGGCTTGAAAAGGAGGTGGGAGTGAGAAGAGTTTACGTGAAACACGAAGGACTGAACCCCTCAGGCTCTTTCAAGGACAGGGGGATGACCGTTGGTGTTACAAAAGCCATAGAGCTCGGCAGGAATGCTGTTGCATGCGCCTCTACCGGCAACACCTCAGCCTCAATGGCGATGTATGCAGCCAAAGCTGGCTTGAAAGCTTACGTTTTGCTTCCCGCAGGAAAGGTTGCGCTGGGAAAGGTCGCTCAGGCTCTAATGCACGGAGCCAGGGTTATTGGAATTGACGGAAACTTCGATGACGCTCTCAGAATTGTTAGGGAGGTTTGTAGCAGGGAGCCGATATATCTCCTGAACTCCATTAATCCATTCAGACCTGAGGGACAGAAAACGATAGCATACGAGATTGCAGACGAGATTGGGGTTCCGGACAGAGTTGTTCTGCCTGTTGGCAATGCTGGCAACATTTCAGCAATCTACAAAGGATTCAAAGAGTTCAGAGATTTGGGGCTGACCGACTCAATGCCGAAAATGACCGGAATTCAGGCTGAGGGGGCTGCACCGATTTACAGGGCGTTCAAGGAGGGTAAAGAGGATATAGTTCCGGTGGAGAATCCGGAAACGATAGCAACGGCGATCAGAATTGGAAATCCGGTTAGTGCGAAGAAGGCTTTGAGGGCCATATACAACACCGGCGGAATGGCCGAAATTGTGAGCGATTCTGAAATCATTGAGGCGCAGAAGTTTCTGGCGGCGAAGGAAGGGATTGGCGTGGAGCCTGCTTCGGCAGCAAGCGTTGCGGGGCTGAGAAAGCTCGCAGCTAACGGGATGATCGATCCCGATGAGACGGTAGTCTGCGTTGTGACAGGCAACCTGCTGAAAGACCCAGAAACCGTAGTCAAGGTTTGCGGAGAACCTATAACGGTAGAGGCAAGCGTTGATGCTGTTATAAATGCGATGAGAGGTTAATTTACGCAATTTATTTTTTATTCCAGAAAAATTAGTTTTATAATGTTTTTCGTGTATTCTGAGCATGAAACGGTATATTCTGCTGTTAATGCTTGCATTAACTCTACCCTTGTGCATTCAGAGCGACTGGGAAAAGAAGGGGGAGGAGCTGAACTACTCCGTTACTGGTTGTGGAGCACAAAAAGTAGCTTATGGTGTAGAAGGTTACGAGCTGTTAGATGGCGTTCTGACAGTACACATTATGAGAAACTGCTGCAGCGATGAGATTGTTGTCGAGAAATCCGGAAACGAGTACAGAATAATCGAAAAAGACAGCGATGGAGAAATTTGCAAGTGCAACTGCATGAGCACTGTCGAGATAAGAGGTGTTAAGGAGGAGGATTTCAGAGTTACGTTCACCAACTTCAACGGAGAGGTTAAGGAAATCAAATCCTTAGAGGGAGAGTTCTGCGGGTGGTCGACTTACGCGGAATGTAGAACTGACAATGACTGCAAGGTTGCCGGCTGCTCCGGACAGGTGTGTGCAGGAGCTAACGAGGACATTGTAACAACATGCGAGTGGAAGGAGTGCTTCGATGCAAAGAAATACGGCATGTATTGTGGGTGCGTCAACAACCAGTGTCAGTGGGCATAAAGGTAATCTTTTAGTTCTTAGTCAAGTGTGAGCATATGGGCAGAGCATCAAGTAACCATGTTCAGCTATACAGAATGGAACTTGATAAAATCAGATAAATTCAAGAAAATTGCTCTTACCCAAAGATGCAGAAGTTGAAAGGGTTCCGACAGGTAAGGTTGAAATAAGCAAATTAATGAAGTTCGCAAAGCTAAATCAGATTCCGTTGAGAAACCTTAAAATTAGAGATGGATATGTGTACGTTAACATGTTGGCAAGCGATGAGTTTTTGAATGAGGCAAGAGAGTATGTTGAAAGAATAGCAGACGAAATTGGTGATGAGGTTTACTACTATCAACTGGGGAATGAGCCAAATCATGCTTTAGATTTGATTTACTGGTTGGATGGGCCGAAGTACATAAGGGCTTTTATTAAGAGTTATTTCAGAGAAGTTCCGTGTCTTTTCCCGAAATTATTTCCCACTTCAACAAACCCCTGTGTGAAACTCGATGAAAAAGCGATAAAATGGATAATCAGAGAAAAGAAGAAGGGGACACCAACCAGAATAATAGCAGAGATTGAAGGAATCTCAACAAGAAGAGTAAATCAGATCTACAAACAATACGTGGAAACAGGAGAGATTCCAAGGCTAAAGAAGCCAGGAAGACCTAAAAAAGAAC
>JAPDIW010000004.1 GCA_029259415.1 Archaeoglobi archaeon
GCTCTCGAGCCGGTGAGAAAGAGATGTTCTCTTTCTGTCCTGCTTACGGGGATGACAATTAAGCTCGGTTTCAGGGAAAAGAAGCTCATTCAGAGGTTGTCAGAGTGGTGATGTGGGGAAGACCCTAAAATGAAATATAACGTCGTCCTGAAAATCCTAAACTGTAAGCCATAAGTAGTCCGTAAATGACCCGTAGATCATTTGGAATCGCTTTGATTTGCGTTTCTTTCTGAACTTTACAAGGAATGTGATTGCAGCTATGTTGAGAACTACAGGAATTAAAAGCCCATGATTTCGTGATTAGAGCGTTTATTAGCTTTCGTGCTTTACTCACAATGAACATCAACCTCACGGGAAAGTTCAGGATGGGCGGGATGATGAACGTCCATTTATGGAGCAGCAGCAACCCCCTTAAGCCCTCACATGCACAATCACGTCTGCATTTTTAATTTCATTGAGTGGAACGGCAAAATAGTAAGGTTTTCACCGTATCTGGGCAAGAACTGGCTTGATGAGCTCAGGAAGGCGTGGAGAGATGAGTTTTTCAGACTTATTGAAAAGGATCGCTATCACGAAGGTCTGGATAGATCCTTTTGTTGAAGATGATTATCAGCTTTTTAACGTTTATAACGGCTTATACGTGGGTTGATGAGTGCAATGAAGGCCGTATAATACACCATCTGAGATACAACTCACGTAAGGCCATTGTTGATTTGAACGAATTCTTTTACAACGGGATTAAGGCTGAGGAGGTAAAAGAGAAAGAATGGCTGAAGTATCTTGTTAACTATTCGAACAGGACGAGCAATTTTGGTTTCATGAATAACTGGAGGCAGATATTTGGCATCTCAGGGCGAGAAAAGAACACTATGAATACTGTCCGGTTTGTAAGAGCAGGCTGGAGTATTTAAGGACTGTAACGGTTGACCAAGTGGCCGAAAATAAGAGGCTGCTTGTGCTCTGGCATTTCGACGAATGAATAATAGAAGTGTGGAGAAGTGATGGACCCACGTGGGAGTGGGGCCGGTGGGATTTGAACCCACGACTGGCGGGTCTCTTCGGGTCAGAGCTCCAACGGGTCATCACCGCTCAGCAGACCCGTCAATCATCACGCCGCTGGAGCCCGCCGCGCTTCCTGGCTACGCCACGACCCCTCGCTAATGTTTTGGTGCATAGGATATTAAATTTTTTGTTGAGTTATGGGTAGAGATGTAGCTCTTAAATTCGCCTGTAGGGGAAGACCTTTCATCTCTTCTCTCAACTTAAAAATGTGAAAATCACGGATTTGAACAGCATAAAAAGTGCCTTACTTGAGGGAAAGGTGGTCAGGATTTACCACTCTGGAGAGAGAAATCCAAAGATAGCAGAAATTCTTGAAATCGCGAGAAAAAAGGGAGTTCCTGTTTACAGGAGAGAGGGAGAAAAGCTGTCCGCCGAAATCTCTCCGATAAAGTACGTTGACTTCGACTACATCGCTAACAGAGCCCTAACAAAAAACTCATTCATCCTATTTCTTGACAACGTTGTTGACCAGAGGAACATAGGGGCCTGCATAAGAACTGCAGAGTTTTTCGGAGCGGCAGGAGTAGTTTTGCCAAAGAGAAGAGGAGGTAGTGTGCAGGAAGGAGCTGTGAAGACTTCTGCTGGTGCTGTTTTCCACATCCCAATTGCAAGAGTGGAGAATTACGCAGCAGCTATAAAAAAGCTGAAAAAGCTCGGATTCACTGCTGTAGCCGCAGACCTTGACGGCGAGAATCTTGAAGAAGTCCCCATATCACTTCCCGCAGCAGTTGTGATAGGTGGCGAGGATAAGGGTATATCAAAGCCTGTCAAGAAGCAGTGTGATTTTGTGGTGAGAATTCCGGGAATGGGAAAGGTGAACAGCCTAAACTTGAGCGTTGCTGCAGGAATCGTTCTCTACACCCTAAGCCGACAGAAATATTAATAACCTTGACAATTTTTGACCAATGCTGAAAAAACTTGCAGGGTTAGTCTTGATTCTAATTTCAATCTCACTCCTCTCGACCTTTATTGCATCAATCGACTTCAGCAAAACCGGTTTTGAGGGGCTGATAGGCAAGGGAACTTTTGGGGGTGGGGGAAAGGAGTTTAACAGCAATTTTTCAACCTACTATTCCCTCAGCCAGGAGGGAGTTCTTGGCGGGGAGGGAGGAGGTGGAGGATTCGCAAGTCTGAGCGATTCATCCAACGCCTTTAACCCGCCCAACGTCCCCCTTTTCTTCGTTGAGGGTCTCGATTCCACGACGAACTATCTGAGGCTTTACACCGCAACAAGATACGAGAACGGTAAATGGATAGCAGACGAGGGGGGTTGCAGCCAGGAATCAATTCCGATTTCCAAGAAATTCAAAATCACACCCATTGCAGAGCTGAACCGCTACCTTCCCGTTTCCAAGGACACAAAGGGGATACTTCCCATTGGAGGTAAGATTGACAGGTGCTATGACGCCGAAACAGGAACTTTCAGAATAAACTCAACCCGTGTCTCATATTACGGCTTCACTACAGCCAAGAGCTTCAAACCCACAAGCTTTGAAGGCGTAGCAAGCTATCCTGACCCCGAAATCCGGGCTTTGGCGAGAAGAATTACCGCAAACGCAACTTCCGATCTCGATAAAGTTAAGGCTATAGAGAACTACCTAAAGAGCAACTACGTCAACACCTACGTCGAAAAGATGGATGTGAAGGAATTTTTGTTTAAAACCAAAAAAGGTACTGCCAGGGAGTTTGCAACGACCTTTGTTCTTCTCGCACAGTCTATCGGAATTCCTGCAAGGGCCGTCTTTGGCTACCTTGCAGATCCGGTAGAGACTAACCAGACCATATTTGCCAGCGACGCCCACGTCTGGGCGGAGGTCAGGTTCAAGGAGGGCTGGATGGAGTTTGATCCGGCACCTGAAGGAGAAGGAATCAACACAACAACTGCAATAACTTACGTCGACTCAAAGCTCGTGGCAGGAGAGAACTTTACGTTAAAGGGCTACGTAAAAGACGAATACGGTAATGCTGTGTCTGGATACGTTGAAATTTTCCTTAAAAAGGACAAGAATGCCAGACAGGGAATTCTCGTCGGATTTGTGGCGGTAAACAACGGTAAATTCGAGGCTTCACTCAAAGTTCCTGAGGTTACGGGAAGATACAACGTTCAGGCTCACTTCACCGGCACCCTCTACCACATGGAATCGTGGAGCGACCCGGAGGTGGAAATTTACGACCGTCCTGTTTTTAACGTCACTCTTCCCGAAAGAGTTCCGAAAAGCTTCACACTCGAGGGAAGGCTTGAATCATCTCCACCATTTACGGGAAAGATAGACCTCTGCATCGACGGTTACTGCAGGAAAATTAACCTGAAAGACGGCCACTTCAGAGAGGAGCTTTCGCTCACCAGTGGAAAGCATGAGATAGCACTCATTTTTAAGGGAATGGGCTACCTCCTTCCCGCCGAGTTCAGAAAGGAGGTTGAGGCTGGAGAGATAATGGTCATTCTTAACGAAACTGTTGGTAGGAACGAGAACGTTACGGGAATGGTCTATTTTAACGGTAAGCCTGTAAACGCTACGGTAAAGATAGGAAATATTACGGTTAACGCAACTAACGGAGAGTTTTCGGCAAAAATCCCGTTAAGTCTGGGAAAGAACGAACTGAGAGTAGAAGTGCCGGTTTTGCTCTACTCCGACACAAAAGTCGTTTACATGAAAGAACCCGTTGAGGTAAGGACGCAGAAAGTGGATGGGAAGCTGATAGTTCAGGTGGTTGACGAAAATGGAAATCCTGCTGATGGGTTTGTTGAGGTTGACGGCATCAGGAAAGAGCTTTTAAACGGTGTTGCGGAGTTCGATGTTGATTCAGCAAAACTCATAATTTACTCCGGCAGTGAGAAGTACTTCCCCGCTGTCAAGGAATTCTCCAACCTTTCGCCTTACATCTTCATACCGGTTTTGGTGGCGGCAATCAGCCTTGCAGCTTTTCTCGCTTACCGCATGCTTTTCAGAGTTGAAAAAATTGAGTTTTTTGTCGAAAAAGAGCATCCTGACCTCCCAAACGTCTGGGATGTTGGGGAGAGGATAAGAATCAGGTTAAGCGAGCCTGCGTTTGTCAGATATAACGGAAATGAGGAGTTTACCGATACCATAACTCTTGAACCAAAAAAATACGGCATAATAAAGGTTTACGCTTTTAAGGAAGAGGGAAGAAAAAGGAAGAAAGGTGAGCTGGAAGTCAAAATCACTCCATATTCAAAGGGGATAGGGGAGATTGTCAAAAGGCTTGATGAAATCGGCAGAAGAAGATTTGATAGGGTTGAGAGCATGACTGCGAGGGAGATTATGGAAAAGCTCGGTGTTAGAGCTGAAGTCCTGCTGAACTACTTTGAGAGAGGCACATACGGTGGGGAAGAATATACAAGAAAGGATTTTCTTGAGGCATTTTACGACTACCTGAGGGTGGTTGGCGATGAGGTTTAGCAAGCTTCTGTCAGGGCTCGTAATTGCATTTTCCCTTTACTTCTTCCTGCTGAATCAGGAGAGGTTACTTGGGGGGCGTTTTTGTTGTGGCTGATGAAACGCAGAGAGCTATACTCTTGACGCTGATAGTTGCTTACTCAGCTCTTGCGTCCTTGGATAGACTGAGCCAATTCAGGCTTGTTTTAATTCCGCTGTTGCTAATCATCTCGCTTGACATAGCTTTCAACTCCCTGCTCTCTCTCGGATACCCGCAGTACTTCGTGGTATATCAGAGTATGAGGTGGTACATCGCAATCTTCTCCGGCTCTCTGGCATTTTCGTACATCAAGCTTACCGATAAACCGATCCATCAAACCCTAATTTCCGCAACATCTCTTGTAGTAGCAGGTCTCTCTTCCTACTACCTGTTCTCCTACCTCTCACAGGTTTTTGGACTTCCATCTCTGGCCATTCCCTCTTTGGCACTCTTCCTTATCCTTGCAATCACCGCCATTTCTACAGCCTTTGAGGGGGAGGTTTTCCAGTGGATAAGGTCTGAAAGGTCGTTTCTCATGCTCATTCTTTTCCTCCTCACGTTTTACTCCATTTTAATCAAACCACTGCTCTCAGACAGACCGGGAATCGCGGACTTCATTGAGTGGAGCATCGTTGCTCTGACGTTCATCAAGGTTTCAAGGGACTTCCGGAGAGGCGTTGAAGTTGATGAGAGGGAGTTCATTTCTTCCCACGTTCCGAAGGAAAAGATTTTCAGAGATAGGCTTTACTCCGAGCTTGAGTTCGGGGAGAGAGCGTTCGTTGAAGGGGGATCGAAAATACCACTCATAATCGCCCTCGTTAAAGCACTGTCGAACACAGATCCCCCTAAGCTTGCTGCAATACTGTCTCCTTTGATAAGTTACGAGGACGAGAAGCATCCTGCTCTACCATTCCCATGGGAGAAGGAAATCGTAGAGAGAAGGAACAGAAGGAGTAGGGAAAAGATAGTGGAAATGATCAGGGCTGAGGTCGAGAGGGAGGTAAAAGATTTTAACCGCTGATCCCTACTTTTCAGGTGTTTGAACTTGCAAAAGAGATTGCAGAGAACGCAAGGAGCAAGGAGGACGTTCTAAGGATAAAGAGGTTATTTGCCAGAAGGAAAAGACTCTCAACGATTCCCTCAGATGCAGAAATACTGCAGGCTGCAAAGAACACCGAGCTTTACGGGAAGCTAAAGGATATCCTCAGAGTCAAGCCGGTAAGAACAATCAGCGGTGTTGCTGTCGTTGCAGTTATGACCTCTCCAGCCCCATGCCCTCACGGCAAGTGTCTGCCATGCCCGGGAGGGGTTGAGAGAAACACCCCCCAGAGCTACGTGGGGCTTGAGCCGGCAGCCATGAGGGGGAAGCAGCACGGTTACGATGCGTTTAAGCAGGTTACTGCGAGGCTGAGGGAGCTGGAGAGCATTGGACATGACGTGAGCAAGGTTGAGATTATCGTGATGGGTGGAACGTTCCCAGCGAGGGATGCGGAGTACAAGGAGAGGTTTATGCTCGGCATTTTCAACGCTCTCAACGCTTTCAACAGCCGTGCAAAGATAGAAAGCGACATTGAGAGGGCGAAGAGGAAGAACGAAAGAGCGAGGGCGAGATGTGTGGGTGTAACGTTCGAAACACGTCCCGATTATGCAAGGGAAGAGCACATAAGAGAGATGCTGAGATTTGGAGGGACGAAGGTTGAGCTGGGAGTTCAGAGCATCTACGACGATGTGTTGGAGGGAATAAGGAGGGGGCACACGGTTAAAGAAGTAATTGAAGCGACGAGATTGCTCAGGGATTCTGCGTTTAAGGTGGGCTACCATGTCATGCCGGGTTTACCAGGCTCGAACTTCGAAAGAGATCTGAGAATGTTCAAAGAAATTTTCGAAAATGAGAGCTTCAAGCCAGACTACCTCAAAATTTACCCAACACTGGTTGTGGAGGGCACAGACCTTTACGAGATGTGGAAGCGTGGAGAGTACAGACCTTACACAACAGAAGAAGTTGTCGAGCTTATATCAAAGGCGAAGCGATACTTCCCGGAGTGGGTTAGGGTTCAGAGAATCCAGCGAGATATTCCCGTAAAAGCGGCGATAGGGCTGGACAAGGGCAACATAAGGCAACTCGTCCACAGAAGGTTGAGGGATCTTGGCTACAGTTGCAGATGCATCCGGTGCAGAGAGGTTGGGCACAAAGGGGTCAATCCAGAAGAGTATTCAAAGGCAGAACTTGTCATCAGAGAGTACAAGGCGTCTGGAGGGAAAGAGTTCTTCATATCGTTTGAAATTCCGGAGTATGATGCTATCGTTGGCTTCGTGAGGCTCAGGTTCCCCAAAGAGCCGTTCATAAGTGCGTTGAAGGATGCCGCCTTAATCAGGGAGCTTCACGTTTACGGCAGGGCAGTTCCGATTGGAGAGAGTGGCAACGCGTTTCAGCACAGGGGGTTCGGAGGGAGGTTGCTTAGGGAGGCTGAGGAGATTGCACGTGAAAGCTACGACAAAATTGCGGTGATAAGCGGAGTTGGGGTGAGGGACTACTACAGAAAGCTCGGTTACAGGCTTAGGGAGGGATACATGGTTAAGAAGCTTAGCACTATTCAAGAACCTTAACTTCTGCTCTAGGCTCTCTCCTGCCTGAGACAAAGTCCTTTGCGGCAACAATAACCGGGCAGTAAGGGGGACAGTTTTTGGAAACGTGAATCCGGCAAAAAAGCTTTCTAGAACAGTCAACCACTCTGTAATTAAGAGTTTTAGAATCTATAGTAATAAGGGCTCTTGTCCTTCTGCTCACCACAGCGAGCTTTACGATTTTAGCTTCGACCGGTCGGAGCATTAACTAAAAAGTGTAGGCAACAAATATAGGCTTTTTTCACAAAATAAGGATTTATTTTTTGTAATTCAGTACAAGTTATTACTCATCTGTAATGACGAAAGTCAATTCCAATTCAATATTTTAATTTATAGTGTACATAGTATACTTCATAGTGGATTTTGCAATGTTACTTTTCTGTAATTACACTCAAAACCAAAAGTCTTATCAACAAGATGTGTAAAACTACAATTACAATAATAGTAGTAATGATGAACGGGGTGATAAGATGCTTGACGTCGATACACTCTTTGGCAAGAAGCCGGATGGGGAAAGTCAGAAGGTTTTGAAAGTTATTTCCCGCAGTGGGATGAGTAACATTCTTTTCAGCCTTGAAAAAGCTCCCCTCCGGTTCTCTCAGTTGATGTTCGAGACAAAGTTGAACCCTGGTATTCTTGACAGGCACCTAAAGGCACTGATGCAGCTGAACATCGTTGAAAAGAACAGCGATTCGTATGAGCTAACACCGAGCGGTAAAAAGCTTGTGAAAATTCTTGAGCAACTATTTTCAATTGTGTAGTTATGGGATGATAAATTATTATACTTTTTTTTAAAATTTAAGCCTTCTCCTTTCTCCTTTTACCGATAAATTTAAGTGTTGTGGTGAGAAGAGAAGATATGTCTGGCCAGTTTGGCAAAGAGGAGCTTGTGCATCTGCATCTGCTTCTTTTCCACGTGAAAAAGACTTTTGAATGCTACGGCTTGGAAAATGAGTATTTCAATGAATACGACAGCCTGAACATATCTCCCGTGCAGATTTTCAGACAGAAAAACGAACACCAGGAAGCAATTTTCAAGCTCTGCATGGGAATAATGAAGGCAATGGGGAAAGAGAGGGAGGCCGAGGAACTCTGTAAAAGTCTTAAGAGAATGGCAGTTGTAAGGGCAAACTACTAGGGGAAATATCTGATCTCGATAACATCGGTGTACTTCCTCCAGTCTGTTTTTCTTTTTATACCTTTTACGACTTTTTCAGCAATGTTGAGCGCTCCGATCCTATTGAGCGGTTGGTTGTTGTTTCCGCACTGGTAGCTGTAAGTACATCGTGGACAGCCGTCAACTCTTCCACATTCACAACTTTTGAGAATTGCCTCGCAAATTTCGAAAGCTCTTCTGAGCCTTTTGAAAAGGAGCTTTGATAGACCGCTCCCCCCAACACTTGCATCATAAACGAAAATATCTCCGTCAGGGACGGATATTCCACCCATTTCTCTGCTCCCCCCACCCGTTATGACATCCGTTGTTTCGATGAGAACATGCTCCAACGCATGGAAGCTTCCGGCATAGTAGTCCTCGTAGTCTTCGGGGTCGGGGAAGGGAGCGGAAAAAAGGAATCCCTTTGTCTTGAATGTGTAGCTAACCGGCTCATCAAGATATCTGAAGTCCTTTTTTTCTCTGTCGAACACGTTCCTCTCAATGTATCCGTGAACAATGTAGTTTATTTCGAGGGTGCAGTATATGGCGTTGACAGGGTCCTCAATTTCCTCCTCGACCTCTATTATTCTTGGAATAGTTGTGTACAGCGGGTCTGTCACCTCATATCCGTCATCTATCCTCAGGACTTCAGCTCTCAGTCTTTTGAGGTCGAGTTCCACAGTCCTGTACCTAACACCGTTATGTACCAAAATGCTCCCCGGAAACAGTTCCTTTACGGCTATAGGCAAAGCCCTCTCTCCTATGAACTTTCCGTCGTGGTAGATTTTTACAGTATCGCCTATTCCACGAAAACTAAAATTCCTGCTTAACTCAACTCCTCTTGCAGTGGGATAAAATTCTCCTTCTCTCTCAACAACCAATCCCTCCGCCTGCAGCTTCTTCATAATTTCCATGGACTGCCTGTCCAGCTCCTTAAAGCTGACGGGTTTCTCGATGCACATGGAAAGAAGCTGGAACTTCATAACCTCCTCGTTGTACCTCTCAACATAGCCGTTGGCCTCCTCTTTAAAGTAATCCTCAGGATTTGCTCTGTAATAAGTGCTTATCGAATCCTCCTCTCTCAGGATTACAACACCTATGCTCTCCTGCCCCTTTCTCCCCGCCCTCCCAACTCTCTGGATTAACTGCCCGTAAGGAACAAGCTCGGAAACGACTGCATCAACATCTCCGATGTCTATCCCAAGCTCTAGAGTTGGTGTCGAGACGACGATGTTTATCTCGCCTCTCTTGAACTTCTCCTCCACCTCCTGCCTTACCTCCTTCGGCAGTCCGCTCTTGTGTATTGCAGACCTAAATCCATACCGCCTGAGTATCAGGTTTATCGTCTCAACAGTTTTGTAGCTGTTCCCGAACACGATGATTTTTCTGTTCCTCAAAGCCGCAACAATATCTCTGACTGCCGAGTACAAACTGGGTGTGTAGCGGAAGATTAGATGGAGAGTTCCCTTTCTGTGTTCCCCAGAGATGAGAACAAATTTTCTGTCGAAAAGCTCCTCCGCAAATTCAGCGGCATTGGAAAGCGTGGCTGAAGCGCACGCAATCTGGAAATCGGCAAACCTTGAGAGCCTCTTCACGAGGTAGTGCATGTTGCTCCCTAGAACACCGGTATATATGTGAAGTTCGTCAACTGCTATGAATGCAAACTCTCTGCAGATTCTTCTGAACGCTGGCGTGTTTCTGAGGTGGTAATCGACCATATCTGGGTTTGTGAGGATAATGTCGCACTTCCCGCTGAGAACAGCCCTGCGTTCCTCCCTGTCAGAATCTCCGTCAAATCTTACCGCTTTTAAGCCGAGATGAGAGGCGTAGAACTTTATCTTCTCCTCCTGATCTCTCGCGAGAGCTTTGGTGGGGTAGAAGACCATTGCCTTACCTCCTTTTAAAGTTCTCCAGAGCATGGGGATAACAAAGGCCTCAGTCTTGCCAAATCCTGTGGGGGCGGTGATGACAACATTCTCACCCTCCATCAGCCGAAACATTGCCTCCTTCTGGAAGGGAAAAAGCTTCTCAATGCCCCTTTTTCTCAAACACTCGGCAAGTTGAGGGGGTAAAAAGTCAGGGTCTTCAGTAGGCGTTTCTTTGTAGGGTCTGAGAACCTTGTAGAGGACGATTTCATCATTTGTGGTGAAAAGCGGGAGGAGAGATTCCTTAAAACCTACTTTCCTCAGAAGTTCGAGGTTGCGCTGCCTTATGCTCTGCTTTTTACATTTACACCTCTTTTTCAGCATCCCGCACTGGGGGCAGAACAACTCGTCCACTTTAAAGCTTAGGCGTGAAGATAAATTGGTTTTCCTCAAATGAGCAAAACTTCCGCAGTTGCTTCGAGCATGGCATCAATTCCCTCTCTGCCCTGCATTATCCTTCCGTGCCCTGGAAGAATGTACTCGACATCCAGAAGTCGGAGCTTCTCTATAGACTTCGCCAGCTCTTTTTTATCGCTGCCGTAAACGTCGAATCTGCCCGGAACACCGTTTTCAAAAATCAGGTCACCTGTTATTGCTGCCGAGTACTCAGGAAGGTAGAAGGTGAGGCTACCGGGAGAGTGGCCGGGAGTTCTCAGTATTTCAATTTCAGTGTTCCCTACAACGAACCTCTTTCCGAGTTTTATGTCCAAGTTGAAGCGATACTGTGAAACGGAAAGCTCTCTTGCATCAAAACCGAGCAAAGCCCCATTTTCTGCAAAAAGGACGTTGCTCTCACAATGATCTCGATGAAGGTGAGTGTTGAACACGTAGTTTACATCCTTCAGTCCGTCATTCCTCATCAAACCCCGCAGGTTGGTATAGCTCTTGAACGTGCCGGGATCGATGACGGTGAACTCCTCATCCGCGATTATGTAGCAGTTTGAGGAGTCTCGAAATGCTTTCCCCCAAGTGTAGGCGTAAACTTTATCGAACAGCTTCATTGATTAGTGTATGTTGAAGCATTTTAAAAGGCTGCTGAAATTTAGTTATACCATGGGAAGAAAAATAAAGCCTGATTTACGACTTAATCCATGAAAGACGAGGTTGCAAAGAAGGTCAGGGAATGGCTGGTTGAGGAGGGGATTTACAAGGACAAGGTTGCAGACGAGAACGCTGATTACCACTTCGTCGCTGAAACTCCTCCGAACTCGAGACAGTTTATTGACGTTGTTTTCCCCAAGAACAGGGACGATATGGTCGTTATTGCTTCCGGGATTAAGCTTAGCGATGAGCACTACCGCTCTCTGATGAGCTTAAACCCCGAGAAGAGAAACGAGCTGCTATGGGAGATGAGACTTACACTCCTTTTCCTTCCCACCGGTTTTCAGATTCTGCCAAACGTCAACGACCCCCAGCTCTTCCAGTTCACGAGGGAGCTTTACTTCGATGGTCTCAACAAGAACCTTTTCATGGATGCCGTAAAGCAGGTTCACCGCTGCAAGCTCTACGTTATCTGGATGATGCAGAAAATTTCAGGTGGAAAAAGTGAGCATGACCTATCTATGTATCGTTAATTTTTAAAAAAGTTCATATAGTGTGAAATCTTTTTCAACTCATGGAGTTCGGTACTGTTGCACCAACTTTTCCACCGATTGAGGAAGTGCCAAAAACGGCCAAGAGGATGGAGGAAAAGGGCTACGATGCTATTTGGGTTGCTGACCACCTGATGGGATGGTATCCGCACGACCTTTGGAAGGAGACAATTTTCGCTATGCGCTACCCCTCATGCCATATGTTCTACGACGCGTTCTGCGAGATATGCTACGCTGCGCCTGCAACTGAGAAAATAAAGTTTGGAACCTCCGTGACTGAAGTCTTCAGGAGACATCCTGCAGTACTGCTTCAGCAGGCTGTAACAGCAGACCACGCGACCAAGGGAAGGTTCATCCTCGGCATAGGTGCGGGGGAGGCTGAGAACATCGTTCCTTACGGCATCGATTTCAGCAAACCCGTTTCGAGGCTTGAGGAGGCAGTAGAGGTCATGAAGCTAATGCTTAACAGCGATTACGGAGAGCCGATAAATTATGAGGGAAAATTCTACCGCTTGGAGGATGCAGTTTTTGATGTCAAGCCGTTGGGAAAGCTCCCGTTCTGGTTTGGGGCACATGGAGACAGAATGCTGAAGCTCACTGCCAAGCATGGCGACGGATGGCTGCCCACAACTTTACCACCTGAGGTTTACAAAGAAAGAGCGGAGAAGCTGGACAGATATGCGAAGGAGTTTGGCAGAGAGCCTGAGGAAATAACCAAGGCTATTTTCGTGAGCCTTGTTGTGGACGAGAAGCCCGAGGAGGTGAACAGACTCCTTCAGTCTCCAATACTGAAAGTTCACGCTCTGCTGATGCCATCAGAGTTCTATGAGATGCTCGGCTACAAGCACCCGTTTGGCAAATTCTACGGCCTGCTCGACTACATTCCCACAAAGTACACCAAGGAGCAGATTATGGAGGCAATAAAGCAGGTTCCAGATGAGATCATGAGGCTCGCCTACATCGCGGGAACACCTGAGGAAATCGTCCAGCAGTTCGAGCAGTACGAGAAGCTGGGAGTTAGTCACATCGTCATATGGAACCTCACGTACTTCGGTGATGTGAGCAAGATAAAGACCTCCTACGCCCTGATTGATGAAATCATGAGCCACTTTTAGCGGGCAAAGTTTTTTTGCCCTCAAGTCTTTTTTATTACCATGACTCTAATCGAGGAAGCCAAGAAAGGCATAATCTCAGATTTCGTGAAAAAGGCTGCAGAATATGAAGGACTGGAAGCTGAGAAGCTGATCAGACTCATTTCTCACGGTTACGTCGTATTACCCAAAAACGTGAGGAGAGAGGATATAGAGCCGAGGGCTGTCGGGATGCTTACCTCAACGAAAGTTAACGCCAATGTCGGGACTTCAGCGGACTACATAAACGTTGATGAAGAGATTGAGAAGGCAATTGTCGCTCAAAAAGCCGGTGCAGATGCGGTTATGGATTTGTCCTCAGGAGGTAACCTGGATGCAATAAGGAAGAAGATAATGGACGTCGTTAAGGTTCCATTCGGAACCGTTCCGATTTACCAGGCGGCGAGGGACTGCAGAAGAGTCGTTGACATGAGCGAGGACGACTTTTTCAAAGCTGTTGAGAAGCATGCGAAGGACGGGGTTGATTTCATGACAATTCATTCTGGAGTCAACTGGGTCAGTATTGAGAGGCTTAAGAGGTCGAAGAGGTTGCTGGGGGTTGTGAGCAGGGGTGGAGCAATAATAATCGGCTGGATGCTCCACAACGAGAAGGAGAATCCATACTACAAGGACTTCGACTACCTGCTGGAAATCCTGAAGGAGTATGATGTTACAATCAGCCTTGGAGACGCTTACAGGCCAGGATGCATTCATGATGCCGGAGACAGGGCGAAGTACACGGAGTTCATAATGCTTGGAGAGCTTGTGGAGAGGTGCAGAGAGGCAGGAGTGCAGTGCATGGTTGAAGGGCCCGGACACGTCCCCCTCGATCAGATTGAAACCTCTGTTAAGGCTATGAAGAGCGTAACCGATAACGCCCCCCTCTACCTTCTTGGCCCTCTCGTGACAGACATTGCTGCAGGTTATGACCACATAGCTGCTGCAATAGGTGCTGCAGTAGCTGGAATGGCTGGGGCTGACTTCATATGCTACGTCACTCCTTCAGAGCACCTCGCCCTGCCGTCGGTTGAAGATGTTAGGGAAGGAGTCATAGCCGCGAAAATCGCTGCTCATGCGATTGATCTAGTTAAGGAGGGGCAGAGAGAAAGGGCGAGGAAAAGAGATTATGAGATGTCACTCGCCAGAAAGAATCTCGACTGGGAGAGGCAATTCCAGCTCTCAATTGACCCTGAAAAGGCAAGGGAAATCCACAGCAAGAGAAGGTCGGAGAGCGAGGCCTGCAGCATGTGCGGAGATTTGTGTGCGATTAAGCTTGTGAAGGAGGCTTTTGAAAGGGAGTAAAATGAATTCCCCATTTATCATCTTCTGGGAGCTGACAAGAGCTTGTATGCTCGCATGCAGGCACTGCAGGGCAAAAGCCATCAGAAAGAGACATCCAGATGA
This sequence comes from Archaeoglobi archaeon, assembly GCA_029259415.1. Classification (GTDB taxonomy): domain Archaea; phylum Halobacteriota; class Archaeoglobi; order Archaeoglobales; family Archaeoglobaceae; genus Archaeoglobus. Next base: position 14,333 of record JAPDIW010000004.1, read on the forward strand.
GCTGTCGACGGAGGAGTGTTTTAATGTCATAAACCAGCTTTCTGAGTTTACCCCAAAGCCACTTTTGATTATAACCGGCGGAGACCCGCTGATGAGAGATGATGTTACAGAGATAGTCTCCTACGCATCGAGCAAGGGATTCAGAGTTGCCATAGCCTTCAGCGGAACGGAGAAGGCAACTGTTGATAAACTTGAGGAGCTGAAAAAAGCTGGAGTAGCGAGGGTTGCTATTAGCATAGATGGAAGCGATGAAGAAAAGCACGACTCCTTCAGAGGGGTAAAAGGGACATTTAGGATGAGCATGGAGGCGATAAATAATGCAAAAAAGGTGGGACTGCCTTTTCAGATTAACACGACTGTACACAGGGGCAACATTGATGACCTGCCGAATATGGCGAAACTCTGCCTCGAGCTTGGGGCTGTGATGTGGGACGTATTCTTTGTAGTGCCTACAGGTAGAGCGAAAGCTGAGATGATGCCTTCACCCCAGCAGTTTGAGGACATTCTCTGCTGGCTCTACGATGTCAGCAGGAAGACGGGATTGAACGTTAAGAGCTCTGCAGCCACGCATCTGAGAAGAATCGAGCTTATGAGAGATAAGGGAGAGATGCCACAGGTGGGTGAGCTTTACAGACAGTTGCTCGAAAGGTTGAATGAGCTACCTGAAGGGGAAGCTTCACAGATCGTTGCGGGCGGACATGGAAGAAGCCTGAGCACAGACGGAATAAGAAGAAGTGTCGGGATAACAGATGGGCGAGGGATGCTTTTCATAAGCCACATCGGCGAGATTTATCCCAGCGGATTTCTTCCAATAGTTGCGGGCAATGTGAGGGAAAAGAGTGTGGCAGAGATTTACTCCAACTCGGAAATCTTCGTAAACCTGAAAGACCCTGACAGGCTGAAGGGCAAGTGCGGCGTCTGCGAGTATCGAAAAATCTGCGGAGGAAGCAGGGCAAGGGCTTATGCTGTATCGGGAGATTATCTGGCTGAAGAGCCCTGCTGCATTTATATTCCTAAAGCTTACAGGAGCTGAAATTACGCTCAGATGTTTAGTAAGCTGTTTAATCCCTACACCATATCAAACCGAAACATTTATTTTTTAATAAAAATCAATTTAAAAGATGACAATTGATGAGGTGCTTTCTATACTTGAGAGAGCAGAGTCAGAGGATCTCGATCCAAAGAGTGGTAGGCTGTTCGCCTATGTTTACGAAACGGGAGATGAGAACATAAGGAAGGTTGCGGAAGAAGCACTGCTTCGCTTTGCCGAGAAAAATCTGCTCGACTTCACGGTGTTCAGGAGTGCGATGTTCTTCGAGAAGGAAGTAGTTGGATTTGCAAAAAGCTTGATGCACGGTGCCGATGCTCTGGGCTCCTTCACCCTCGGAGGGACGGAGAGCATAATGCTCGCTGTAAAGGCAGCGAGAGACTTTTACAGGAAGAGAAAAGGAGAGGCAGAAGTTCCTGAAATACTCGCTCCAGTTTCAATCCATCCGGCCTTTTTGAAAGCTGCAGATTACCTCGGCCTGAAGGTTGTGAGGTTGCCAGTAAAAGATGCCAAAGCCGATACTGATGCTTTTGCTGAGGCTGTCAGCGATAAAACTGCTTTAATTGCCCTCTCTGCCCCCAACTGGCCCTTCGGCACGATAGACCCTGTGGAAGAGATAGCAGAAATTGCAGTAGAGAAAAACATCCCGCTTCACGTTGATGCATGTCTTGGCGGCTTCATTCTGCCCTTCTTCGAGATGCTTGGTGAGAACCTGCCAAAATTCGATTTCAGGGTTGAGGGTGTCACATCAATCTCTCTCGATGCTCACAAATACGGCTACGCACCGAAAGGAGCCTCAGTAGTTCTTTTCAGAAATGCTGAACTCAAGAAGTGTTCGATGTTCGTTGACGTTTCCTCACCCGGTTACGTTTTTGTGAATCAGGCAGTGCTCTCATCCCGCCCAGAAGGGCCGCTTGCCGCTGCTTTTGCCGTGATTAAATACCTGGGCGTGGAGGGGTACAAGAACCTTGCCTCAAAAATCCTCTCGGCAAGGAGCAAGATATACAAAGGACTGAAAAAACTCGGTTTTGAAAGTGTTGGTAAGGTTGAGAGCAGCGTTTTGTCTATGGCAAATCCGGAAATTGACCTGATGGGCTTTGTGAACAACATGAAAAAGCTTGGCTGGCAGCTTCACCTTCAGAAGGGCCTGAAAAATTACGGCATTCCCGACAACATACACCTCACTCTCAGCCCAATTCACGATGAGGTTGCGGAAGAGTTTGTAGAAGATGCTGCAAAAGCGGTGGAGATGAAACCAGAAGTGGACACGAAGCAAATCTACGCAATGGCTGAGAGGGGAGACTTTGCGGAGATTATAAAGGGTATAGAGGAGGGCAGGTTGGACTCCAGCGTTATACCCATGCTGCTCGAATCGATTCCTGAAGATGTTGCTGTTGAGCTGATAAAGAACGTGGTCATAGAGTGGTTCAGATGAAGGCATTGCTTACGGCAGGCTTTATACTCATCGTTTTTGCCTCGCAGGCTGTCTGGGTCACATTTTCCCCAGTCCTTACACTTGTTTCAGAGGAAATAAACGTCTCCGTGGAGCTACTCGGACTTCTGGCAGTAACTTACCCAATCTTCTTCCTCATTCTCACCATACCGAGCGGTCTGCTTCTCGACAGGGACTTCAAGAAGTGGTTTTTGTTTGGCAGCGTAATGACCTTCTTTGCCGCAGCAGGAAGGCTTCTAAGCTTTAATTACTACTGGCTCCTTGTTTGCCAGCTTTCAGGTGCTTTGGGACAGCCATTTCTGCTCAACGCCTTTGTTCCCTACGCATCACAGCTTTACGAGGAGAGAAGGACGCTTGTCATTTCAATCCTTAGCCTCTCCATGTACCTTGGTACAGTATTTGCTCTCGCTGCTGGCATGAAACTCTACACTGCTGGAGGATTAACGATGCTTGTCTTGCCGGCAGCAGCAGTGGCAACTGCTGGAATTGTGCTTGTGCTAATATCAGTGAGGGCTGTGAAGTTTACTAGGGCAGAAAGCTTTGCTGTCAGGCAATTCGGGGCAGTTTTGAGAAGAAAGGACCTGTGGATTGTCGGAGCGATTCTCGGCTTCGGTGTTGCAACCTTTGACAACCTGGCAACTTGGTTGCAGCCCGCTTTGAGGAGTGCCGGCCTTGAAAAGGTTGCAGGAGATGCCGTTGCTCTCGCCATAGTTCTCGGACTGATTGGTGTTGCAATCATTCCTGACAGAGTAGCCAGGGTGAATTTGAGGACGGTGTATATGAGAGCTATAACTCCTTTGATTGCTGCTTTCTTCATCATCCTGACCTTTGCTCTGAACGCCACTCTGCTATTCGTGTTCCTCGGCATTAGCGGTTTGCTTATGCTCCCTGCATACGCGATAATAATGGACTGGATAGGAAAGTTCTGCGACAAAGAGGTTCACGGCAGCGCTACAGGCTTTGTTGGATTGACGAGCAGAGCCATTTCCGTAGCCTTAACACTCGGAGCGATCTACTTCATCAGCAGCGCTGAGCTATACTTCACCTATCTAACAGCCCCCATTACCGTGGCCTTCATCCTCACATTACTGCTTCCAAACGACCGTAAACTAGCTAAGATTTCAAAAACATTTTAAGTTGCATAGAGGACTTTTTTTATGGCCTACCTGGAGATAGAGTGTCCTATATGTGATGACGGAAAGCTTCATCGAGTTGAAATTCTTGAGGAGAGGAAGGGAAAATTCAGAAGGAGAAATGCCGAGTTTGATGCTGAAATTTACATCGTTGTCTGCCAGGATTGCGGAACCAAGGGAATAGTAAGAAGGGTGGCGCAGATAAACATGGAGAGCTATGAGTTTCCGTTTGAAGATTGACGAAAATGTCACTGCTGACCACGTTGTCTGCTGGGGGGTTTCGGTAGCGCTCCTTAAAAAGTCTCTTTTCGGCTCCACTCCAGAGGAGCGAAGAAGAAGGATTGAGGAGAAGATCTCGCAGGCTATAGAAGAACTTAGCCTAAAAGAGATGGCGGATGAATTCAGCGTTTCGATGCTTTCAGCATGGGTTAGGTACTACGTTTTCAGAATCGATGCTGCTGGAAAAACCTTCGTCCTCAATGTGCTCTCACCGAACTCTCCGGTGAGAAGCTTTAAAGATATACTGGATCCTCTAGAAGGCCTATTTGAGAAGTTCAAAGACGACATTGCAGTACCGATAGCCTACACCGATGAATTCATGTTGCAGGAGTGGATTGACGGCATCCCTCTCTCCGAGTTGAGGGACGGAGACATGATGAAAAATGATGAGAAGAGCAGGAAAATAATAGAAGGGTCGATTTACCTGACCGCAAGACTTCTCTACAGGTTATGGAAAGAAGGATACTCTTACACTCCGTGGGAGGATTATGAGGCCATGTACTGCGACGGCAGAATAGTTCTACTTGACGTTACGAGGTTCGAGAGAAAACCACTCAACGAGAGCTTTCTGCAGTATTACTATGGTGCCCCCTTCTGCGCTCCAGATGTGCTCAAAAACCCGACGAATCCCGTAAACCGGCTTTACTTCAGAGGAACCAGCGAAAGGGACTACTTTGGGGTGGAGAGGAGAAGATACGAGGAACTGTTTTTGAAGGGAGTCTGGGATGAATGCGATGACGAGGAGGAGTTCAGAGAGGCTACTCTTTATTCAAGGCCCTTGACAAATGCACGAACGTTTTTACCAAGCACGGAGTGATTGTAGCCCCCTTCAAGAACTGCAAATCTCCTTCCCTCGCACTTCTCCTCAGCGTACTCCTTAACGATTTTCCCAATCTCCCTGTAGTCTTCAGTTTCGAGTATCCCTCCCCAGTCATCCTTATGCCTGTCGAAGCCCGCTGAGACCGCAATTATGTCGTAATCGTTTTCCTTGAGGAACTGCTCTATGCCTGCAATGTCTGCACCCTTCATGTGGTGATACTTGACCTCTTCAACTCCCGCAAAGGCGTTAGCCGTTCCGTCTCCATAATGCAAATCGAAGTCCACGATTACAGCTCTCTTAATCTTCCCCTCCACCAGCAGCTTTTTGACAGCAATGGCTATGTTGTTGAAGTAGCAGAACCCCCAGCTGCTGTCTGGACTTGCATGATGGCCTGGAGGGCGTATTGCCGCAAAGGCAGGCTCGTTAAAGGCGATCTCGGAAGCAAGAATTGCTCCTCCAGCAGCAAGAATCGCAACTTCGTAAATCTCAGGCTCGCTCTTCACATACATGTAATGCTCTCTCGTGTGAATCAGGAGTATGTCCTCCATTCTCGCCGGTTCCGGTTCAACAACTTCGTAATCTCTTAGCTCTTCCATTATTGCCTCCATTCTTCCGGCCTCTGCTGCTGGGTCTGAGGTGTAGACTGTGTAGAATTTCGGATGAAAAACGATCTTCATGTAGATAATGTTTGCACAAAATTCTTTAAGTTTTTCCCGTATTCAACACAATGATTGCATCAGCACCCGGAAAGATAATTCTGTTCGGTGAGCATGCAGTGGTTTACGGCAGGCATGCGGTGGTGTCTGCGATCAACCTCAGATGCAAGGTTGAGGTGAGAAAATCCAACAGTTTCAGAATTAAGTCCGTGCTGGGAGAGAGTGGCCTGGATTTTGACAGGCATCCTTACGTTGTTCAGGCTGTTAGGAGGTTTTTGGAAGTAAAGAACATATCGGGTGCTGAAATTGAAATAGATAGTGACATCCCAATCGGCTCAGGGCTTGGAAGTTCTGGGGCTGTTATCGTTGCAACGCTTGCAGCCCTTAACGCTGAGTTCGAGGGTGGGATGGACAAAGAGAGTATTTTCCAGATGGCAAAGCAGGTTGAGATTGATGTTCAGGGCAGGGCGAGCGGAATAGACCCATTCATCTCCACCTTTGGCGGTTCATGGCTTTTTCCAGAGCGGAAAAAAGTGTCAATGCCTTTTAAGTTCTTCGTAATCAACTTTGGCAGCAGGTCAACGGCGGAGATGGTGAAAAAAGTTGCAGAGCTGAGAGAGAAGCATCCAGAAGTCATGGAGAAGATTTTTGACTCAATAGATGCCGTCTCGCTTGAAGCTGCTGAAATCAAAAGTAGGGATCAGCTTGAGGAACTCATTGCAATAAATCAGTCGTTATTGAGGGCAATAGGGGTGAGCAATCCCGAAATTGATGAAACAATTGCTGAGCTTGAGAGAAAAGGGCTAAGGGCGAAGATTACGGGTGCAGGTGGTGGAGGGTGCATTTTTGGGCTCTACAAAGGTGAGAAACCGGAAGGAAGCTTTGTTGTTGAGCCGGAGAAGGAGGGGGTAAGAGTTGAAGAGTGAACTGACAATCCTCAAAATAGGGGGTTCGGTGATAACCGACAAGAGTGAAGGGGCGTATGAAAAGCTGAAGGAAGTTGAGCTAAAGGAAGTCTGCAGGGCAATGTCTGAAAACTGGAAAAATCTGATTTTGGTGCACGGAGCGGGCTCATTCGGCCATCCACACGTTAGAAGGTTTGGATTAAGCCCTCTTGGGGCATCGAAGGTGCATCTGGGCTGTTTGAGGCTAAGTGAGAGATTCTGCTCAGTTTTAACAGAGTTTGATGTACCAGCATACCCTATCCATCCCTTTCTGATTTACAGTGCGGAGATTGTGGAGAAGGCTCTAAGAAACGGTTTTCTTCCTGTTCTTCATGGTGATGTTGTTATGAATGAGAGAATTGAAGTTCTTTCTGGAGATGACATTGTTGTCCATCTTGCAGAAGCTTTTAAGGCAAAAAGGATTGGCTTTGCGACCGATGTTGACGGTGTTTATCTAAACGGCAATGTGGTAGAAAAGCTTGATAGAAACATGCTTGAGAAGATGCTTGCTGAAATCGGGGAAAGTGAGGGAAAGGAGGATGTGACCGGTGGCATGTTGAGAAAACTTCAAAGGCTTTACGAAATGGGGCACAAATGCAGTGCCTACGTTTTCAAAGGCAATTACGAAAACTTGAAGAAGTTCCTTCAGGGAGAGAAGGTTGGAACGGAGGTGATAATCTGAGCACTTCGAGGAGGAAAATCGACCACATCAGGATTTGCCTTGAGGAAGAAGTTGAATCGGGCTACACGGGACTTGAAGATGTCATGCTTATTCACAAAGCTCTTCCTGAAGTAGATTACCGGAAAATCGATACTGAGGTTGAGTTTTTAGGAAAGAAGCTGTCATTTCCACTTCTCATCGCTTCGATGACAGGCGGGCATCCCGAAACGAGGGATATAAACGCATGCTTGGCTGAGGCTGTTGAAGAGGCAGGAATAGGCATGGGTGTGGGAAGTCAGAGAGCGGCTATTGAGGATGAAAATCTTGCAGACAGCTTTACGGTTGTTAGAGAGAAAGCTCCAAAGGCCTTCATCTACGCCAACATTGGCATCCCGCAGGTTATAGAGAAGGGTGCTGAGATCGTTGATAAGGCCGTGGAGATGATTGATGCGGATGCGGTTGCGATTCATCTCAACTACCTTCAGGAGGCCATTCAGCCAGAAGGCGATTTGAACGCCGAAAAGGGATTGGAGATGCTGGAAGAAGTCTGCAAATCCGTGAAGGTTCCGGTTATAGCCAAGGAGACCGGAGCTGGAATCAGCAGAGAAATAGCATTTATGCTCAAAGAGGCGGGTGTTTCGGCAATAGATGTTGGAGGGAAAGGAGGGACGACGTTCAGCGGTGTTGAGGTTTACAGGGTTTCTGACGAAATTTCCAAGTCGGTTGGCGTTGATTTCTGGGACTGGGGTTTGCCGACAGCCTTCAGTATTGTCGATTGCAAGGGAATACTGCCGTTAATCGCAACAGGTGGGCTGAGGAGTGGTCTTGACATTGCGAAGAGCATAGCGATTGGGGCGGAAGTGGGCAGTGCCGCACTGCCGTTCCTAAGAGCCGCTGTTGAAGGGGTTGAGAGAGTCAAAGAAGAAATCGAGTACTTCAGGAGGGGGCTAAAAACGGCAATGTTTTTAACAGGATGCAGGAACTTGAGAGAGCTGAAAGGTCTTGAAGTGTTTGTAACAGGAATGCTGAAAGAGTGGATGGAATTCAGGGGTTGATTGCCATGCTGAAGGAAGAGATAGCAAAAAGGGCTGAAATAATCAACAAGGCTATCGAGGAGCTTTTGCCTGAAAAAGAACCACTTGGCCTCTATAAAGCAGCAAGGCACCTGATAAAGGCTGGAGGAAAGAGGTTGAGGCCGGTGATCAGCCTTTTAACTGCAGAAGCTCTTGGGAAGGATTACAGAAAGATTATCCCTGCAGCACTGAGCATTGAAACGATTCACAACTTCACGCTGGTGCACGACGACATAATGGACAGGGATGAGATGAGGAGGGGCGTTCCTACAGTGCATAGAATTTACGGTGAAGCTACAGCAATTCTTGCCGGCGATACGCTTTTTGCAGAGGCTTTCAAGCTTCTTACTGCCTGCGATGTCGAGAGCGAGGGAATAAGAAAGGCTACGGAAATGCTTTCGGACGTTTGCATAAAAATCTGCGAGGGGCAGTACTACGACATGAGCTTTGAAGAGAGGGAGACGGTTTCTGAAGAGGAATATTTAAAGATGGTCGAGCTGAAAACGGGAGTTCTGATAGCAGCTTCTGCAGCCATGCCGGCAATCCTTTTTGGTGAGGACGAGAAAGTTGTTAAGGCGCTGTGGGACTACGGACTTCTCAGCGGTGTGGGATTTCAAATTCAAGACGATCTTCTGGATTTGACTGAGGAGACAGGAAAGGACTGGGGGAGCGACATTCTTAAAGGCAAAAAGACCCTTATTGTCATAAAGGCCTTTGAGAAGGGTATAAAGCTTAAAACGTTTGGAAAAGGCAAGGCTGACGCTTCGGAGATCAGAGAAGACATCGAAAAACTCAGAGAATGCGGAGCGATTGACTATGCTGCAAAGAAGGCCAGAGAAATGGCTGAAGAGGCAAAAAGGAAGCTTGATATTTTGCCGGAAAGCAAAGCCAAAGAGATATTGCTGGAGCTCACGAACTTCCTCGTTACGAGAAAAGCATAAACACTGTTCAAAACTGAAAGGATTTTTCAATTCCTTATAGGCATGTCTTTTCCCGAAATTATTTCCCACTTCAACAAACCCCTGTGTGAAACTCGATGAAAAAGCGATAAAATGGATAATCAGAGAAAAGAAGAAGGGGACACCAACCAGAATAATAGCAGAGATTGAAGGAATCTCAACAAGAAGAGTAAATCAGATCTACAAACAATACGTGGAAACAGGAGAGATTCCAAGGCTAAAGAAGCCAGGAAGACCTAAAAAAGAAC
>JAPDIW010000055.1 GCA_029259415.1 Archaeoglobi archaeon
TTAATTCTGAAGGTCTTCCCCCTCCGTAGTTCGGTTTTAAGCCTTCCAAACCTTGTTTATTCCACCTTTCAAGCCATACGTAGCCTATAACTTTACTTACTCCAACTTCTTTCGCTGCTTGAGGAACAGTTGCCCCCTTGTATAGCTCTTTGATAAAGAAAAGTTTTCTGAGGATTTCTGAGCAGATTTTTCTCCTGCGAATTTCTTCGTTTAACTCTTTCAGGGTTAGCCACCTAACTACCTCTTTTTCGGGTTTTCGTCCCATGTAAGTAGTTTATTTCATTGGTTAAAAATATTTTGTCTAATACTCTAAATTTTTTAGTTTTAATATTCTACACTCTTATTTTTCCAAACCTATATATATTTAAACAACCTCATAAATTCCATCGCTAATGGCAAATTAATACTTCGCTATGACGACTCCCCTAAAAATAAACCTCAAAACAAAATGAAATAAACTTACTCAACTTGGTCAACAACTTCTAAAACCTCTGCCTTTATGTTGCCCTTTCCACCAGTCGGTTCTGCAATAGTTCTACCGCAGATTATGCACTTCACAACTGTTGAGGGGTGGTCAAAAATTATCTGTTCGTGCTCGCAGTCGGGGCATTTGACCTTGACAAACCTGCTGTGCACACTCCCACCTCCTCACTTCTCTATCAACTCGAACCTCTTGGCTCTCCATGTCGGGCGGTGGTGAGCCTTCTTGCACTCCGTGCAGCGAAATCTGATGTTGACTCTCTTCGTTGGCTTATCTCCACCAGGAACCTTGCTGAACTTCCCCAAGTTTCCAACCTTTCCTCTTCTCTTCTTCTGTCTGTTGATCCAGTTAAGTGAACTTGCCTTTCCCTTGCTAACTCTCTCTACTTCATGGAGGGTGTGCTTCCCGCAATACCGGCAGAACGTCTTAACCTTCTTGGGATATTTCATCTTCTTTCACCTCTATTCTCTCAGCGATACCGCCTTTGATCAGAGCGTCAGCGTTCAACTGAGGGAGTGTAACCACATCTTCCCTCCTCAATTTATATGTTTTTCCGTCAGCCCCCTGTATCTCAACATCCTTTTTAATCCTTAAAAGCACTCTATCTTCATCTTTCTTCCTCTTTCCCTCCAGAATGCTACGTTTGAACTCCTTTATTATCTCGATCAGCTTCTTGAAGAAGACTCTTTCGTCACTGCACATGTTCTCAACATCACTACTGAACTGCTGCCCGCAAACCTCGGCCCAGGCAGCGCTGATTATCTTTCCCGTTCTTAGCTCAAAAATTTTCCTCTGCAGCCTTTTCAGGGTTCTTATCTCATCCTCATATCTGAAGAAACCGTCTTCTTCTGCGGAGCTTTTTAGCTCCTCAAGTTCTGCTATTCTTTCCCTCAACTTCTCGTAAAAGTCTTCCTCAATTTTCGATAGCTGAGTTCTGTTTTTTTCAATGAGGAGCAGGAGTTCATCCAGGTTCATCACATCACCTACACCTTGGAAACTTTAAGGTTGTTCATAATCTTTAAATCTTCGGTAGCCAAGAAAATACATGGAATTTCGTAAAGAGGTTGAAGTTGCGAAGGTTCTTGTTGGTGGTAAGGTCGAGGAGAACGTTGTTGAGATACGCTACGACCCTTTGACGTTGCAGACATCGAGAATTCTGAAGAAGACGATTCCGATGCAGAGTGGGGACTTTCAGGATGAGATTGAGAGCACGAAGTCCTGGTGTCCTTTTTGCTCAGAGAGGATTGAGCAGATGGCATCACGTGATCCTGAGATAATGAAGGGGGAGCTGTGGAAGAGGGGAGAAGGTGTGCTTTTCTCCAACCTCACGCCTTACTCCAGATACTCCCTCGTTTTGAGGCTGACTGAGGAGCACTACGTTCCTTTATCCGAATTCAGGCAGCAACACTTTTTCGATGCATTCAAGCTGATTCAGGAATACGTGAAGAAAGTCCCGGATGGGAAGTACTACATAACAATCGGAATGAACTACCTCAAACCTTCGGGAAGCAGCATCATGCATCCCCACATTCAGGTAATGATAAGTGAGGTGTCAACAGACTACTTCGCCAGACTTGAGTGGAGCGCACTTGAGTTCAAGGAGAGCAAAGGTGTTGACTACTGGAAGAAACTTGCAGAGGTCGAAAAGGAAGGTGAGAGGTACGTTGGAAGAACAGAGAAAACTGACTGGATTGCAGCCTTCGCTCCGAAAGGATTTTTCCACTTTACCGGAATACCTGAGGAGAGAGAGTTTGCGGAGATGAGTGATGAGCAGCTTAACGGAATTGCTGAAGGTATTGTAAAGATTCTGAAATACTACGGTAAGAAGGGTCTGAACGCGTTCAACTTCTCAATGTTCTGCGCTGACAGAATTGGGGAGCATTTCAGGACAAACATCAACATCGTTGCCAGGACACCGTTCGCAAAGTACTACTGGTGCGATGTGTTCTATCCAAAAATGTTCCACGACGAGAGCGTGGTGTTTTTCGTTCCGGAAGAGTATGCCAGCGAAATTAAGGAGATTTGGAACGAACTATGATAGTGAGGTCGTATCTCTACGAGAAGCTTGACGGAGAGGTTAGGTGCAAGACTTGCTGGCACCGCTGCGTAATAAAAGAGGGCAAGACGGGAATTTGCAGAGTCAGGAAGAACGAGGGTGGAGAGCTTCTCGTCCTTAACTACGGAATGGCTTCATCCATTGCTCTCGACCCTATCGAGAAGAAGCCGCTGAACAACTTCAAGCCCGGAAGCAAGGTTCTATCTTTCGGCAGTGTGAGCTGCAACTTCCGCTGCAAGCACTGTCAGAATTTTGAGATAGCTTTTGCCGACCTCAACTACCCTTACTTGAGAGAGATTGAGCCTGACACGGTTTTAAGGATGTGCATAGAAAGGAAAGCAGACGGTGTTGCCTGGACATACAACGAGCCAGCTATCTGGCACGAATTTGCTCTTGACAGCTCAAAGCTTGTAAAGGAGTCCGGATACTATGTAGTTTACGTCACCAACGGCTACATGACTCCAGAAGCAGTTGACCAGTTTGAGGGAATTCTGGACGCAGCGAATGTTGACGTTAAGGCATTCAGGGAGGACTTCTACAAAAGAATTTGCCACGCAAAGCTCGAACACGTGCTTGAAACCGTGGAGTACCTTTACCGGAAAGGTGTTTTCATCGAGCTCACCTATCTCATTATTCCGGGAGAGAATGACGATAAAGAGGAGCTGAGAGACTTCTGCAGGTGGGTTGCAGAGCTTTCACCAAAAATTCCTGTCCACTTCTCCCGTTTCCACCCGGATTTCAAGATGCTCGACAAACCGCCAACACCCGTGGAGACGATAGAAGAGGCTATTGAGATTGCCAAGAAGGAGGGAATTGAGTACGTCTACGCCGGAAACGTCTGGGGGCACAGATACGAGAACACCTACTGCCCCAACTGCGGGGAGCTGCTGATTGAAAGGGAGGGATTCTACGTTTACAACATCAATCTCATCAAAGATGAGCCACCAAAGTGCCCCAACTGCGGTTATGCTCAGAACATAATACTCTGAACGTTTTTCTCCACTTTTTCGTAGTCGTAGGTGCACTCAACAACATTTCCAGCCAGCTTGCCCTTCAGGTTTTTGGGGTTGAAGGGCACCCTCCCTCCGTAAACTACGAGAGCGCCGCAGGAAATGCTCTCTCCACCAACCTCAACCCTCTCAACCCTTCTGCTACCGTAAACCTCTGCCGGCTCTTTTGATACCAGAACTTCAACCTCATAATCCCTATCAGCAAGATGGTTCTCAAGCGGCTTTAAAATACCCTCATCCTTCCTCGCAATAACTAAAACCTTGTTGCCGATTCTTTTTCCCATTGCAAGCAGCCTTATGGCAGTTTCAAGAGTGTAAATCCCTGCAACTCTTTTTCCGTAAATCTCCGAAGCGGCAGGAGTTAAATCGACAGCACCCGTGCAGATGAAAAAGTTGTCCTCTTCTCCCACCTCCAACCCTCGTGGGGATATCACTTTGAACGGGTTTGTTGAAACAACACATCCCTTAATGACCTCTACCTCGCTTTCCTCTACTTTTTCAATATATTTAGCATAGTATTCTTTAAACTCCTCTATTCTGGCAAATTCGGCAAGCTCTCCACCTTTTCCTCGCATCTCGTAAACTTTGGCTTCAACACCCTCCTCCCTGAGCTTCTCAGCCACGGAGATTCCTGCGTATCCTGCACCGACAACGACTACCATACGATCTCACTCCCCTCTATCTCCTTTTTCACCTTTCCGGCTCTTTCCTCTATTATCCTCATTATCTCCGCGTGACACTTGCAGCAGTCCATTCCAGCCCATGTGAGGTGTCTTACGGTGTCAAAACAGCCACCTTCTTCCAGCGCTTTAATGATTTCAGCCTTGCTCACCATGTTGCAGAGGCAGACTATCTCTCCGAAGTCCTCATTTTCATCAATTGCCTTCCTAATCGCATCGTCATCCATCTTCGAGAGTCTTATCCAGTGAGGTTTCTTGATGTCTTTCTTCTTCTTCAGCTCAAATCTGGACGAGAGCATCTCAATTACCATCTTTGCAATTGCCGGAGCTGCGGTCAGACCAGGACTCTGTATGCCAGCGACGTTGATAAATCCATCAACCGGTTGATTGATGACGAAGTCTGTGCCGGCAATAGACCTCAGGCCTGCGTAAAAAGCAACGACGCCCTCTGGCCTCCTCTTGAACAAAGGTGAGAACTTCCCGATTATGCCCTCTATCTCCTCTTTTTTCACTGAAGTATCTTCTTTGCTGTCAACGTCAATCAAGTTAGGCCCCCAGAGCGGCTTGCCATCAAAGCTTATGAGCGCCCCACCCCCTTTCGTCCTTTTGTTTGGCTTGAGCGGTATCGCAACTGTCAGGTGGTTGGAGAATCCCCTTTCAGCGAAAACTATGTGCGTACCTTTTCCCGGAGTTATAGTCATCTCGTAACCAACCATCCTCGCTATGTCATCAGCGTAAAGCCCGGCACAGTTTATAACGCATCTGGCTTCAAAATCTCCCTTAGTCGTCTTTACAACAAACCCCTCACCTTTTTTCTCAATTCCCGTGACCTCGCAGTCGTAGTGAACTTCCACGCCATTCGCTTTTGCAAACCTTATCGCAGAGGCCGTCATCTCAACCGGATTGACGACACCCGCTGTTGGAAGGAAAAGCCCTCCCCATATATCCTCTCTCACATTCGGAACCATTTCGAGAACTTTCTTCTTGCTCAGCCTTTTCGAAACAACACCGTTTAGCCTGAAATAAAGCTGAATGAGAGGGATTGCGAGGAACGTTATGATATTGGTTGCCACTAAAATCAACCCAACCCTTTTAAAGGTGAAACCAAGTTCCTCTGCTTCTGCATCCATCATTGCGTTGCCTTTCAGGCATAGTTTGCTTTTCAACGAACTAAACGGGAGCTGAAGTGGATGGATAATTCCAGAACAGCCTTTGGTCTGGTCCAAGCCCGGACCTGATTTCCTCTCGACAACCACAACATCGAGGTCGTATTTTGACAACTCTTTGGCTATAAAGCTACCAGTAACACCAGCGCCAACAATGAGCACGTCCTTCACGAGTGCCAATAAACCGAGGTAATTAATAAATTTTTATGTTTGTATGCCAGTGAAGTCAGCCTGTTTAAAAACTGATGCTGAAAAAAGGACTTTATACTTTTTAGTGAAAAAGTCACCATGTTCCGCAAGGGATTGATTTACAGTCTTCCCATAATTCTTGCCTACATCCCAGTCGCATTCACTTTTGGTGTGTTGGCAAGAACTCTCGGCTTTTCTGATGTGGAAGCACTGCTGGCGTCAATACTGATATTCGCTGGAGCAAGTCAGTTTGCCTTGATTACTCTTTACAACCAATCCCTGCTAAGCGCTATCTTTATCCCAATCTTCATGAACCTCAGACACATCATATACAGCTCGATAATTGCCCAGAAGCTGAAGTTAAAACTCCCCCAAATCTCCGCCTTTGGCCTGACTGACGAGGTTTTTGCAGTTTCAGTAAACGCAGCGGAAGACGAGAGATTTCTCTTGGGGCTTGAGCTTGGATCCTACTCGGCATGGGTTGGTGGGACAGCACTGGGCGCATTTGTTGGTGGTGTCCTCATTTTGGATGAGAACATTTATTCTGCACTCGTTTTCTCCCTTTCAGCTTTATTCCTCGTCCTGCTCCTCCCGAACCTGAAAGGTAGGCACATAAAGGCCGCGTTAAGCGGGGGAGCTGTTGCCTTGGCATTCCACTTCTAAATTTAACTGCGGTTGGAATAATAGCTGCCGCTCTTGCTGGCCCGCTGCTTTCGGGGTGGGAGGATGAATGAAAAGGTCTTAGCAATTGTCGCTGTGGCTGTCGGGACTTACCTTACAAGATTTCTACCCCTTAAGTTTAGATTCGCCACTTCAGAGAGAATGAAGAACTTTCTAGATCTCTCCTCTACTTCCGTCATCTCAGCCCTTTTCGTAACTTCCACCTTCACCACCAATGCAGGAGAGATGGGTTTAAGGGTATTAGCCCTAATTCCTCTCATCCTGACCTTCAACCGCTGGAAAAACTTCGGCGTTTCCATCCTACTACCTTCTTAGGCTTGCAGTGTGAGTGCGAAAAACTTTAATCTTTTATACGTTAAATACCACCATGACTTTAAAAACAAAAGACGGGCTTACGCTTTTCACGCGAAGGTGGGATGTCGAATCGTCAAAAGCCGCCATCTGTCTTGTGCACGGTCTTGGAGAGCACTCTGGAAGATATGAGCATGTTGCTAAATTCTTCAACGAGAACGGCATATCTTTCGCGGCCTTTGACCTGAGAGGGCATGGAAAATCGGAAGGGAAGAGGGGGCATGCTGAGTACGAGAAGCTTATGGACGATATCGAGCTTTTTCTCCAAAGCTGTGATTACGACTGCCCTAAAATACTCTATGGTCACAGCATGGGGGGAAATCTCGCTCTGAACTTTCTGCTTAGAAAAGATGCTGACGTTGTGGGAGGAATAATTTCCGCTCCTTTCTTAGCACTGCCAAAGGAGTTACCAAAAGTCCTGTATTTTGTTCTGAAAATTCTGAACGTTATTGCTCCGTCAATTCAGCTTTCAAACGGTATAGACCCCAACTTGCTGAGCAGAGACAAAGAAGTCGTAAGGAAATACGTTTCAGACCCTCTCGTTCACAACAAAATCACTCCGAGATTTATTCTGCAGTCTCTTGAGGCGGGTAAGTGGGCGATAGAGAATGCTGATAAACTTAAAAAGCCGATTCTGCTCATCCACGGGACCGCTGACCAGATAACTTCTTATGAAGCTAGCAGGGAATTCGCAAGGAGGGCTGGAAAGCTCTGCAAGTTTATCAGCTACGAGGGCTTTTACCACGAACCTCACAACGAGCTTGAGAAGGAGAGAGTACTTGCCGACATGCTGAAATGGATAGAGGAGGTGATTTAGTGCACATTCTCGGCATTGATGCAGGAACGACAGGTGTGACTGTTGGAGTTTACGATGAAAATGGAAATCTCGTTGCAAAAAGCTATTCTGAATTCGAAACATACTATCCCCAGCCCGGATGGGTTGAGCAGGATGCCGAGCACTGGTGGAACAGTATCATAGATGCCTGCAGGCAGGCTGTCAAGATAGCAAATGCTTCTGACAGCATCACAGCCATAGCCGTTGCAAACCAGCGCGAGACAATCGTTCCGGTTGGAAAGGATGGAGAACCAATCAGCAGGGCGATAGTCTGGCAGGACAGGAGGTGTAAAGAGGAGGTTGAGCTGATAAGGGAGAGGATAGGTGAGGAGAGGGTTGCAGAGATAACGGGACTGAAGCCAGACCCGTACTTTTCACTGCCAAAAATCCTCTGGTGGATGAGGCACACGGATGTGATAGAGAAAAGCTGGAAGCTCATGCTCGTCCACGACTACATCGTCTACAAGCTCACTGGGGAGGTTGTGACAGACTACTCAAACGCATCAAGAACCATGCTGCTCGATCTGCACTCGCGAAAGTGGTGCGATGAGATTGCCGAGGAGTTTAACTTCGACATATCGCTTCTGCCTGACCTCGTCAATTCTGGAGAGGTTGTGGGGGAGATCAGGGGAAACGTTGCCGAGAAGCTCGGAATCAGCTCGAACCCCGTAGTTGTCGCTGGTGGTGGGGATCAGCAGTGCTCCGCGCTCGCTCAGGGAGTTGTTGACGAGGGGAGTGTGAAGTCCACCACCGGAACAGGGACTTTCATGGTCGCTCCGGTGGAGAGAATAAGGGATTACGGGGATATAATCTACTCTGCTCACGTTTTACCGGATGTAAATGTGGGAGAGGTGAGCATCTTCACAACTGGCAGCCTTCTGTCGTGGATTAAAAAGGCGTTCTATCACAGTGAGGGTTACGATGTGATAAACGAGGAGGCTGAGAAGTCAGGGAGAGGAGCGAGAGGGGTATTTATTCTGCCTTTCTTTTCAGGTGCTGGATGTCCTCACTGGAATTCTGAAGCTAAGGGGGCAATATTTGGCTTAACGCTGGCACACAACAGGGGGGATATTGCTAGGGCTGTGATGGAGTCCGTTGCGTTTGAGGTCAGAACGAACATCGAGGTGATGGAGAAGAAGGGAATAAAAATTGAGGAGCTCAGGCTTGATGGTGGTGCGGCAAACAGCAGGCTCTGGAACCAGATTTTTGCCGACGTCACAGGAAGGAGATGCCTAGTTTCGTCCGACGTTGAAGCTACTGCGAGAGGGGCGGCGATACTGGCTGCTTCGGGCAGCGACAACTTTAGCGGGATTTATGATGCTCTCGAAACCTTCCTGCCTGAATTCACCGAAGTTATGCCGTCAGAGGATGGCAGAAAAGTTTACGAGGAAATTTATAGCAGATACGTTCAACTCAGAGACGCAAACTTAAAAACCTGCTGAGGAGGGGTTGAATGGCAGTACTGCTCGTAGTGGTTGACGGTCTTTCTGACAGGCCTGTTGACGGAAAAACTCCTCTGAGTGAAGCAAGAAAGTCGAACCTTGATTTTCTTGCAGAGAGGGGAATAAACGGAATCATGGACACCATTGCTCCCGGAATAAGGCCCGGGAGTGACACCAGTCATCTTGCCTTGCTGGGCTACGATCCCTACAGATACTACAGCGGCAGGGGGCCAATTGAGGCTGCCGGAGTGGGGATAGAGGTGAAGCCGGGAGATGTGGCCTTCAGGGCCAACTTTGCCACAGTTGAGGGTGAAGGGAGTGTGTTCGACAAGACTGTCGTTGACAGGAGAGCGGGAAGGATTGAGGACACTTCAGCATTAATCGAGGCGATAAGGGAGAAAGTTAAGCTGCCTGTTGAGTTCCTCGTTGAGAGGGGCACTGGCCACAGAGCTGCTGTAGTCTTCAGGGGAGAGGGGCTTTCAGACAAGGTGAGCGATACAGATCCGAAGGTTGTTGGGAAGAAGGTGAAACGCTGTATTCCGCTTGAAGAGGACGAGAAGGCCAAGAGGATGGCCGAGATAGTCAACGAGTTCATGCAGCAGGTTCATGAGGTTCTCGAAAAGCACCCGTTGAACAAGGAGAGGGCCGAGAAGGGATTGCTGAAGGCAAATGCGCTACTTTTGAGAGGTGCTGGAGAGATGCCTCACGTACCGAAATTTGAGGAAAAGACCGGCTTAAAGCTCTGCGTAATTGCTGCAACAGCTCTCATCAAGGGCGTAGGAAAAATTGTCGGTGCCGATGTAATCACGCCTGAAGGGGCAACGGGAAACAAGAACACAAACCTCGATTCAAAGGTCGAAACGGCAGTAAAGGTTCTAGATAGCTACGATGTGGTGTTGCTCCACATAAAAGCGACAGATGAGCTTGGGCACGATGGCGATTTTGAGGGGAAAAAGGCCTTCATAGAAAAGCTTGACGCCAAAATAGCCCCGTTGCTTGAGCTGGACTTCAGCAAACACTGTCTTATCCTCACTGCAGACCACTCAACACCTGTCAAGGTCAAGGATCATACTGCTGATCCAGTTCCGGTTGTAATTGTGCATGAGGACGTTAGAAGGGATGAAGTCAGGACTTTCAGCGAGTTTGAGGCATATAAAGGAGGACTTTGCAGAATAAGAGGTATGGACTTGCTCAACATTGCCCTCGATTTGCTCAACATCGCGAAAAAGTTTGGGGCCTGATTTTTATTTTATTCAGCCATCGGACGTTTATGTTTCAAGGATTGACTTTAAAAAATATAATGATTGGAATGCTGATGGAAGTCGTGCCTTGTAGCTTTGTGAAGTATGACCTCGGTTGCTATACAGACATTAGGGAAATCTGGGAAAGTATGACCGAGTTCAGAAATTACACAGTTGAGGAGTGCCATGGATGCGATAAGTTTGAGGTGTGCAGGGGCGGATGTAGGGTTTTCGCTGAAAAATTTGGAAGTGGCATTTTTGGACGAGATGCAGAATGCCTTGAATTGAGGGATTCATGTTAGGTTACGCACTCTGATTTCGACCCTTAACCCGCTACCAGGTTATCCCAGCACACCTCCCGGAGAGCGGCAATCTTTGCCTCCCCCCAACCAGAACCTGTACCTTTACGACAACTTTACCTCCAAGTTTCTCTGCAATTTTCTCTACTTCCCGGAGTGGTTGCCATCCCTTCGGAATCCCTGCTCCATGCTTCGCGAAAATTTGTTTGGCCTGATGCTCGGGAAGGCACCTTCTCAATTTCATTATTTAAAAAAATTTTCGGAATTTATTTCCAAAAAATTTGAATATTCTTGCTCATCACCAAAATGACAAGAAAAGCTACAAATTCAACTGCAATAACGAAAAATACAAGCATTGCCGTAGATATGTCGTAGAGATACCCCAGAACGGCCCCTCCGGCAAACATGGCAAGTCCGAAAACTGTGTTGAAGATGCCGTAAGCTGTGCTTCTCTTCTTAACGCCTGTTAGGTCAGCTACCGCAGCTCTGGTTATGGCCTCATGCATCCCCATCACAGCTCCCCATGCCACAACACCAGCAACAACTCCGGCAAATGAGGGATGTAAGGCGAGCAGAGTCAAAGGTGTCAGCAGTGGAACAAGCACGAGTGTTTTCAGACCGATAACGTCGTAGCATTTGCCTGAGATTAAAGCAAATATAGCATCAACACCCATTGCAAGGGCGTAAAGGAGAGGTATGAGTGTTAAATCGACATAACGAGCCAGATGGTAGGAGAGCAAGGGAAAGCTGAGAAATCCCACGACACTCAGGAAAACAAAGATTGAGTAGAGCCAGAAAATTCCTTTAATCTCGCTTTCTTGCTTCTCCTCCTCAAACCTCTGTGGTGCTGGATACAGCTTCCAGGTTGCAAGGAGAACCAGCAGTACCAACAAGGCTGGCAAAAACAACACCATAAAAGCTTCTTTGTAGCTATAACCTACAAGCGCTGAGAAAACAATCAGCGGGCCAATTACCGCTCCAATTTGGTCCATAAACTCGTGGATTCCAAATCCCAGTCCCCTTCCAACCCGTTTAGTGGCAAAGGATAGCATCGCATCTCTTGCAGGTGTTCTGATTGCCTTTCCAAGCCTTTCAGCCACAATAAGCACAGCAGCCAACCACCAGTATTGAGCAAAAGCCAGTAATGGGATGGATAGGATCAGAGAGTATCCTAGAAAAGTCATGAGCCAGCGCTTCCCGGTTCTATCAGCAAGGTAACCTGAAAGCAGTCTTAACCCGTAGCCAGTAAACTCCCCAAAACCTGTCACAAGTCCGACCATAGCCGCGCTTAAACCAAAAGTGGCGAGATATGGCCCAACTATGCTTCTCGCTCCTTCGTAGGTGACGTCTCCGAAGAGGCTCACCAGACCCATCAGCAAGATAAATTTCATCGCCCTGTTCATTCGACCTCTCCTCCACGTTTTCTTCAGCAACATTATTCTTCGATTTTAAAAAAGAACGTTTCAAAAATTTTCTCGTGCCAACTCCAACCAACCACAGCCTAAGCCCAGCTCTTCACTTAGAGGTGTTGTATTACACAAGTTCGGGAATGTTCACGTAATCTTACTGTCATCTTCTACAAGCTCTTCGAAGTCGGGAGAGTAGTAAACCGTAAAGTTCATACAGCCAACATCCGCAAAAGGCTTTCTGAACGCTAGAAACTCCGGAATTTTCTCGATTTTAGGCTGCGTCCAGAAAGACCAGCACCTGACGACCATTTTCTCCCTATCCCATCCCGTAAGATAAGATTCAAGTTTCTGAGAAGCCGTTTGGTTGGCT
Source organism: Archaeoglobi archaeon (assembly GCA_029259415.1). Lineage (GTDB taxonomy): Archaea > Halobacteriota > Archaeoglobi > Archaeoglobales > Archaeoglobaceae > Archaeoglobus. Next base: position 12,211 of record JAPDIW010000055.1, read on the forward strand.
ATGATTACGTCAGCATTAGTTGTAGGATTGTTCAAATCCCCCATGCACCACGCTTTGAGGTAGAACACGAGAGGGTGGTATTCAGCGACGGTAGTATACAGGCACACCATTGCCTCGTCAGGGAACTTCTCCGCCTTCTTCACGTCGTACTGGGTAGGCAGGTAAAGAGCGGGTTCAGCATAATTGACGGGGTTCACCACGTTAATCGCTGCACTTCCGTAAAGCAGGAAGGCCACAGTTACGAGCAGGGCAACCTTGTCCTTCCACCCTTCCCTCTTCAGGTCTATGGCTTTTGCAGCAATCATGAACATCGGGAATTCAATGTGGACTGCAAGCCACGGGACTTTCTCCTGCATGTATGAGAAGAAAACCAGATTGGCGAGGAAGAGGTACGCGAAGAGAGCAGTGAATGTGTCCTTGTCTCCTCTAAAAACCCGGTAAAGCGTGTAACCTGCAAGGCAGAGAGCGGGGAAGTCATAGAGTAGGAGCAGTTCAAGGTGGTAGTACCACGGCCCCGCTATCCTCGCAATTTCATGCTGTCCTTTCCAGTATTCAAAAGCTCTGACTGCTGGAAAGTTAGAGAAGTCCGTAATAACTGAGAAGTCACTAAAGAAGTATGTATAGAACATGACGTAAACGCCAAAGAAAGATAAACAGGCAATCAACAAGTCAGAGAGCCTCATCTTCTTTATGTCGAAAATCAAGTACAGGCCGAGCAGGGCTATGAACACGTAAAATGTCTCCTTAATGGAGGCAAACAGGCCGAGAAAGACCGCTGCTGCAACGGCAAACCCAGTATCCCTGTCAATCTTAAACTCTGTAAAACTCTTCTCTTTCTCAAAGTATCTCAGAATAAAGTAAAGAGCAAGAGACGTGAAGAGCAAGACGTAAATATCAGTCCTGCAGAACCTTGAATAGTTCACGATAATGGGAGAAATTGCGACGAAGAGCGCAGCTATGTATGCCTTATCCTCAATATATCTCTTGTAAAGGAATATCGAGGCCACGAACAGCACTCCCAGAATTGCTGGAAGCAGTCTGAGGGCAAACTCATTTTTTCCCAGAGCAGACACAAAAGGGGCGAGACTGTAGTAGAGTAAGGGGGCGTGATATGCCGGGTCGTATGCATAATTACCCTTAATCAGTTGCTCCACAATCACGTAGTGCACGCTCTCGTCAAAGAACAGTGGAAAGTCTCCGAGCTTGTAAAGCCTCAATACCGCTGCGAGCAAGATTATTCCAACAGCGAGCCCCAGTTTGAAGATGTTTCGGTTCTTCATTATATGGTCACCCTCCAAACATTAACCTTTCAATCTAGTCATCTCGCATCCACGAAGCCAACTGCTTAGCCTAAGGTTGAATACTTTTACTGTGAGTCCATTTTGAGATGGGATGAAATTGCATTTTCAACTCTCGAACACTTCTGGATGCAGACATTTGGCTACTACTTCAACAGCTTCAGCAAGCCTGTATGACGGACGGCTTATGATATCCGCATCAACAACGTAAACCCTGCCCTCTTTAACGGCCTTAATTCCGCTCAGTCTTTCGTCACTCATGATCCATTCGTAAACCACATCTCTGCCTCCTCCCATCCCGGAACCGCTGCTGACCAGTATCACGTCAGGATTTGCGGCGATCAAATCTTCAACGCTCACAGTTCTCCATCCTTCAAAGTTAAAGACATTTTCACCTCCAGCAAGCCTTATCACCTCATCGATGAACGTATTTTTGCCACTAACCCATATCGGATCGTACCACATAACGTGGGCAACTCTAACCTTCTGCTCATCCCCGACTTTCTCTCTAACTTTCTCTATCTTCTCGAGCATCTCGTTGACGAGTTTCGTGGCGTTTTCCTTTTCTCCAGTTGCTATTCCAATGAGAATGATATCCTTCATCACATCTTCAACCGTTTTTGGGTCAAAGGCTACCACTTCCAACCCCATCCTTCTGAGCGTCTCTATGTTCTCAATACCATTTCCATAAGATGCCACGACGAGGTCCGGGTTAAGAGAGACAATTTTCTCTATGTTTATCGTAGTGTAACCGCCAATACTTACTAACTCTCCCTTTTCTTTCTTCTCGATGACTTCTGGAGGGTAATTGCAGTAATCCGTTACACCCACAACCCTGTCTCCCGCACCTATTGCAAAGAGTATCTCCGTGTTGCTGGGAGCGAGAGAGACTATTCTCTGGGGATTCCCTTCTGAAATGTTGTAGCCGGTGTCGTCAACGGGTGTAGCGTTGAGTATTTCCGTTAGGTTAAAGTATGTCCGCTCCTCTTCCACAGACTTGGATGCGCAGAGGGGCAGAAGGATAGCGATTAAAAGAAATACGGCAAGCTTCCTCATACTCTCTTCCTCAAAAGAGCTGCAGTTAAACCTAATGCTACAATAACTGCAACTGAGGAAAATCCCGGAGTAGCCGGGGTTTCGGGTGTAGCTGTTGTTATGGTTGCTGCTGAAGCGGTTGCTGTAATGGTTGTGCTAACTGTAACGGTTGTGGTTGCGATTGCTGATGGTGTGACGCTAACTGTAGCGAGAGATGCATTCACACTTATTGGATGCGGCTTTCCGAGCAGCGCCATAATGGCGGAGACTGTCATGTAGCCCGGATTGGATGTTTGGTACTTGGTATATCTAAAATAACCCTCTTCAGTCTGTAGGCTGAGCAGATGGTCGACAACACTCGTATTGTTCCTCTTCCATTCAGTCGGATTTATACCTGCTGCAACGAGTGCCTGTATGGTCCATGAATCGCTGCCAGCATTGCTTGCCGAATTTCCGAAGTACCTCATCCCCCCATCATCGTTCTGGCCCGTTTTTAGGTAATCCAGCGCTTTTTTGATTACAGCCGAGTCTTTTGGTTCTCCAGTGGCTATCAATGCTTGTATCGCAGCGGCAGTGTCATCAAAATCGCTCTCCTCTCCCACGCTCCACGAAAATCCCCCGTCAGCATTTTGGTGCGATTTTAACCATTCCGCCGACATTGACACATTTTCACCTACTGATGCCAAGGCGATAATCCCCCAGATGGTTTTGTATGTGAAGTCTCCTATCTGACCGTTCTCCTTTGCGTAGGACTTCAGCTTGCTCACGAGGTCAACACCCGCAAAGTTTCTGGGGTTCTCACCTGCGTAAACCAGAGCCAGTATAATTCTCGCATAGTCTTCTGCCCCCATCGTGTCCATCTCATCTCTAAGCCTCTCCTTTATGAAGTCAATTGGGCTTTTACCGTTCTTAACCCACTCGTGGGGATCTTCACCTGCAGCAACTAAGGCCATAATCGCCCATGCCGTAGCGGAAATGCTGCTGTTTTCTCCCGGATTCGCAAATCCCCCATCCTCATTTTGAATGGTTTTGAGCCATTCAAGGGCTCTCTGTATTCTCTCATCCGTCGCATTGAGAGGGAAGTCGTCCCATTTGATTGTGATTGCAAAGACACTGAATGAATTAGCCTCGGCAGAGAAGTAGAGGTAATTCTCGTCTTCTCCCGTTTTCTCAGTTGGAAGCTCAAACCAGCTCCCGTTGTACTTCATCAGGACTACTTCTTTGCCCTCTGCAATACCCTTCGGGACTCTGAAATCGATCCTCACTTTCACTGAATCATTTGCCTCAATCTCGAACCACCTGTAAAAAGTTCCGTAAACCACCCCTGGAGGTATATTACACTTGGAAATGACAACCTCCGCGGGTTTTTCCGACTGGAAGGTTAAAGTGGTTATGGAAAGGTTCGCCACAACCTCTTCGGATGGTATCACCTTGGTCTCCCCTGGATGGATTGGTATAACCTGCTCTGTGGAGTTCAGCTTAATCCCCGCCTCACTGACGTTTACAGTCTTCGTAACAGTGTCAGACAGCCCGTCATTGTCGAAGACTGTGAGAGAGACCTCATATACTCCTTGAGATGTGTAAGTGTGGGTTACAGTCATACCCCTTCCGCTTTTTCCGTCTCCGAAGTTCCAGATGTAGTCAGTTATCTGTCCATCATCGACCGATTTGGACGCGTTGAACACAATCTCTTCTCCAGCAGTTGGATTGCTCGGAGAAAACGTGAAGTCGGCAACAGGCGGAACCTTCGACGGCCAGACCATGCTAACGGAGATTTTGTAATCGTCTCCTATACTTATGTATATTTTGTAAGGCGAATTTTCGGGAGTATCGCTCATGCTGCGGGAGAAGTACCAGATTATCCTGTCTCCGGGACTTACTCTGTAATCGGTTGCTGCAACTCCTGGCATAGGTTCATCTGGATAGTTGACCCAGTACATCCAGCCGGAGGTATCGCCAATGTCACCTTTGCACAAATCCTTCACACACTTGACGAAAATCCCCCAGTCCGTGAGTTCAGGGGTGATTGTGAAGTGCAGTATTTCGCCAGCCTTTTTCAGCGCTCCGTATGCCGTTCTCCACTCCACCTCTCTGCCGAGAACATCAAATGTTCCATAGGGAAGAACCTGCTGATCGCTTCCTCTACCACCTCCTCCGCCACTGCTGCATGTTTTGATCTGGATGGTTTTGCTAACCTCTTCATCATCAGCAATGGCAGTTATGAGAAGCTCTCCTTCAACTCTCGGCTTGAAGTATGCAGGAGAGGATGGCGAAGATTCGGAAAAAATCGGGGTTCCCGAGTTCATTCTGAAGATTACCACTGCTTTCTCGTCTGTAGTCACAGTGACTTTCTCCCCAACACATTCCCCGCTGACCGATAGGGTTAAGGCCGACGCCAAGGGAAGCAGGAAAATTAAAGTAAGAACTGCAAATACGCCGCGAAGCATCAGCTCACCTCACAGCTCACTGAACCGTAAACGTGGATGGGATTTCTGGGATACTCGCTAAACCTGTAAACTCCTGCGTAGAGGTCGTATCTTCCCGTATCAGCAAGCTGTGGAATGTGGATAAGCACAGGAACTCTCAGCTCCTCCCCAGCATTAAGACGGAAGGTTGAGATGCCTGCTATTGCTTCTCCTCTACTATTTACTCCACTCACGACCACGACATACCAGTCGTTTTCGGCGGAGGTAACGTTGACCCACGCCGTTGCGTTTCCTCCTCTCCTTCCATCCGAGACCGTCAGAGATGAGATGCCAGCTGGCTTTACCTCCGAGTTTATCACGAGAAGCACTGAACATGTATCGAGGCTGCTCCCATCACCGTAGCAGTAGTAAATGGTCTCACATCCCGAAATCTGGTAAGCATCAGCGCTAACAGAAATCAATTCCTTGCTCTCGTTCCATATTGACCAATATATCCAATTTCCGTCAACCTGCTTGGTTCCGAGTCCCATTATAGAGGATATGAAGAGACCCGTTCCCGTTTGCTCATCATACCAGCTGTCGTCCAGAGTTATCTCAAAGAAGACCTCCGCATGTTGCTGAGCAGCATAAAGTGCACCCATTGCCGTTGCTCTGCTCACACTGTAAGTTTTTCCATTGATATCAACATCAAACTTGCCGGGAATTAAAGAGACAGCATACGTCAAGCTCCCCGAGACGTTGAAGCAGTAAACAAAACCGCTGTCTGATCCAATGTACAGCCTGTCATTCGCTATAAAGGGTGAGGACATGATGTTGTAGTAGCTTCCTGATGGAGGAATGAGCCTGTAACACCACAAAAGTTGGCCGGTATCGGCGTTAACTGCATAAATCGTTCCCTGAGGTGTGTTGGTTGCGAAATAAACGACGTTGCCGGCTACTGCAGGTGAAGAATCTATTTTTCCGTTAGCGGTGAACTCCCACAGCTTCTCCCCAATAGTTGCATTGAAACAGTAGAGCTTGCCCTCAGAGGAGCCTACATAGATTTTACCGTAAGCAATAGCCGCAGTCGACATGGTTCCGTTGAATGTGACATTCCAAGCCTCGCTACCGTCTAAATTGACGGCATAGAGCTTTTTGTCGGTAGCAACGAAGACTTTACCATTACCCACGGATGGGGTATTTGTTATCCTTCCATCAACAGGGAACTTCCATACCAGATTTCCGCTCTCATCAACAGCAAACAGCGCGTTACTTCCACTTTCATTGCCGGCAAAGAAAATTCTGCCGTTGTAGGCCGATGGTGAGGCGTAGTGGGCAATCTCTCCTCCAGTGGTGAACCTCCACCGAACGTTTCCGCTGAGATCTAGACTCCAAAGCGTTCCGTTGGAGAATGTTGTGACATAAACCGAGTCGTTGTAGATTAAAGGCGAAGATGCAATTCCCCACCACGATGGAGAGGATTCGAGCAGAACTGATTTCTCTATTGTCCCAGTGGTGGCGTTTACATAGTGGAGATGTCCTGAGAGGTTTCCAACAATAACCGTATCCCCATAAACTGCCACACTCGAAGCTCCCGTAATCTTGTCGTTCCTCCACTCCATCTCTCCAGTGTCGGCGTTCAGCGAGTATAAACCGGGACTCCAGCTTCCCCACCCATACCAGTTGGTGACGTAAACATGACCGTTACTGTAGACGGGTGAAGCACCTACCAGTCCTGTCAGCTCTGTCTTCCATGCGAGGATTGGCAAAATTTCGCTGCTTGCACTGAAATTTCCCGTCCTCTGCTCATCTCCGTGAAACGTGGTGGCGTTAGCTACTGCCATAAGCATGACTAGCAGGAAGGAAATCAAAACAACTTTCCTCATACTCCAGAAACCCGAATTTCAGTTAATAAAATTTTCCAAATTACTTGATGTAATGTAAAGCATATTTGACTTGCTACCATACCGCCTACCACTTTGCCAGACTCTCCTTAACAGCCTCTTCGACACATCTCCAAAGCTTCCGCCCTACTTCACTCGCTGGCCCGGAGTACCTGTGGTATCTGCCTTTCTGAGTGCAGAGCACGATAACGGCATCGGTGTTTGTGCCGGTAAAGTTGTGCCCGGCTTCAAGCAGAGCTTTCGTTTTTGCTTCAGTTGCGGTTATAATTGCATTGAGCATCGCCGCCCTGCTCATCCTGCATTCAAAAACTGCTATAATATTTATCGTCCCCACTTTCTCGTTGGGATTCAGCACGCCTGCTGTGGTAAATACCGTCACCTCTCCGCAGCTTTTAACGCTAAGATTGTCCATCGGCACGGAGGTTAGCAGGCCAAAATACGACCTCAAGCCATAGGATCTTGCAACCTTCCTTAGATATTCAGCAGGCTCCATTGAGTAAAACTCATCCGAGACGGTGTGGTTGAAGGCATGCCTGACTCTCCCCCACCCTCCCAGCAGCCCCGTGCTTACCCCGAGAAATTCTCCTGAAACAACCAAAGTATTGCCATCAACCCAGTAGTTTCCGTACGGCATCCAGAACCTCCTCCTCCCTTTTCACAACCACAGCTTTTCCCAGAATCTCCCTGTAAAGCTTCTCCGCCTCCTTCCCAACAAAGTTTCTTCCCTCGAACGGCGTTTTATCCACCACGACAAGCTTGTTGAGATTCGCAGCATGCATCGCCGCCTGCAAATTCTTGAAATTTCCTCTTCCAAAACTGAGGTTTGCGAGAACAACAGCATCGCTATTCTCGATAATCTCAACGTTTTTCCTGTGAGAGGAATCGCTTATCGGAGAGAATGGGGCTTCGTCAACAACCTCTCCGAGCTCAGCAGCAACCTCCCAGTCTGAGTCAAGGACGTTAACAACGCCTGCTGAGACCTTGTAGCCAGCCTCCCTGAGCATGTGGAGAATCTCCCTACCACTCCCCCCACCGCAGATGACGTGAACCCTCTTCAAACCATTCGGAACCCTCAGCTTTGGAGCAATGTAAACCCCCCTCCCGTACCTTCTGACAACCACATCAGCCCCGAAAACGTTCCTTATGCTTTCCTCATTTATGACATCCTCAGGCCTGCCAGCATACGCGACCTTTCCATTCTTAACCATCAAAATGCGGGTGGCGAATGAGGAGGCGAGATTAATGTCGTGAATCGCTACTATTGCTGCCTTTCCCTCTTCAACCTTGCTTCGTATAATCTCCATTATCTCGATCTGCGCAGCAATGTCGAGGTGCGCTGTGGGCTCGTCTAGCAGCATAACCTCAGGCTGCTGAGCAAACACCCTCGCAAGCATAACTTTCTGCCTCTCCCCACCGCTCAGCTCCGAGAAAATCCTGTCGGCCATGTCCTCCATCCCGACCTCTCTCAACGCCTCCATGGCTGCTCTGTAATCCTCATCTCCCGGCCTCTTCAGCCCGCTCAGGTAGGGAGTTCTGCCGAGCATGACGATATCAATGACCTTCAGGTTCGCTAACGGCGTATCCTGAGGAAGGAAGCCGAGCTTTCTTGCAGCCTCTTCTGCACTTCCGATTTTTTTGCCATCGAGCAAAACCACACCTTTCAGAGGCTTCAGCATTCCGAATATCGTTCTAAGCATCGTTGTCTTACCGCTTCCATTCGGGCCAAGTAGAGCCAGCAACTCTCCTTCCCCAACCTCAAATGTGACGCCCTTCAGCACATCCCTGCTTCCGAGAGTTACCGTTACCCCTTTAACCACAAGCTTCATACCGACCTCCTCATCAGCAGGTAAAGGAAGAACGGCCCACCGAGCATTGCCGTTATCGCCCCAACCGGCAACTCCCCACTAGTTGAAATCCTCGCCACCACATCTATGACCGGCATGAATGCAGTGGAGAGGAGTATCGTGGATGGGAGCAGCTTCTGATGCTCCTCCCCAACCAGAATCCTCATAGTGTGGGGAACTATTATCCCCACAAAGCCTATCACACCGCTGATTGCCACAGTTGTTGATGTTAGGAGAGCCACAACGGCTATTAGAGACTTCCTGAACCTCTCAACGTTTATGCCTACAGCAGCAGCATGCTCGTCACCCAGCAGCAGAGCGTTGAGGTTCCAGGAGGTAATCAGGAGGTAAGCAAGCCCGGCGATGGTTATGGGCAATGCGAAAAAAACTTCCTCGATGAAGGGGTTTGAAAAGCTTCCCATCAGCCAGAAAACAACCTTGTGCATGCTCTGAGCTGAGAAGTAAATCAGAACGGATGTTAGGCCGGAAAAGAAACTCGCTATGGCAACTCCGGCCAGAAGGATCGCATACGTCTGGTCGCGAAACTTGGATGATGAACCTATCAGATAAACAACGTAAGCAGTAAGGAGAGCAGAGAAGAAGGCAAGTCCGATTCTTGAGTAAATCGTCTCCATGGAGAGAGCAACTGATAAAGCAGCACCTACACTCGCCCCGCTCGCCACGCCGAGAACGTATGGTTCGGCAAGAGGATTTCTGAACAAAGCCTGCATGGCACAGCCTGATGCCGACAAAGATGCTCCTGCGATTATCGCCATCAGGTATCTCGGCAGCCTGTAGTCGAGAACGATTTTCATAGCAGTATCATCAGCATTTCCTGAAATAACCTGAAAAAGATAATCATAACCCCCGCTACCAACTCCAAGAGATAGCATCAAGGCCAGAATGTTAAGTGCGAGCAGGGTTGTTATAGCAGCGCCGAATCTCACGAAGTCAAATTAATTGGTCATTAGATAAACTTTTTCCGAACTAAATCCTTCTTCCCTTCACCCTGCCGAGGTCAAACTTTGCCTTCTCGCTGACATGCATCACGGCAAGGGTTCCGGCCATAACAGGGTCGCTTATCACGACGTCAGCAACATCAGGCACGCTGCCGAACATGCTGAGAGAGATAACCCTTATACCGCTCTTCCTCAGCTTCTTTACCTCCTTCGTTATCTTCCCGCCCATTATACCTCCCGCAAGCACAAGAACCTCCGCCCTGTGCAGCCTTGAAACGGCCTTAACAGCCTCGGCAATCTCCTCTTCACCTACAACGGGCATGGTGTCAACGCTTATCCTCTCTCCCCTCAAATTGTGCCTGTCCGCCTCACTTATCGCGCCTATGGCAACCTGCGAAACTAAAGCTCCACCGCCCAGAATTATTACCCTCTTCCCGAAGACTCTCTCAAAGGGCTCTTCTTCTTCAACTTCTGTTATGTAATCAAATGCTTTAACCCTTTCAAGGATTTTCTGGAAATCTCCCCCTTCAATCTCAAAATATATCAGAGCCTTACCCTCGTGCTCCCCGTGCTTTATCAGAAATGTCTGGGCGAAGGTGATGTTTCCTCCCTCCTCCGCTATTATCGTCGTCAGGTCTCTCAGCACTCCTATCTTGTTTTCCGCAATAATTCTGAGCCCCTTCAGCATCAGAACTTCGCCCCTGTCAGCGTTTTAGTCTCAATCACACCATCGATTGACCTTATCTTGTTGACAACAACATCGCTAAGCTCCTCGAAGTTTCTCACAACAACCTTGGCGATCAGGTCGTATTCTCCGAAGAGGGGATAGAGTTCCTCCACCTCTTCAAGGGATGCAAGAGTATCGTAAACTTTCCTCTCCTTGCCGGGTGAGACCTTTATCAGCACGAACCCAAGGGCCATGAATTGAGTAACCTCTGACAATTTTAACTTTATCCAAAGAACTGCTTCCAGATTTTATCCTTCAGATGATGAATGTTTTTCACAGCCTTTCCTTTTTCCCCAATCATTTCACTTCCATCGCAAAGAGCTAAACCAACCGCAATCGGGCTGTCTTTGCCCTCAACGGTGACGAATACAAAATCTCCTTCCTTTATCCTCTCATCCGCATAAACGATGCCGGGTTTCATCACATCTGCACCGTTCATAATAAACTTCAGTGCACCTTCGTCAACCGTGACCCTGTACTTCTCGGGCCTGAGCTTCATTACGCCATAGACTGAGAGGTAGTATCTTCCCTCGTAGTTAATCAGCAGAGGCTCGTTGTCAACTAAAATTACCTTAACATTGCCGAAATCAACTTCATCCATATCCCCTCCAACTTCAACACCTGTAGTTTCCTTAATCTCCGCGCTGACTTTTTTTGCTTCTTTTTTCCTGAGTCTTCTCCGTCGCATGCCTTATCCACAATCCATGTAAATAAGAGTTTAACTTCTCAATTCTTGGTATAGCACATACATCCAGACAAATTCTTTCCGAGATACATCCTGTCTCAAAAACCTCTGTCTGGATAAAGAAGACGAAACGGTTGTTAAAGCCAATGAAAAACGTTACTACGCAGCGAGGAGAAATTATTGAAAAATTCAGGGAATTGCCCGAATACTGAGAACAAGCCGAAAATTTGTTGTGGGTAAAGCTGGCTGATTGGCACTCTGGAGAATCTTTGTTTGGAATACGAGCATAGGCCTCGTGAAGGTAGTTTGGTCGAATCTGGTGTTTAGCTCGCTGAAGCAGATTCTTTTGCTCTATTAGCTGCCTTTAGAAGCTGGAATATTT
>JAPDIW010000049.1 GCA_029259415.1 Archaeoglobi archaeon
CTCACAAAAGCCTGGACTGGGATGAACCGATCAATGCGTTCTGGTACAAGCTCCCTCCTGAGAGAGTTTTGTGGTTTGGTAGGGGGTGGTGGGATGAGAAAGTGTAAATATAATTTGGGATACCACAATCAGCGAGGGTAAAGTTAAATTCAGTCAGCTGGGTATCGCGGTATGGCACTGATTCCGAAAGAGGTCTTCTTCGTTTCAGGAATAGGCAGGCATGAAGACGCGTTAGTTAGCTTCGAGCTGGCATTGAGGGATGCCGGAATAGAGAGGTTCAATCTCGTTCCGGTGAGCAGCATCGTCCCACCAAACTGCAGAGTTGTCAGCAAGGAAGAAGGACTGAAGAAGCTGAACCCCGGAGAAATCGTCTTTTGCGTTATGGCGAGGCACACAAGCAATGAGGAGGGAGCTGAGATTTTTGCCAGCGTTGGAGCAGCATTTCCAGAAGACAGCAATTTAAACGGATACATCGCGGAGCACAGCGGAATGTGGTATGAAGGGGCTGAGCAGCATGCCAAAAAGCTTGCTGAGGAGATGCTGAAAACACAGGGAGGGAAGGTGGCAAAAACATTCGGAATAACTGCAAGAGGAAGGGTTGAAAAATTTACAACAGCCGTTGCTGCTGCTGTTTTTGTTATTTAAGCCAGAAGCCTCCCCACAAGCTCCTCAACTTTTCTCCATATTTCGCTCCTGACCTCCTTGTAGTCTTCCGTAGTTGAGGGTTTCCTGACATCCCAGTACTCTCCAATTCCAAGCTCGTCGAATTCTATAATAACGTCAAAGTCGTCAGCCATTTCCTTGCTGAACATTCTCGGCTTACCATTGATTTTGAGTCCAAGCTCCCTCATTGCCGCAACCGCTCTCAAGTCTAAGTCCTCAGCAGGCTCGATTCCAGCACTGACTGCAAGCATGTTGTTCGGGGAGAGGTAGTTGAATATCGCTTCAGCCATTTTCGTTCTGCAGTCGTTGTTTCTGGAAAGAAACAGCACCTTCTTTGGCTTAGCTATTCTGTGGTAGATGTCAACAGACTCCGGCGTTTCGGGGTTGATTGTGTATCTCCCAATCTCCACTTCTCCGTAATCAACGAATCTTAGCTTAAGGGTTAGCGTGTTGTCCTTCAGTTCTATGACGTTGTAGTTCTGATCCGGCATTCCGAGAACCTTGAAGGAGCCGAGAGTGCCTGCATGGATTATGTGTGTCCTCATGAGCCTTATGGAATAGGGCATGTGCCTGTGACCCGCAAGCACAGCACTGATGCCATTCGCAATTAAAAGCTCGACCATCTCTCCTGCATCGATGAGGACGTTTCTCTCCCTGCCTGTCTTCGGGATTGGAACTATGTGGTGGTGTAAAGCAAGAATGTTGAACCTGTCCCTTCTGACTTTGCTCACAATCCAGTCCCTCTGCTCCTTTCCGATGTATCCGTCATCCAAATCTGGCTGGGTGCTGTCGGCAGCTATTATCGCCACGACGTCGTTTTTCCAGTACTTTTTGGTGTCTCCAAAGTAAAGCTGGAAGAACTCGTAACCTATGTTTCTCGCGTCATGGTTTCCAGGAACTGCGATAAAATCAGGCTTCAGGTCAAGCAAAGTTTCGTAAGCATCTCTCATCTCGGAATGGATTCCCCAGCAGGAGAGGTCACCGGTGATTATGACGATATCAGGTTCAATCTCGTTAATCTGCCTCACGGCCTTTTCGACCTTTTCCCTTATCAGCTCCTCACCAAAATGAAGGTCTGAGATGTGAACGATTTTCATGTTATTCTGGTTATATTCTCTGGATTTAAATTTAAGGTTGATTTTGTGCTCTCAGAGTTAAAGGAGTGATTGGGGGAAGTTTAAAATGTAGGGAATGTGGTATAGTTACTGTAAGCGAGATATGCTGGTTTAACTTTAGTTAAACTTGACAAGATGGATCATGTTTTTGAACCAAGAGAATAAGGTCGGGAAATGTTATTTTACCAAATAAATAAAAACTAACAAAAACAAAAAATTAAATTTAAAAGAAGGTTGTGTTAAGCTATGGTGAGCAAAAAATTGCTCTCTGGGATTTTGGCAATAGCCATACTCGCCCCGCAAATTGTTAAAGCTGACCCGCTACCTCCAGGCGAATCGCCAGGGATGATGGAAGTTCAGATGCTCGCAGCAGTATTTGCACTCAACTTAGTATTGAATTCCGTAATCCTGGCAGCAGTTTTGAAGGCAATGCGACTCAAACTTGGAGCGAAACTCATTCCTGTAGTATTAGCACTCACGCTCGGCGGCCTTCTGCTTGATTCCATTGCTATTCGTGTAGCATCCGGCAATGCTTTGACGCTTTATTTCGTATCCCTTGCGTTGATAGCACCGTATGCTGCCATCCTCGTGAGACTCTCCTACCGCATTGGTTCGAAAAAGGCAATTGTAGCGGGGATCGCGATTGGGCTGGTCTCAAATCCTGGAATTCTTGCATTGTTTGGATGAGTGTACGCTAAGTTTCGCAATTATTAATTTATCAAACTTTAGCGTGGTGAACAGTCATGGAATTACGTAAGAAAGAGTTGAAAGCACTTCTCTGCGATTCAAGGGTAGAAATAATCAAATCGCTAAAGGAGAGGAGAAAAACTGTGGCAGAACTCAGTAGAGAACTAAATCTGTCTAAATCAACCGTTCATGAGCACCTGACAAAGCTTGTTGAAACGGGTTTCGTTGAAAGGAAAAGGAATCGAAAGTGGGTTTACTACGAACTCACTGATAAGGGACAGAGATTTCTAAGATCAGAATTCTGGAAGCTAATAATGCTATCGATAGCGATGGTAACGATCGTCGGGGGAGTATGGGAGGTTCTGAAGCTTGCCTTTGCCCCAATTCCTAAATGTGTGGAATACGATATTGCGAGAACTCCGGGTGCTGACTACATACACCTCGTGGCTGGTGCAATCCTTGTCAGCGTTGGAATCATTTTGATTCTTTACGTCCTCAAGCGTTCGGTCTTCACCGAACGTTCTCGTTAGTTTTTTATATAAGTCTTACTTGATATAAATATAAAACAAAGAGGTGTTAAGCTATGGTGAACAAAAAATTGCTCTCTGGGATTTTGGCTATTGCTGTAGTAGTTGCAGTTCATCACTACTTTTCAACCGGATGCTACCTTACGCCCTTCTCTCAACCATCTTGGATATCTCAAATTCAGGATATCTCTCTTTATGATCATGGAAAAGTCAGTAACGTGGAAGGAGTTGCAGATGAGCTGGTCTCTGTTATGCAAAGACTCAAAATCCAAGCAACATGTGCTGTATTTGAGGATGATGCCGAAAGACTGAAGCAGGAGGGTAAGGTGGTTGAAATTACATTCAGAGAGCCGGTAAACATCACCATCAGCCAGTGGATTGAACCAGATGACAGAAACCACATTCCCACTAACGCAAGCGGCTATAGAATTCTGACAGATGTTAAAAAGGTTGTATTTGTCTTGGAAGGAGATTACAAAGGGTATGTGCTGACCAAAAGTACTAATGTTGAAGGATACGGTTGCTGGGCAATTTTGAAAGATGATGAGATAGACAAGAGCTGGATAGATGAAGTTGAAAACGTAGGCTAAAGTAATCAAGGAGGGTTTGATGACACCACCGTTCCAGAAGCTTGAAGAGATATCAAAAAATCATCCAACAGTTAAAAAATACCTTGAAATGCACTCAAACGCAACGTATTATGTTAAAATGGTATATCTTACGTCTGAGGGCTTGGTATACCAAGTTGACGGACACTGGAGGATAGAGGATTTCGAAAATGTCAGTGGTGCTGGTAAACCCAAAGATGGCAAAGACCATTACTGCTGGGTTGTTCACTGGTATACGCCGGAGGTTTGGTATACCGCATATCGTTGATGTTTATATCGACAAGGATAGCTACGAGATCATACTCGTTCAGGAGGCTTGGTAATGGTGTCGAAAGTGAAAGTTGAGAGAACTTTCAACCTACAAAATTCTGAAGGCAATCAAGTATGTGCTTGCAGCAATGTTAATCCTGAATTTCATAATGCGTTGATTACCCTTAGCGATAAATCGGGAAGCATTTAATCATGCTTATTGATAATTTTATAAAAAAATAAATAGATTAATTATTTCTGGAAAAGCTTTACGGTCTGCTCAACGCACTTAATCTGAGCTTCTTTTGCCGATTTCAGATTTTCCGCGAAGCTCTCTGTCCAGCTTCTCTCCAGGACTTCCTTAGCAAGTGTAAACACGTGCGGAGGTACTGAAAGAATCTTCTGCGTGTACTCTTCAATACCTTTTTCGAGGTCCTCGTAGATTTCATTCACGAGGCCAAGAGTCTTACCCTCTTCAGCCGTCATGTCTTTCCTCATGAAAACCATCTCTCTCGCCACACCATCTCCAACGAGCCTCGGAAGGAGCGAGAGAGCACCCATGTCTGGGATTATTGCGTAATCCGGCTCTCTGACACTGAAAACCGTTCCCGGAGTGGCTATGCGTATGTCTGCAGCGAGAGCAAGCTGCAAACCACCACCAATGGCGTATCTCTGCACCGCAGCTATAACCGGCATTTTTAGCGTTCTGATGCTGTAAATCAAATCCTGAACGAAGTCAATTGCTTCAGGGAGATTTCCTATATCCTGCTGAGTCAGGGCGAATAGCAGATTTCTGTCGAGACCGGCACAAAAAGTGTCTCCTTCCCCACTGAGAACCGCAACCTTCGCATCAGAATTTGCCACTTCCTTTACAGCATCTCTCAGCTCCGTCAGGAGTTCGAGGTCGAGAGCGTTCTTCTTTTCAGGTCTGTTGAGCCTGATTCTTGCTATCTCTCCGATTTCAAGCTTTACCTTGCTCATGGACAGAATAAGCAAGAGGGATATAAACCTTTACCGCTTGAAGAACTTCTCGACAAACCTGCCTTCCTTTTTCAAAATTTCAACCTTCTTGGCAAAATCCATGTTGCCAATCCCGAGGTCATCGAGTTCAACGGTTATAGATCCGTCATACCCAAGCTCTGAAAGCTCTTTCAGCACGTCTCCGACCTCCTTCCCCTTACTCGGCTGAATATGCCTCCCCTTCTCATCGTAGTAGCTCACGTGAACGTTGCATATCTTGCCGAAAAGCTCGAAAAACTCCTCAACCCCATTGTTAAGCATTGCGTGCTTGATATCGAAGGTGAACATAATGTCATGAGCCTCCACAAACTCCCTGATTTCTTCAGCAGTCTTGCAGAGATTGTTTATTCTGTTTTCTGAGTTCTCAAGCCCCACCGTAACTCCCTTGATTTTAGCAAATCTGCTTGTAATCCTCAGATAGCGATTCAGTGAGAGGTGATCCGCCCAAACAGGTTCTCTCGCCGCACTCCTTTTACCAGCATGCACCGTCACTGGCTGAGCACCGATTTTCGCTGCGAGAGCAATGGAGTACAGACTCTCTTTCAGGGTGAGGTCGCACAAATCCTGATTCACGGAAACGGGATTTAAATCCAGCACCGGAGCATGGATGGCGTTATCGAAGTCCTTGAAGCATTCAAGCTTGTCCATGGCCCTGTCAACCCAGAAGTAAGGAGTCTCCGGCCAGAACTCCACACCGTCATACTCCGCAAGCCTAACAGCTTTGGCAATGATGTCTGTTGAGTACTCATAGAGAAACATTGAAGAAAAAAGAAGTCTCATTAAACCACCCTTCTCTTTCTGTAGTCCTCAACAAGCTTCTCAAGCCGGTCAATCTTTCTTCTTTTTGTTTCCTCAAGCTTCTCACCATAAACCTTCTCGAACTTTTCGGCATTAACAACTGCAACATCGTCGCCCATCATAAACTCAACCTCATCGAAGGAGATTCTCGGAATGTTGTATTTCTCGAAGGTCTCAGCAGCAAGATGAGACATTTCACTGCTGCATATTATTGCCTTGATCCCCTTCTTGCAGAGAATCTCAGCCAGAGAGGCGCTTCCACCGCTCGAATCCATGATGATGACAATATCACCCTCTGAAATACCCATTTCCCTCTCAGCCCTCTCAATCTCCTCTCTTGTGAACTTTCTGAGAACCTTCGCCTCTTTCCACCCCTGGAACTCAAGCATTTTCATTTTTCTCAGCACGGCAATTCTCTCCTTCAGCTGCTCAATCTCCTCATCCTTCTCCTTCAGCTTCTTCTTGAGATCAAGGATTTCTCTCTCAAGATTTTTCACATAGGTGTCCTTTCTTATCTTCTCATGCTCCTCCCTCGAAATCGAGGCAATCCTCGCCCGCAGATTTTCTATTTCATCCTTAAGCTCCTTAATCTTCCTCGAAAGAATTCTGTTCTCCTCCTTCAGCCTCTCTATGACTTTGTCTCTCCTGATTACCTCGTCCCTGCTTACAGTATCTGTCTGAAGCTTCTCGGTCTTGCTTTCCTCCTTGGTTACGGACAGTATCTCTTTCAGAGGTGTTCCCTTGATGACTTCTGCCTTTATCCTGTCAGAGTCTATTCCTGCAGGAAGGCGTTTCTCGACGTTTATCAGTTTGCTCTTGTAGCTGTTGAATGCATCGATTGCAGCGGCCAACGCATCCCTCTCGTGGTCGTTGGAGGTTGCGTACTTTGACGTCAGGACTCTCTTCTTTTCCACGCTCATGTCCTCTCTTGGAGTGTAAAGAACAGCGTTGAATGAAGCCCTTATCTTCGAAACGAATTCAGGTGGGGAGCTTTTGTCAGTAGAGATAACAACCGGCTTTCCGAGCGAGGATATGAACTCCACGACCTCTCCCGGACTCCAGCCCTTTTTGCTTTTTATGTCTACAACTTCTCCTCTCAAGTCGAGAGCCGCTACCGCCGTCGTTGAGCCAGGGTCAATGCCAACTATGAGGTATCTGAGGGTTTTTCTGAGCGGTATGAACTCTATCTTTTCCTTCTCAATAGCTTCAACAACAACCTGCACATCCCTCGTTTTGAAGGAATTGATGGGTATCTTGTCTCTCCGCGCATCAACAATCATAACACCTCTCGAAATCCCGCCGTATCCCTTCTTTACCTCCTCCACGAACTCAAATCCTGCTTCGGCAATCCTGTCCCGGATTTCTTTGTAAACCTCCCTTACGGCATTGTGTATCTTCCTTCCATACTTCTTCTGCCTCCAGCCCCCCTTTCCGAGGCTTCTGTTTCTCGAAACCGTTATCCTAGTTTTGTCGGTAAAGACCGAAATTTCGCTCCCCATCCCAAAGCTCGCAAGGTATGCACACGCTTTCGCTTCATCCACCGGATTTCTGATGTTTATTTTCAGCCCAAACCTCTTTGAGAGGCTGGGGAGAGAGTTTTCTTTGTCCGTCACTTGGACAAGCTTGGTTTTGGACGGAGCATTTTTGAGGAAGAATATCAGGTCTTTCTTATCTTTAAACACCTCGTAAATGTTGTCAACCGCTATTATGTCAGGCTTCTCCCTTTTAACCATTCTGAAGAGCTTGCTCCTCGAAACAATCTTTTCAAACTCGTTGCCGTTTTCAAGAACAACGACCGCGTATTTCGGCTTGATCTTCCCGTGGACGGAACCACCTACTATATCGACTCCAAACACCACACTCATTCTTGCAGAATTCTATCGATTGCAGAATTAATATCCTTTTCTATGCGGTAGGCTCTGTTGAAGTATGTAATTATGTTCGTCACGTCCCTCTTAAGAATTTCCCTCCACCCCTCCTCCCCAACCTCCACGCTTTGTGGAAAGTCGATGATCCAGATCCCCTCTTCACTGACGAGAACGTTGTACTGGCTGAGGTCACCGTGGACAATTCCCCTGCGGTAGAATTTTGCAACCTCCTCAAGAATCATCTCAAGAACGTCTTCGGGATTCTCCACCCTAACCCTGTAGAGCTCCTTGGCATCTATGAGCTCCATCAGTACCGCATTTCCCTCCCAGGCGTACGCTTTCGGCACAGCAAGTCCTTGAAGCTTTTGCAAAGCCTTAAACTCATTTCTCGCAGATCTTATCGCAAGAACGGAGAAGTGAAGATCTCCGTAATCCCTCTTCTCCTTGACCTTCTTGAAGCTCGTATGTCCCACCTTGTGGAATTTTACCACACACTCTCCGTACTTCTCTGAGTAGCAGTTGAAAACCACACTCTCCTTCCCCTCTCCCATCAGCTTTCCGATCGCGTTGACCTTTCCACTTCTAACCAGACGGTGGAGAGAGTAGAGGCTCAGTCCGAGAAACGTGAAAGTTGAACCCTCATAATCCTTCTGCCTGTTCTGAACTATCCTTAAATCGGACAAATATCTGAGAATGTTTCTCGCCTTCTCCTCTCCAATTCGGGCCTGAGAGGAGATAATTTGAATTGGGACGTACTCATAATCCCACAAGTTCTTGAAGATTGCATCAAGAATTCTCCACGAGTGCTTTCCCATTTCTTTGTAAAGCTCAGCAAAGTTCACGGCATTATTTCGGCAATCTGCTATTTGACGTTTCTCATCAAAACGCAGATATAGTGGTGTGTGTCAGATTGTGTATGAGAGAAATTTCAAGCATTTGCTCAAGCATCGTGAATGCTGTTTGCGATGTTTACGTTGGCGATAAAGACCTTGTTGAGAAAATGCTCGCTGCAGCATTGACCAACGGCAACATCCTCTTTGAGGATTATCCCGGTCTGGGAAAAACTCTGCTCGCAAAGGTTTTTGCGAAGGTTATCGGTGCGGATTACAGGAGAGTTCAGTTCACACCTGATCTGCTCCCTTCTGATATAATAGGGGTTAAAATCTGGCGTGGAGACAGATTCGAGTTTGTCAAGGGACCAATATTCACCAACGTCCTGCTGGCGGATGAGATAAACCGCAGTCCGCCCAAAACTCAGGCAGCACTGCTTGAGGCCATGGAGGAGAGGCAGGTTACGGTTGAGGGTGAGACTTTTCCGCTCAGCCTGCCTTTCTTCGTTCTCGCAACCCAGAATCCGATCGAGCAGGAGGGTACATATCCACTCCCCGAGGCTCAGATGGACAGGTTCATGCTCAGGATGAGACCGGGATATCCGGAAAGCGTTGAGGAGGAGATGGAGATACTCAGAAGAAGGATATCGTGGAAGAAAGATGACCCGACAGAGGATGTCGAGCCTGTTGTGAAGCTCGATACTTTCAGACAGATTCAGGAGGTTGTGGAAACCATTTACGTTGATAAGTCTATTTTAAAGTACATCTCCGAGCTTGTGAGGGCGACAAGAGAGCACGAACTCGTGGAGCTTGGGTCGAGTCCGAGAGGTGGTCTTGCCTTGCTGAAGCTCTCAAGAGCTTTGGCGGTTATGGATGGAAGGGACTTCGTAATTCCAGATGACGTCAAAAGAGTGGCGGTAGAGGCTTTAGCACACAGAATAATCCTCAAGTTTGAGTATGCCGTGGAGGGGCTGAGAGCGGAAGAGGTGGTAGAGGAAATTCTCGGAAGCGTGAGGGTTCCGAAGTATGAAACTCAGGAGGGTTAGTAAATCCTTACTCTTCACGTCCATTTTCCTCGTAGAACTCGCAGTAATTCTGAACTCTGTCGAGCTTCTGAAACTCTCCGTCTTGCCTTTGCTCTTGCTGGTGTTCCCCAATCTTCCGTTCAAGGCTGAGTTGGGTGCAGTTAGGCTTGATGGGGGAGATAGAGTAGGTGAAACTCTTGAGGTTAACATTGAACTCAGGATTGCTGGATTTGGCCTGATTAAAGCCATGCATTTCCTGCCCGACACATTCGAGCTTGTAGAGGGGAGCAACGCGGGAGGAAGGTTCATTGCAGGTAGAGGATTGATCAGGCTCAGCTACAAATGCGTGCCCCTGAAAAGGGGCGTTTACGATTTGGGCGTTGTGTTTGTTGAAGCTGAGAACATTTTTGCAACCAGAAGGATGAGGGCTAAAATTGAGTTTAAGGGAGAGAAAGAGGTCAAAAGCAGAGTTTACAGAGTCAGGAGAGTCGAGCAGAGAAGGGGGATAGCGAGAAAACCCGTGCCTGAGATTGATGTGTCAAAAGTCGGAGTTCCAGGGACGGACTTCAGGGAGATCAGAAAGTATTCCTACGGTGACCCTGTCAGGTTCATAAACTGGAAGGCAACGGCAAAAATTGGAGAGCTGATGGTCAACGAGTTTGAAAGAGAGGGTAAAAAGACTGTGTGGATATTTCTCGATGCAAACCCCTACATGCTTCACGGCGATTTAAGGAAGAACTGCTTTGAGACTGCTGTGGAGGTGGCAGCCTCGCTCGCCTACTACTTTGCAGTCAGGGGGCACAAAGTCGGGTTATATGCAGTAGGGCATGAGCTGTTGATTTACCCTGAGTCGGGCAGGAGGCAGTTCAGCAAGATTTACTCAACTCTCGTCAAGCTCGATGTTTCGGACAAGGAGGAGAATCTGGTTTCATCAGTAGAGAAGACGAGAAAGTACATCGAAGCCGTGAAGCCTGCATCGATTTTCGTAACGAGGGTGGAGCTAAGTAACCCGCTGAAAGCCGTGATGAAGGCCATGGGGAGGAAAAACCTTCCTGTGTCGGTTATTGCAATTGCATTCAAGAGTGATAAAAGCATAGGTGGCAGTGTGGAGGATGCAGTTAGAGAGAGCACGATCAGAAAGCTTAGGGCTGCTGGAGTTGCGGTTACCGAGGTTGAGGCGGGGAAATCTGCAGAAGTGCTGGCGGGTGTCGTGAAATGATCTACTTTCTAAACCTAATACTTGCCGAAATAGCCGGAATCATAACCTACCAGCACTTCATCACCTCACCTCTTCGCTACTTTATCCCCTACCCGGCAGAGCTGTTGCTCTTCGCCATACCAGTTGTAGGACTTGTCGTCAGAAAGCCTTTCAGCTTTTACTACTATGCAGTTCTCATTTTCTTCAACATCTCCCCCATCCTCTCAAACTCCGAGACCTTTGAGGGAATCATAGACTCCCTCAACGCACTCGATGTTCAGTTTGGTACTGGAACTGCTGTCATAGCGGAAAATCTGAAGGCCGCCTTTATTGGCCAACCAGTTAGTATAGACGGGCTTTTAGCCATCACGTGGCTCTACGTTGTTGCGGAGATTTTTCAGGGAAACTGGGAGTCAATAAAAAGTGCAGAAGATAGAGGGGTTAAGATTAAAGGAGCTTACTTCGTCCTCATTCCTGCTTTTTTCTTTGCTCTCCTTGTCTATCTAATCTACCCGTTTGTGGTGAGCGGATTTGAGCTCGGACTGGACAGAATTGTTGCTGCTACTCTCGGCATTGCAGCCTTCTTCGCCGGTGTGTATTTACTTTCAAAAGGTGTTGAGGAGGAAGATATAAATCCAGAAAAGTAACTTAAACCATGAAGCTGGAAAAAGTCGAAATTCTGAACCCCGATCTGAAATATCAGGTTGTGGTTGGCCAGGCGAACTTTTCAGTCTTTACTGTAGATGACCTTTACAGGGCTCTGCTGACGGCAGTGCCGGGAATAAAGGTTGCGGTGGCGATGAACGAGGCAGCACCGAAGCTTGTTAGGGTTACTGGCAACGATGAAGAACTTAAAAAGATTGCCGCTGAGAATGCACTGAGGATCGCTGCGAGTCACGTTTTTGTAGTTGTAACATCGAATGCCTTTCCGATAAATATCCTAAACACCATCAAGCTGCATCCAGCAGTCTGTAACGTTTTTGTTGCTTCCGCAAACCCTGTAGAGATTATCGTGGCCGAGACAGATCTGGGGAGGGCCGTTCTGGGAGCAGTTGATGGAGCAGCGGTCATAAGAATTGAAAACGAAGAGGAGAGAAAGCAGAGAAGGGAGCTCTGCGAGAAGCTTGGTTACAAACTGGATTGACTGTTCGATTCTCAAAACCTATCGGAACACCAAAATTTTTAATCCCATTTATTAGCTACTTCCCATGAGCGATTTCAGGGAAATTGAGGAAAAGTGGCAAAAGGCCTGGGAGAAAGACAGAATATTTGAGTCTGACCCCGACAGCAGGGAGAAGTTTTTCCTCACAATTCCCTATCCTTACCTTAATGGAAATCTCCATGCCGGACATACGAGAACCTTCACAATTGGGGATGCGTTCGCCAGATATATGCGAATGAAGGGCTACAACGTGCTTTTCCCTCTTGGCTTTCACGTTACAGGCACACCCATCATAGGGCTGGCAGAGCTGATAGCCAAGAGAGATGAAAGGACTATAGAGGTTTACACGAAGTACCATGATGTGCCTCTCGAAGACCTCCTTCAGCTGACAACTCCTGAGAAAATCGTGGAATACTTCTCAAGAGAGGCACTGCAGGCTTTGAAGAGCATTGGCTACTCAATAGACTGGAGGAGGGTTTTCACAACAACTGACGAAGAATACCAAAAGTTCATCGAGTGGCAGTACTGGAAGCTCAAGGAGATGGGACTGGTGGTGAAGGGAACGCATCCGGTGAGGTACTGCCCCAACGACCAGAATCCTGTAGAGGATCACGACCTTCTTGCTGGAGAGGAGGCGACGATTGTCGAATTTACAGTTATCAAGTTCAAGCTTGAAGACGGAGACATAATCTTCCCGTGTGCCACTCTCAGACCTGAAACTGTATTTGGAGTTACGAACATCTGGTTGAAGCCCACAACCTACGTCATCGCAGAGGTTGATGGGGAGAAGTGGTTTGTGAGCAGAGAAGCGTACGAGAAGCTAACCTATACCGAGAAAAAGGTCAGACTGCTTGAGGAGGTTGACGCATCTGATTACTTTGGAAAATACGTCATTGTTCCACTCGTCAACAGAAAAGTTCCGATTCTGCCGGCAGAGTTTGTAGACACTGACAACGCAACGGGAGTTGTGATGAGCGTTCCTGCCCACGCTCCCTACGACCTTGCTGCAATTGAAGACCTTAAGAAAGATGAAGCCACGCTCACGAAGTATGGAATCGACAGAAGCGTCGTTGAGAGCATAAAGCCTATCGTGCTGATAAAAACCGACATCGATGGAGTGCCAGCTGAGAGGCTTATAGAAGAGCTTGGAGTGACAAGCCAGAAGGATGAGGAGCTGCTGGAGAAGGCAACCAAGACTCTCTACAAGAAGGAGTATCATACGGGAGTTATGCTGGACAACACGATGGATTATGCAGGAATGAAGGTCGCAGAGGCTAAGGACAGAATTCACGAGGATCTGATAAAACTTGGGCTGGGAGATGTTTTTTACGAGTTCAGCGAGAAGCCGGTAATCTGCAGGTGCGGGACGAAGTGCGTCGTTAAAGTTGTCAGAGACCAGTGGTTTTTGAACTACTCTAACAGAGAGTGGAAGGATAAGGTGTTGAGACACCTTGAAAATATGCGGATAATCCCTGACTACTACAAGGAGGAGTTCAGAAACAAGATTGAGTGGCTGAAAGACAAGGCATGCGCCAGAAGGAAGGGGCTAGGGACAAGAATTCCATGGGACAAGGAGTGGCTCATAGAAAGCCTCTCAGACTCGACAATATACATGGCGTACTACATCCTCGCCAAGTACATCAACGCCGGTTTGCTGAAGGCCGAGAACATGACTCAGGAGTTTCTGGATTACGTCCTTCTCGGAGAGGGAGAATTGGGGAAAGTTGCTGAGTCATCGAAGCTCGACGCAGAACTGGTTGAAAAGATAAGACAGGAGTTCGAGTACTGGTATCCCGTTGACCTACGAAGCAGCGGAAAGGACTTAGTGGCGAACCATCTCCTCTTCTTCCTCTTCCACCATGTCGCAATTTTCCCTCCTGACAAATGGCCAAGAGCAATTGCCGTAAATGGATACGTGAGCCTTGAGGGCAAGAAGATGAGCAAGAGCAAGGGGCCGCTTTTAACAATGAAAAGGGCAGTGAAGCAGTACGGTGCTGACGTCACGAGACTCTACATCCTGCATGCCGCAGAGTACGACAGCGATGCGGATTGGAAGAGCAGGGAGGTTGAGGGGCTTGCCAGCCACCTCAAAAGGTTCTACAACCTTGTCAAGGAGAACTACCTGAAAGAGGAGAAGGAGCTGACAACTCTCGACCGCTGGCTCATCAGCAGAATGCAGAAGGCGATTAAGAACGTCAGAGAGGCTATGGACAACCTGCAAACGAGAAGGGCTGTCAACGCAGCTTTCTTCGAGCTGATGAACGACGTGAGGTGGTATCTGAGGAGGGGTGGAGAAAACCTCGTTATCATCCTCGACGAGTGGATTAAGCTGCTCGCCCCATTTGCCCCCCACATTTGCGAGGAGTTGTGGCACCTCAAGCACGACAGCTACGTCAGCCTTGAGAACTATCCTGAATACGACGAAAGCAAGGTTGACGAAGAAGCAGAGATGATTGAAGAATACCTGAGAAACCTTGTGGAGGACATTCAGGAAATCAAGAAGTTCGTGAGCGATGCAAAGGAGATTTACATCGCTCCAGCAGAGGAGTGGAAGGTCAAAGCTGCGAAAGTAATAGCTGAGAGCAAGGATGTAGGACAGGCGATGAAGATTCTGATGCAGGATGAAGAGCTCAGAAAGATGGGTAAAGAGGTATCCAATTTCGTGAAGAGAGTCTTTAAGGACAGAAAGAAGCTTGCAGTAATCGACGAGTGGAGCGTAATCAGAGAGAACCTGAAATTCGTTGAGAACGAGACGGGTCTTAAAGTTATTCTCGACACACAGAAGGTTCCTGAAGATAAGAGAAAGCAGGCGATTCCGGGCAAGCCTGCAATTTATGTTGCTTAATCAAAAAGTTTTTTATTTTTGAATTTCCTTATAGTTATAATGGATATCAACAAACTGCCTGATCCCGTTATAATAATAAATTATGATAATAAAATTATTGAGATGAATGATAAAGCAAGAGAACTCGGTTTTGAATTAGGAATGGATTTTGAAGTTTCTGACGAGATTGAAATTGGTGGTGAAGTTTACAGCGTTAGATTAAGTGAGGAAGATGGAGAAAAGGTAGTGGTGTTAAGGGATGTCGGAAGTAGCTTTTACAAAACGTTAATTGAGCTGTTCCCAGACTCGATTATTGTCCACGACGGGCAAAAAATCCTCTTCGCTAACAGGAGGGCTGCAGAAGTGACTGGAATTCCGCTTGAAAAACTCATAGGGATGCCAGTCTTGGACTTCATTCACCCTGAATACGTTGACTTTGCCATTGAGAGGATGAGAAAAATGCTACGTGAAAGAAGAGCGGTTCCACCAGCAATTGAAAAGTTCGTTCTTCCTGATGGCAGGGAAGTTTATGTTGAGGTTAGTGCGAGCCACGTCGTTTTCAAAAACAAGCCAGCCATCCTTCTGATTATAAGAGATGTAACGGAGAAATTGGAGATAGAGAGGAGATACAAGGAGTTCTTTGAAAACACTCTTGACATGATAATCGTAACCGACATAGAAGGGAACTTTTTTGAAGTAAACAGGGAATTCGAGAGGATCAGCGGTTACAGAAGAGAGGAAGTAATTGGAAAAAATTTCAGGGAGTTCTTTTCAGAAGATGAAACAGACTATATATTCAAAATGTACAACAAGGCTTTCAAAGAGAGAAGACCTCTCTACGGCCTTGAGTTCAGGTTTAAAACGAAATACGGTGTTGAAAAGCTGGTTGAAGGTAATGTCAGGCCGTTGATTGAAGATGGAAAAGTAACGGGGTTTATCGCTAACTTCAAAGATGTTACTGAGAGAAAAAGACTTGAGGAAGAGCTTATGCGAACAAACAAGCTCCTGAAAACTATCAACACGATTAACGAGGTTATAGTGAGAGTAAAG
Source organism: Archaeoglobi archaeon (assembly GCA_029259415.1). GTDB lineage: Archaea > Halobacteriota > Archaeoglobi > Archaeoglobales > Archaeoglobaceae > Archaeoglobus. Next base: position 15,625 of record JAPDIW010000049.1, read on the forward strand.
AGTCTGGATGAACTGCTGACAACTTTAATCAAGGAGGTTTCATCTTACTGCAGGTTTGCGTGGATCGCACTGATTGACGAGAAAGGAAAGAGGATTGTGAAGAGCTGCGGGATAGACAAATTCGACGAAAAGCTTTTGGAAGGTAAATGCGTGGCAGAAGCGATTAAAGACAAGAGGACGGTCATAAAACTGATCGGTGAGCATCCGGAAAACTGTGTAAACATTTCCGAACACAGAAATCTTAACGTTTACGTTTTTCCCCTGACACACCTGAACAGGGTTCTCGGAGTTCTTGTGCTTTACTCAGATTTCAAATTTTCAGAAGAAGAAGTCAGGCTTCTACAAACGCTTGTAGATGACGTAGCCTTTGCTATCGATGCCATAAGGCTGGAGAAGGCAAGAGAAGAATCTTTAAGACAAATTGAAAAGAACATAGAGCAGTTTGCCATACTTGTTGACAAAATAAGGAATCCTCTTGCCGTTATAACAGGCTACGCTGACCTTTTCGGCAACATGGAAAAGGATAAAATTCTTGAACAGGTAAGAAAAATTGAAGAGATAATAGAGCAGCTTGAGGTTGGGTGGCTTGAGTCTGAGGATGTTAGAAGGCTTTTAAGGGGGTTTAGAGATTATGAAGAAGATATTGCTGGTGGAAGATGAGCCGGATTTGCTTGAAATTTTTGGATACATGCTTTCAGATTACGAGGTAATTAAGGCCAGTGACGGGAGGGATGCTATTGAGCTGTTCAAAGAGCACATGCCAGATATAGTGTTAATGGATGTTGAGCTTCCCGGCATTGACGGTGTGGAGGCAACGAGAAGAATTCTTGAGTACAAGCCAGATACGAAAGTAATTGCTATCACGGCCTTCGCCAGCAGGAGAGGAAAGGAGATGCTTGAGGCTGGGGCAGTGGAGGTGCTGAAAAAGCCATTCAGAATGCAGGAACTACTTGAGACAATCAACAAGTATCTATGATTTTTGTGGACTTCAGAGAGCCAGATAGAATCGTCCAAAAGCTAAGGTCTCTCGGCCTTGACGTTTACGTTCGCCGTCTTGAATTGGGGGATTATCTGGTAAAACACTCTGTTTACGAGGTTCTTGTTGAGAGGAAAGACGTCAACGACTTCATTAACTCGATAGTTGATGGAAGGCTTTTCCGTCAGTGCCACTTCATCTCAGCCAGATACCCTCTTTCGATTCTGGCCGTTGTCGGTGACCTTGACGAAGCTCTAGAAAACAGAAACATTAGCAGAAGTGCCGTAATAGGGGCAATTGTGAGCATAGCGATTAAAAACGTTCAGGGTCAGATTGTACCGCTTATATTCAAAAATGAGGATGACTTTTGCCTGGCTTTAAAGTCCATCGACGCGAGAATTTCTGATGGTGACCTGAAAATTCTTCCGAGGCTGAAAAGCCATGAGAATCCAAAAATTGCTATGCTGACAGCCATTCCGGGAATTGGGGTGAAGAAGGCCGAAAAGCTTCTCGAACACTTTGGAAGCATTCAGAGAATTGCAAACGCCAGCATTAGCGAGCTGAAAAGGGTTGAAGGGATTGGGGAGAAGAAAGCGAGAGAAATATACAGGTTCTTTCGCTAATCCACCGGAACAAACTTCGTTCCATAGTGAATTATCCCATCCTCTCCATCTTCTCCGTATCTTCTGAAGGCCTTTTTCACCCTCATTCCGATTTTCAATTCGTCAGGGTCACAGGAAAGCTGAGAAAGGACTCTTGCACCGTTATCTAGTTCAATCAGTGCAACGACGTAAGGCTCCTTTTCCCTCACTACCGTGTAGCTAACAACCTTCCCCTCTTCCGGAAAAAGAGTTTCGATAAGCTTTCCTTTCCTTCTGCATGTCGGGCAGAAGTTTCTTGGCGGGTAGTGGTAGTTTCCGCAGTTCTCGCAGTAGCTACCCCTCAAATCGTACCTGTATCTGATCTTCCTCCATGACCTCGGAACCATTTTATCACCTCCTCAGAATCGACACGACCGCTGTAGCTCCGGTCCCTCCAATGTTCAAGGCAAGTCCTCTTTCAGCATCCACCTGCCTCTTTCCTGCTTCACCACGAAGCTGAAGCGTCAGCTCAACTATCTGCCTCACACCCGTCGCCCCAACTGCATGGCCACAAGCTTTAAGACCTCCGGAGGGATTTACCGGAATTTTGCCGCCAATCTCTGTCACACCTTCCCTTATCAACTCTGCACCTCTTCCCTTCTCAGCAAACCCCAGATCCTCGTACGCGAGGATTTCTGCTATGGTGAAGGAGTCGTGAACCTCTGCAACCTGAATGTCCTTCGGTTCAACATCCGCAATCCTGTAAGCCTCTCTTGCAGCCTTAACAACTGACTTCATTGTTAGAATGTCTTTTCTACTCTGCAAGGCGAGATAATCACTCGCCTGCGTGCAGGCTTCAATGAAAACGGGAGTATCGGTGATTTTTCTCGCAACATCCTCGCTTGCTAGAATTACAGCAGCAGCGCCATCACTGACAGAAGCACAGTCCAGAAGCTTTAGAGGCTCGGCTATATATGGAGAGTTAAGGACGTCCTCTACCCTTATCTCCCTCCGGAACTGAGCCTTAGGATTTAAAGCTCCGTTTTTGTGGTTCTTAACGCTAACAAGAGCAAGGTCTTCCTCTGTGGTTCCAAAGGTTTCCATGTGCAGTCTTGCAATGATCGCGTAAAGAGCTGGTAAATTCCCGCCAACGAACCTCTCCCACTCAATATCTACGGAGGCAGAAAGTATCTCCATGGGGTCTCCGACATCGGTAACCTTCTCAGCTCCCGCCGCTATCACGATATCGTGCATGCCAGAAGCCACGGCCATGTAAGCTTGCCTCACAGCCAGTCCACCACTTGCATCTGCAGCCTCAACCCTCGTTGCAGGAATTCCAAATTCAGCAAGCCCTGCGTAGTCAGCGATAAGTGCAGCGATGTGCTCCTGCCCCAGATATCTCCCACCACTCATGTTTCCGACAAAGATAGCCTCAATCTCCTTGCCCTCAAGGTCAGCGTCCTCCAAAGCCTCTCTTCCAGCCTCAAGTACAATATCCCTGAACCCCTTATCCCAGAGTTCACCGAATTTGCTCTGCCCCACACCAACAACTGCAACTCTCCTCATGCCTTTATCTTCCTCCTGTGCTTCAGATAAATTGCATAATCCACATACACCTTCTTCTCAATCTTCTCCCAGACTTTTGGCTCTCTCTCAAACTCTTTTATCCTATCTGTGACTCTCAAAGCGAAGGCGTCGCTTCCAGCACCTGAGCCAAAGGAAACCAGAAGAATTCTCTCATCCGGCTCCGCTATGTCGAGTGTTGCTGCTAGGCCCAGCAGGGATGAACCTGAGTAGGTATTCCCGATAGCCCTCACAACCAGCCCCTGACTTATGTGCTCCTCACTGAACCCCAGCATTTTGGCAGCCCTGACAGGGAACTTTGCGTTGGGCATGTGGAAAACCGCATAGTCGAAGTCTTCAGTTTTGTAGCCGTACTTCTCCATCAAGCCTCTCGCTGCCGAAATGACGTGCCTGAAATATGCAGGCTGTCCGGTAAACCTCCCACCGTGACTGGGATAGGGCTGCAGATCTCTCCTCCAGAAATCTGGAGTGTCGGAGGTGAACGAGTATGTGGCCTCAATTTCGGCAATGGGGTCTTTTCCGATAATGAACGCCGCACCTCCGGCTGCTGCAGCATACTCAAGTGCATCTCCCGGTCTTGCCTGACTTGTGTCTGCACCTATGGCCAGACCGTACTTTATCATTCCCGCTTTGACCATCGAGTAGCAGATTTGCATTCCTGCAGTGCCAGCTTTACAGGCAAATTCAAGGTCTGCTGCGTAGTAGTCGTTGCCAACACCCAGAGCTTCTCCGACTATCGTTGCCGTGGGCTTTACCGCGTAAGGATGGCTTTCAGAACCTACGAAGACCGCTCCGATGTCTTCGGGGTTAATTTTGGCCCTTTTAATGGCCTCTCTCGCTGCTTCTACAGCAATCGTCGCTGTATCTTCATCCACATCTGGAACGGACTTTTCGTAAACTCCTAGCCCACCCTTTATCTTCTTTGCATCTTCCCCCCAGACTCCCGCGATCTCCTCGACTTTTATTCTGAACTTAGGAATATAGCTGCCATACGAAACGATTCCTATCATGCAAACTTCCTCCTCAACCTTTTTATCATCTCCTTAACATCCATTCCGGTAACGATGAGAGGAATTCTCTCAATCTCAGCGATTTTAATAGCCATCTCATCCACATCAGTTGCATTCAGACCATGAAGCACTATTGCAGATGGCTTAAGATTTGAGACCCTCACAGCGACCATGGGGGATCTGCCAGTTGAGACTCTTGTGAATATCAGAGCCCTCTCGCTTGTGAGGCCGTAGAGCCGGTAAAAGTCGAAGGAATTTAAAGAAAGAATGGCGTTTATACTGTCTACCACCGTATGGCCGTGTATCGCTTTTTCGAAATCTGTAAGCGTTTCTCCCTCAACAGCCTCGCAGAACTCCCGTATTTCAGCACTTTTCTGATATTCCGCAATGTCAAGGATTGCAGTCTGGTCGCCTTCAATGAAATAACGATACTTCGAAAGAACCTGATACCCTTTTTCACCATCAAGCTCAATCAAGGCGGTTATGAATTTTTTCAGAAAAGCTGAACCCGGCTTCCTCCTTCCGGACTCGTAGTCGCTTATTACAGAAGGAGAAACTCCTATCTTTTTTGCCAGTTCACTCTGTGTTGCGTTGAATATGCCCCTCCACTTTCTCAGAGCTTCACCCGTATCTTCCGAAAGAACTATATCTCCGCATATCCTCTCCGCAACGCTTCGAAACTCCACAAAAATAAGTTAGCATATCATTTATAAAGTTAACGGATAGTCGAAAGTCCATTCGACGTTTGCTGATGGATGTAAAATTTCCCATAACAAAAACGGTAGTTTTAAATTCACTAAAACCAATATTTTATTGCCCGCCGTTGCGGCCGGAGGGTGCAGTTGCACGCGATGATAGGCCGTCGGGAACACGATAAACATTATAAACCTTCTCCACCGTCACTCTTCAAGGGCTCGTGGTCTAGTGGTTATGACGCCTGCCTCACACGCAGGAGGTCGGGGGTTCGACTCCCCCCGAGCCCACTTTTTTCCAAAAACTATTATCTCAAAGGGTTGTTCAGTCCTAAGAGAGTCCAATAGTTTATCGATAGTCTCTGAGAATCGATTTCTAAAATTCTCTTTTAGAAACATATAATTCTCTTGTGAAATTCTGATATGCAAATCAACCCTTCTCTGCCTCTTTTTTGCTGTTTTTGGATTTCTTAAGGTTGATTCAGAGTATGTTCCAGATTGTTCCATGTGGAACATAGGGACGAGTAAACTTAAACATTTCGTGATGAGTTGTAAAAGGGAAACGATCAGTTTTCTCCAAAAAATGGCTTTCTATGAATCCATACCCAAACTTAACCCTCTCTTAACCTTCTCTCCAGTTCTTCTAATTCTCTTTTTTTGAGGGTTAGGTAGAAGAGTCCATGAACCTTTTCTACTTCCTTGATAACGACCTCTAATTTTTCTGATGTTTTCTTTAATTCCTCTGCAGGTTCGGTAAATCCTATGAGGTTGAGAAAATAAGAGACTGAAGCAACACGATCATGAATTGTTGTGCTTTCGTTAATTAGTTGATTTAAGTACTCTTCTATCCCCTTCTCAGTGATTGATACTTTTCCTTCCTTTTTTTCAAATTTGAAGTGCCCCTTAGATAGTGAAACAACAAACAGAAAGTAGCTCCAGTAGAGAGACAGCATAATTTGACGGATATCTATGAATTTAGTTCGAAGTTCTGAAACCCTCCAGAAATACATTCCTCCAACATGGTACAGAAACTGAGAATAATCGTTACTGAAAACATCTACATCGACATACATTGGATTGCTGATAATTTCTCGAGCTACAAAAAACAGTTGGGTTATCCCATCATCGTTTAAGCTGTAAATTGTTTTTGGACGGCCAATATTCGTTGATCCAACTTCTATTCTTGATATTAGCCCTCTTCTTAACAATTTCTTTAGTCTGCCATCTATGACAGTAGGACTCTTCTTCAAAGCTTTCTGTATTTCAGTAAAAGGCTGCTCCTCTAAGATATACAGCAAGCTCATTATCTCAAAATCGATTTCGTCCATTTGGTCGTACTTGGTATTTAGCCATCTCATACCTAAACTAACCAAAAGATTTAATAAACTTTACTTCTAACTACAATTGTAGTTAGAAAAGTAATTAAGGTGATAGTATGGTGGGGGTTTTGAAAACGATTTCAATCCCGAAACCATATCTTGAAAAAATAAGAAAACTGAAAGCTATGCTTGGCGTAAGAACTGATTCTGAGATTATTAGAAGCTGACCATGTGAATCACGTAAGCAAATGCCGTATTATATCAACGGAGCAAAGATTAACCAGATCGTAGAAAGTTACACCAAGCTTATGGCTCAAATACTCGATGCAGTTTGATAATACAGCCATAAG
>JAPDIW010000099.1 GCA_029259415.1 Archaeoglobi archaeon
ATAAACCATCTGTGAAGAAGAACACAACAAAGATGAGAGCCAACACTTTCGGTTTCTATGCGATAAATGGGGAGAGCGTTGTAGATTTCAAGGAGAACTCTAAGAAAGAATCCGTATGTGAATTTCTGGAGGAGATAAGGAAGAGAAATCCTGATAAGACCATAGTCATTGTTCTGGACAACTTCAGATCGCATCATGCCAATAAAACAAGGAGTAAAGCAGAGGAACTGAATATTTCTCTTGTTTACCTTCCCCTTACTCTCCCGATCTGAATCCGATTGAGCAGATCTGGAGAGTGATAAAGAGGGTGCGTCTCCTCTTCTCATAAAGACGTTGGAGGAGCTTAAGGAAGTGATTTCGAATAGCTTTTACAAGTTAACTCGGAGAATAAGCTTCGCAGAAAAGTGGATGAGAAAGTTCTTGGATTTTGGTTAAGTTGGTTATGTCAGATACTATATATCGTAAATCGTAAGATTTTTCCACTTTACTTTTCTGATACTCTCGTTCACCGGAAGGGCGATAACCGAAGGACCAAACAGAGTGCTTATCTCCCGCTCATAGCACTCAGCGTGGTCTCACACCTCACGTCAGTCCTGATAGTAATTGCGGTTCTGTCCTACGCCTACACGGGGAGGCTGTATGCAGTTCGCTGAGCACGCCAGAATTCTGGTATTTGCACTCCTTATTTTTTTAGTCCTCTTTGTCGTGGTGTACACTCTGGAGACGACAAGGCTGTGGTTTGCGTGCCTTGCGGTGATGATCGTGATTTCAAGAGCTATCACAGTGCTCGCGAGGTGGGCAGGTATAATGCTGAGGAAACCGAGTAGCGGGAAAGAAAGGTAAACTCCTGCGAGACAGGATGACGGCGATCCACGGTCTCGCTAGCTAAAGATATAAATATGGGCTCTCCAATAACAAGAATTTGTTATGAAAAAATACCGCTCTACGAGATTTCATTGCCACTGCAGTCAAATATCCTGGTAGTACCGGTTTTTACCTCACGCCCGATTTTTGAAAAGTTCAGGAATATACACATTTATTCGGATCTTACAGCGGGTGAAATTGTGGTCTCACACGCATACTCAATCCCCGTCCACATTCCTGAAGCGGGCTGTACGATCTCGCTCGACATCAGTTCGGAAGGCCTTGCACAGGAGTTCGTGGAACTCGCACACGAACTCAAGAGGGATCAGAGAATCGTGATTGCAAGGCTGTACAACTACGATCCCCAAGCAAACAGGGCTGTCACTTGGGGAAATTTCACAGCCCATGAGGTCGAGGAAAACGTCTACCGAACCCACATGGCAAACGTTCTGAACGGCCTCATGTTTTCCCCTTCAGTCTCTGCTGGAAAAGCGCTCTGGTCTCCGCTCAGGTGGCTCTCCTTGGAGAGCAGCAGGGAGTACCGGTCCATGCCGTTCTTCTTTGTAATTGGGTGATTTACCGAATGCAGGAACTCGAATTCTAAATTAATGAACTGAACTTAAAGATTTGATAACCTATCAGAAGTTGAGAATCAAAAACGCCTGTTTTTTAACAGCTGGAAGCTTTGCTTCAGGAAGTAAAATCATCAAAAAACCGAAAGTGAAGCTGATTATCAGTTTGACTGAATCAAACCCCTCTCCAGAAGCTCCCTGTAGCACTTCCTCAAAACCTTCCTTATCTCCCCCCTCTTTCTTGCCCCTCCGAGCTTTCTCGCAGCCCTCCTAATGCTCCCGTATTTCAAAAAGGCCTCCAACACCTTCCTGTCCCTCTCATCCAGTTCAAGATGCTCAAGGCTCTTTTTTGCAATATCTTCAAGGTCAGCATCTCCATAGTAAAGATTATGAGGATTCACCGCCTCAAGCGGTTCGAAATCGAAATGAATGAGATAAACTTCTCCATCATACCCCATCTTCTCAATTTCCCTTCTTAGCTCTTCAGCATCCCTGAAACCGTCAAGTCTCGCTTCCCCATCGGTTATATCCGAAATGTGTTTCTTCTGAACAGAAAGTATCCTTCCCTTACCTATAATCTTACCACCGCTGTGGACAAGAACTTCATCACCCTCTTTAAGATTCGTCCACTTTCTTATTGTGAGCCTTTTTTTACCCTCAACCAAAGCCTTCGCGTATTTCCGCTTGAACTCAAGGTGCTTCATTTTCCAACCACTCCGCAATCATCTTGTCGTATTCAGAGGTGAAGCGGAAAACTCTGGCTGCTGTATATCTCTTTTCTCCCTTCAGAATCTTTACGAGTTCCTTGAAGCTATCTAAGTCATAGGCCGCCGGAATTCCGGCCTTGGCAGCGGCCCGCAAAAGGGAAATGCCGCCTATGTCGATGTTCTCTCTGCATGGATTCTCCCTGAAATTGTAAGGAATGACTACAACAGCCTTTATCTCGCCGGAAAAAATCATCTCGTAAACTTTCGGATGCAGAGTTTTAATGGTGCTACTTTCAGCAATTCCGGTAATTTCAGACAACCTCTTAGCTTTCAGCCCCTTCGATGCTAAATATTGAGCCGTACCGTCAGTTGCGAGGATTTCGTAGCCCATCTCTGAAAACTGCCTTGCCGGAGTCTCTATTCCCTCTTTTATGCTTGATGAAATCAAAACTTTCACCTTTCCACCCCAACAATTATTCCGTCTTTCGTGCTTACGACCTCAAACTCCACGAAATCCCCAACCTTCCTGCCTGTATTGACGGCAATGCTCCTGTTTCTCGCAACGCAGATTTTTTCACCCTTCAACCTGCCCTCGCACACAATTCTTGCCCTAACCCTTTCACCCCTTTTGAACGGACATTCCAGCCTTGGTCTTTTCTCCATACCAAAATCCTTCGGGGTTAAAACCAGCTTAACACCATATTCCTTCTCATACTCTCTCAGCTTCTGGTAGAACTCCTTAAAAGGCATACTCTTCCCAACTTTCCTCCCATAACGATAAGGGATATACTTCTGAATTCCGAGAGGCGGATACCTCTTTCCCGCACCGATTTCGAGTGCAAATTCTATGATTCTGGGAATTTCTTTATCGTTATAGCCCGGAACCCAGACTGGGGCTATCAGCAAATCCATCTTGCTGTTGGCGATTGTCTCCGCAACTTCCTTTACCTTCTTGACGCTGTACGGGCCATGCAGCGTTTTAGCAGTTTTCTCATCAAGAGAGCTTATTGAGAGATTTATCCTCGTAACGTAATCCTCAATGGCCGAAATTTTTTCATCGTTCAGCAATGTGCCGTTGCTCTGTATCGAGACAACCTCAACACCCTTTATTTTGCTGGCTCTTTCAAGGAAGTAATCCATGTAGGGGTAAAGGAAAGGCTCTCCTTGCCCGTCGAGGTGAAGCTCCACACCCTCCCCTTTAAACTCAACAACCTTCTCTAGCTCTTCGAGCATGTAGTCTGGATCCACTATAAAGTCAGTATTTCTCGTTTTGCTACTTCTGCCTTCATCAACGCTGCAGAAGATGCAGTTGAGGTTGCAGCCGGTTATGTTTCTTACCTGCAAAAGATTCGTTCCCCTGTCGATTATCCCAAAAGCAGAGTGACCCAGCAAAGGAATTCCACTCTCCTTCGTGACAAAAACAAGCTCTCTCCCCGTTACTCTGTTCAGAACCCTCTTTTCTTCGGTAAAGGAGATAATGTACTCTTTCGAGTGCCTTTTCTCCAGCTTCCTGTAAATCTTCTTTGGAATTCTGATCTCCACCAGATTCCTCAGGATGAATACTTTCTCGTTGCCTTCTTCTTTTTCCCTCAGCATCTTAAACCTTCAAGCTCTTCAGAGCTTTTTTGCCTTCCTCTGTAGCAGAGTAAACACCCTCTTTTTCCTCGACAAACCCATCTTTGACAAGCTCATCAAGAATACCACCCACGAGATTTCCGGGAATTCTCGTTGACTTCGCAATTTTCTCCTTCGTCAGATCTTTCTTGACCAGAAGGTTCATAATTTTGAGCTTGTTGGGATTTGAGGCTAAAGAGCCAACTTTCATATACTAAATTAACCTAAAGTGTTTAAGAGTTTGCCCACCAACATAGTGGTAATGGTAATTTCTCAAATGTAATTTTGAAATGAAAAGATAAACTTAAGAAGGTTTTTTAATTACGTGATAATGTGTCAGAGATAATGGAGGCCAACGATAAAACAGGAAACGCAGACTACAGTGTGAGTGACGTGCTCAAGATTATTGGTAGAAAGGGTATGAGCGACATACTCTACTGTCTGGAAAACGAGCCTAAGAGGTTCTCCCAGATTATGTTCGAGACCAAGCTGAACCCGAGTATTTTGGACAGACATCTGAAAGTTCTGCTGAAGTTCGGTCTTGTAGTGAAGGAGAACAACTTTTACAGGCTTACTGAGTCCGGAATAAGGGTTGTCGAAACCATCGACGACCTTCTCGACGTTTTTAGAAATAGTGAGGGTTAATTTTAATCTTTGTCCTCAAAAAATCCAATTAGCTATTCTCCTCCTTCCACTTTAAGTAGTTGCAGTACGGGCAGCCAAGGTTCCAGTAACCCTTCTTCGTTCTTATTTTGACTTCCTTAATTCCGTGATCTTTGCAAAGTTTGGATGTGATGTAAAGAGTGCCGTTCTGGGGCAAAGGAAGCGTGAAGGTGCAGTCTGGATAGTTGCTGCACCCTATGAATCTCTTTCCAGCTTTCGACTTCCTCACAACCAGCTCTCCACCACATTCCGGGCATTTCCCGACAATCTTGTCCTTCTTAACCCCTTCCCTTAAATCCTTGCTGAGCTTTCTGTAATCTATCGCCTTTAGTATCTGGAGAAGCATCTTCCTCGACTCGTCCACGACTTCTGGTTCTCGCTTCTTCCCCTCCGCAATTAGATCCATCTCATTCTCAAGCTTTGCCGTCATGTCCGGCAGTGTTATCGTCTCAGCACTCTCCTTCAAAACGTTTATTACAGAAAATGCCGTCTCGCTCGGTCTGAATGGGTTGCCGTGAATGTAACGCCTGCTAATAAGCTTCTGAATTATTTCGTGTCTGGTAGACTTTGTGCCGAGATTCAACTTCTCCATCATCTTGATTAGAGATGATGCAGAGTACCTTCCCGGCGGCTTAGTCTCTTTCTCCTCAAGTCTTTTCTTTAATATCTTCAGAACGTCCCCTCTCTTCAAAATCGGCAGCTCTGTCTCCTCCGCTTTGGAGTAGATGTAGATGGCCCTCCATCCCGCATCGATGAGCTTTCTGCCGCTGGCATTGAACTTCACACCATTGCTCTCAAGCACAGCCTTCCTCACATCCCACACAGCCTTTGGAGCGAGAGTTGCCAGGAATCTCCTCACCACAAGCTCGTATATCATCCACTCGTCTTTGGAAAGTTCCCCTCTTCTCGCAATGCCCGTAGGGTATATGGGTGGGTGGTCTTTCGTCTCTCTCCTCCCCCTCGAAGGCACTATTTTTTCCTGCGAGAGCACGATTTTTGCTTCTCTCGGAAAAACTGCGGAAAGAGCCGAAACTATTTCAACAAGATTGATTGTTTGGGGATAGACCGTGTTATCCGTTCTGGGATAGCTGATGTAACCGTTCATGTAAAGCGTTTCTGCAATGTTCATTGCCTTATGCGGGGACATGAACTTCGACGCTTCTCTGAGAAATTCAGTGGTGTTGAAGGGAATCGGTTTGTTCTCCTCCACACTTCCTCTCGTAAATTCCTTAACTTCTGCCGTCTCGCCTATTTTGCTGAATACCTTTTCAGCTTCCTCCTTGCTGCTGTACTTTTTGGGATGTTTCGCAGCGAATCCTTCAAACTCCGCAAAGATTTCGTAGTACTTCTCAGGCTTGAAGTTCTGGATCTCAACCTCTCTATCAACGATTAGCCGCAAAGTGGGGGTTTGAACCCTTCCGACACTCAGGAAATCCTTGCCCATCCTGCCGGAGTGGATTGAAATGAGTCTTGTGAGTGTTGCACCCCAGATCAGGTCTATTTTCTGCCTCGCAAGGGCTGCATTTGCCAAGTTGAAGTCAACTTTAACGGGTTTGGAAAAAGCTGCCTTTATCTCCTTCTCTGTCACGCTGCTGTACCTGACTCTATCAATCTTGACCTTGGGATTGACGGACTTGACGATTTCGAGAGCCTCAACGCCAATCAGCTCTCCCTCTCTGTCGTAGTCGGTCGCAACCGTAACCCTGTCTGCCTTTTTCGCGATTTCCTTAAGGATTGAGGATATCGTCCTTTCCTTGGTTTTTTTCACAAGCTCAACCTGAAGAAGCTTTTCAAGTGGAGTTTTAGACCAGTTGTTAAGCTCTTTCGGGAAATCAAGCTCAACGATATGTCCTTTTAAACCAACAACGTAAGCGTCCTTTGAAGGAGAGTGGTAGTAGCTAACCCTGCCCTTTTTTAGCGTCTTAACATCTTTAAAAAGGATGGACGCTATTCTTCTAGCGGTGTTGTCTTTCTCGGTAATTATGAGCCAGCTCATAGCCAATCGAGACTTCTCGTTTTCAAGTCCCTCCTTTTCCTCTCCATGAATTTTATGACTGTAGAATGCTGCGCTCCATCGACGAGCATCATAACTGCCTCTCTGGCAGCAGCAACGTTTTCAGGATCGCCAATAATGGCAACATGTTTGTCCGAAACGGAAATGTTCACGTTCAGCATGTCCTCAATCTGTTTCCTCATCTTTCCCTCTTTTCCTATTATTCTGCCCTTTATCCTCCTCAATGCGTTGTCTGAAAGGTAATCTGACAGGTTTATAACATCAAGAACTAGATTTTCGTCATACAGGAGTTTTAAGGCCACGTCTGGAGAGAATCCGTAGGATATTGCGGAGACAACATCCTTAGCTCTCATGAAACCAAGAGCATCATCGCATTCAATCTTAACAACGTTGTGTTTCCCCATAACGGTTAACTTGCATCCGGTTTTCTCTTCAATAAGCTTTTTTATCTCTCCATCCTTGCCTATGAGCACTCCCACTCTCTCTTCTGGAATTTCCAACTCCACTACGTTCATTTCACTCACCCTTAACTTCATTCAGAATTTCATCAAAATCTGCCTTTACGCCATACTTTGAAAAGAATCTGATTACATTTCTAACGTCCCTCTTGAGGTAGCTTTCGGCCATCGGATGTTTGAGAGTTACAGCCTGCCCCATGTCTATGAAGTAAACTTTATCGAAGTACATTATGTTGTACTCGCTAAGGTCTGCATGAACGAGTTTCGCCTTCTGGTACAGATTCTTCATGTTCTCCACAACATCGCTAAATATTTCCTCCACACCGAACTCCTTCAACTCTCTGCCTATCTCTATAAGAGTTGGAGCAGGAAGTTCATTTTCGCCTATAAACTCCATTAAAAGGACGTTTTTCATGTAGGTAAACGGCTGGGGAACGCTAACTCCAGCCTCCTTCGCCCTTTCAAGGTTTCTGAACTCCTTTTCTGTCCAAATGTAAACCTTCTCCTTTGGGGATATTCTCCTCATGTCGAATCTCTCATCTCCAAACAGGTATTCATCCATTTTGTCGAACTCGCTTGTCTCCATGCGGTATATCTTGACCGCCATCGCCACCTCTTTGCCGTCAAATACACCATCAGCGTAGAAGACATTTGCCTCCTTTCCCGTGCTGATAACACCACCCATTGCGGTAATGTAGCCCTTCGCAGAAAGCTTGTACAGAGTTTTCAGAGTTCTCCCATCGAGTACCTCTGCATAAATTTTCATTTCCTCTCCGTCCTTTTCCTTTATCCTCAGCTTGTCGAGGTAGCTCTCGATTTTCCTTAAATCCTTCACAGAGTAGAAATTGGTGGCGTATTTTATAAATCTAATGACAAAAGTCGAACATGGATGACTTCTCAATTCCATTCGAAAAGCTTGGAAATGCAAGAAAAGTTGGAATACAGCTTCCTGATGGTATGAAGAGGAAAGCGATTGAGATAGCACGGCTCATTGAGGAAAAAGGGTATGAGGTCATCATATCTGGCGAGACGAGTTTCGGAGCCTGTGATGTTGATTTATCCATTCTCGAAGTTGTTGACGTTTTGCTTCATTTCGCCCACACTCCAATTCTTAAAGATGAGAGGATAATCTACGTTCCTTACTTTATCGACTACAATCCGAAAATCGACCTAGAAATCGAGGAGAAGAAAATAGCACTTATCGCAACAGCCCAGTATGTTCACAAGCTTGATGAGGTGGCGGAGTGGCTAAGAAGCAAGGGCTACGAGGTGGAAATCGGCTCTCCAGGAGGTAGGGTTATCTATCCCGGACAGGTTCTCGGGTGCAACTACTCCGTTTTGAGAGACTGCAAAGCGGATGCGGTTGTTTTCATCGGTGATGGACTCTTCCACGCCATCGGGGCGGCAATATACACAAAGAAAAAAGTTTACGCTTACAACCCACTCTCAAGAGAAATTCAGGAAGTTGATACAAAAGATTTTGAGAGGAAGAGATACTTTGAGGTCTCGAGGTGTGTGGGAAAGAAGAGCGCGGGCATCCTTGTGTCGTCAAAGCCCGGACAGAGAAGGCTTAAGCTGGCGGAGAGGCTCAAGAAAATTGCAAAAGAAAGAGGAATGTTCTGCAGCATAATCTACCTGAACAACATTGCTGCCGAGCAGCTTTACAACCTCCCTTTTGACTTCTACGTCAATACCGCCTGCCCACGTATAGCTTACGACGACTCCTTTAAATTTGAAAGACCGATCATAACGCCACAGGAATTCGAGTTTTTGCTCGGCCTCAGGGATTCAATAGCCATGGATGAGATAGAGTTTTAAAATACGACAATTATTTCGCATGTGGACAGGGAAAGAGCAGAAAAGCTAATCGCGATGAACAGAGCATTCAAAACTCTGAGGGAGAGGCAGAAGGTAAACCTGAAATTCTATCCTGAGGTTAAAGAACTGGCAAAAGAAGTGAGGGAGAAAAGAGAACGGTGCGTGGGGAACCAAGAACTATTTGAAAAGGTGGTTGAAAATCTAAGAAGGAGAAGTTTTAACGTTTACGTCGCTTCAGATTCTGAAGATGCAATAAGCAAAGTTCTGGAAGTTGTTGGAGATGAAAAATTAGTTGTAAAGTCGAAATCGAACGTTACGAAGGAGATAGGGTTAAGAGAGGAGCTCGAAAAGAAAGGTGTGAAAGTTGTTGAGACTGATATCGGAGACAGGTTGCTGCAAATTCTCGACGAATCCCCATCTCATCCAACCGGCCCTGCTGTGCACCTTTCGGTCAAAAGCATTGCAGAACAACTCTCAAAACATTACGGAGTCGAAATCCCACCAGATGCGGAGAAAATTGTTGAGTTCCTCAGAAGGGACATCGAAAAATCGGTGGAGGAGACAAAGATTGGAATTACAGGCGCGAATGCGGTTACAGCTGAAGGAAGTGTTGTAATTCTTCACAACGAGGGCAATGTTTTCGAGGTGCTTTCAAGGCCAGAAAAATGGATTGTTGTTACCGGAATCGAGAAAGTATATGAGAGCGTTGAGGATGCAGTAAAAGCAGCAAAGCTCCAGAGCTTTTACGCCACTGGTGAGATCCTCCCCTCATTCATAGAAATTGTTTCTGGAGTGGCGAGAACTGCTGACATCGAAAAGAGGTTGATAGAGGTAGGAAAGCCCAGGGAAGTTTACATTATTCTGCTTGATAACGGAAGAAGCAGGATTGCAAACTCAGAGTTCAGGGAGGCGCTTTACTGCCTCGGCTGCGGTAACTGCGTTGCAAACTGTCCAGCTCACTCCGTCTATGGCGAAAAATTTTCTGGCGGGAGGTTTGCGCTTTTGGATGCTTTTATGGGAGAAAAAGAAGCTTTGAGGCTGTGTCTATCATGCGGAAAGTGTAAGAAAAACTGTCCGATGAAAATAGACGTTCCGGGAATGATACGAAGAGCCAGAGAGGGTAACGAGCTTTACAACTTCCTCCTTTCCCACCTCCGCTGGATGAACGAGAGATTGAGACTCGAAATTCTGAAATTCCTTCTGGAGTTTGAAGGGAGAAAGAAAGATTAACTTTTGGTCATACGTGAGTCAATGGAAATTTGGCCAGTGCTCGTCGAGCTGAAAATTCCCGAGAATGTTGGTTTTATAGCGAGAGTTGCAAAAAATTTCGGAATAAAGCGGCTGTGCCTCTATAACTGTAAGGTCACTGAGGAAAGCTACCATACGGCAGCGAATGCAAAGGATGTTCTTGAAAATGCTGTGATGATAGAAGACCTGCAGGAGTTTCTTCAAAAAATGAATCTGGTGGTTGGAACAACAGGAGTTCCGGGAGGGGATTACAAGTACCTGAGAAAGGAGCTTTTACCTCCCGAAGACCTCCCCTCAATTGCTAAAGGTAGAGTCGCCATTTTATTCGGCAGAGAAGATTACGGGCTCTACAACGAGGAGCTTGAAATGTGCCATGTTCTGGTCAGAATTCCAACAAGCGAGGAGTATCCGGTTATGAACGTCAGTCATGCTGCTGCCGTGATACTCTACTTTCTCAGAGAAGTTGAGAGTTCTGGCGAAGATGACGAGACTGCCACTTCAAGAGATATTGAAGTTCTTCTTTCCAACCTCGTTGAAATGTTGAAGATGGTGCAGTATCCGGAACATAGGATAAAAAGAACAGTTGTAATTTTCAGAAGAATACTCGGAAGGGCAAGGGTTAAGAAGTACGAGGTTCACAGCCTGAACGCAATATTTCGAAAAACCGTTAGTTACATAAAGAGGATGAATAGAATATAGACATGAACAAATACTGGAGCTTGGTTCTGCTGGTGTCAATCCTTGCTGTTCTTTCTCTCACATTCTACTTCTTCCTACCGCTGCTGGACGGTATTGTGATGGGGGTTGTTTTCGCTTATGTTGCAAAACCGATAAAGAGAAAACTTGACCACATTGGAAGGATTAAAGCTTCAGTAATCGCAACAACAATCGTCATCCTTCCAGTATCTGTTTTGATGTTTTACGGACTCATACAGGGTCTGAATCAGGCCATTTACCTCATTACACACTACAAGATTATAGAGTCAGGCATTCTCGACTTGCTTAGCAAAATAGGGATTGAGAAAGGTGAAGAGTACGTGAAGTGGATAACCTCTAACATTTTCTCTCTTTTGCAGAGCACAATACAACCCTCGGCAGTTGAAATTACAAAGAAAGCAACCTTGCTGATTCTCAACTTCTTCATCTCAATAGTGGTTTGCTTCTACGCTCTTGCTGACATGGAGAACTTCGTTCGTAGAACAACAAGCGTAGTCCCCGAAGACAGGAGAGAAGAGTTCAGAAGATTCGTTGAGGAGATTGACGTTACCTTTGAATCCCTCTGGTTTGGTAACTTCGTTGTCGCAATTCTCATTGGCTTGGCGAGTCTACCATTCTTCCTGCACTTCAATGTCCCCTTTGCACCTCTGCTTTCAGGTCTTATGTTTCTTGCTGCCTTAATTCCCATTTTTGCGGAGTGGATGATCATCCTTCCCGTATCGCTCTACCTGCTTCTTGTTGACATTGAGAAGGGGCTGACTTTTCTCCTGATAGGCGTCATCTTTCTTTACATCCTCCCGGAACTCATTCTTCGCCCGTACTTTGTTGGTTATGCATCAAAAATACATCCCCTCGTTTTGATGCTCGCCTTCATTGGAGGCGGGCTGGTTGGAGGGATTAGCGGTTTCTTCATCGCCCCTATGGTTGTGGGGCTTGCAACTGCCATATACAACTACTACACGAGAGAAGAATTAGCGACCGAGGACCATGATTCTGAATCTGTCTGAAGCTCTTGAAGCTGCGTTGGCAACATAACCCAAATGAACTACCCAAGTAACCATCAGGTGGATGTCAATGGGGTCGGCATTTTCGAGGTTGAATAGCTTCGTATGCAGCCCAATCTGAATCAAATCGCACTCATGTTCCAACTGCTCAATTATTGGCACATACTCTAAGGCTCTGTTTACCTCCTTCTTGCTGAAAGAGGTTTCAACGAGTTGTGTGATTCTTTCGACCATTTCTTCGTAGTTGTTCACGACCTCCATTAGCTTTGAGAGCAGTACTGAGAACTCGTCCCAGACGTCTTCAGGAGCTCTCACCTTCCTGAACGTGACCATGTGGCCGACATGCTCACAGTTGTTGAGTATATCATCCTGAACTTTTAAAAATTCAAGCAAATCGTGCCTGTCAACAGGAAGCATCAGAGATTTTGTTACATTACCCCTTATCTCCTCTTTTATCTGATCAGCATGGTGCTCAAGTTCATCTATCTCCTCTCTCAACTCCTCAACTTCGTCATAGTTACCTTTTCTCAAAGCTTCAAACTGCTGTTGAAGGAGGCCAACAGCTCTCCCGCACATTCTGGCGTGCTGGGCTAAGGAGCGGAATGGTGAGTAGCCGAACACTTCACCCACTGACCTGAAGAACTTCATAGGAACACCACCATTACGGTGTACAGGCTTATTGTCATTGCTGCTGCCACCGGAACCGTTACAATCCATGAGAATATAATCTTTTGCACGATTTTCAGATTCACACTCGCTAAACCACCGGCAAGACCTACACCGATTACACTTCCGACAAGAGTGTGAGTTGTAGAGACCGGCATTCCGAAGCTGGAAGCGAGCAGAACCGTTGTGGCGGTTGCGAATTCAGCAGAGAAACCTCTCGTGAAAGTCAACTCGGTAATCTGCCTTCCGACAGTCTCTATAACCCTGTAACCCCAGGTGGCAATCCCAATTGCGATACCGAGACCGCCAAAGAAGAGGACCCAGAATGGCACGGTTCCGCTGTATCCGAGTATTGCAGCAATAGGCCCTGTAGCATTTGCCACATCGTTGCTTCCGTGGGCGAAGGCCATGTAGCAGGCTGTCAAAACCTGAAGATAACGAAAAACGTGCTCCACACTTTCACTTGCATACCTATCCAGAAGAATGAAGCGAATTAGGGAGAAGGTAACAAAAGCAAGAGCAGCACCAAAAAGAGGGGAGATGACCCAGCTTAAAGCAATTTTTGCCAGAACGCCCCATTTGATCTGGTCGAGTGCCAGGTGGTTCTGAGAAACTGCGGCGAGGCCAAAACCGAGCATTGCACCAACAATCGAGTGGGTGGTGGATATGGGCAGATTGTAGTAAGTGGAAACCGTAATCCAGAATCCAGCAGAGAGAAGAGCTGCTAAAGCCCCATAAACCACCAAGTTGTGGTCAAGGAGCTCTATTGGGACTATACCCTTTGCAATGGTGTGAGTTACTTTTTTACCGAACAGAGTAGCTCCAGTGAACTCAAGAACGGATGCTACGATTATTATCTGCTTCAATGTTAAAGCTCTGCTACCGTATGACGTGGCCATTGAGTTAGCAGCATCGTTGGCACCGATGTTCCACGCTAAATAAAAGCCAACGATTGCAGCAGCGATAAGAAACAAATCCATGCACAGCGTCTGGTCTTTGGTATATATCTTTTTCCTTTAGCAGTAAAACATCGATAGAGATATATACCCAATAAATGGCTATATACCATGCTTGAAAACAGGAAGGTTTACTTCAGCGGAAAGAGCAGTTTAATTCTTACACTTCCAAAGAAGTGGGCAATATTGAACGGCATAGAACCGGGAAGCGAGGTTTTGCTGAATGTCGGTAAGAACTTCATAACGATATATCCCAAAAATCCGGGGCTTAAAGTTAAGAGGGTGGAAATTGACGCAAAAGATGTGAAACATGAGGCACTTTTAAGGAGAATAATTTCTTACTACTTAGCTGGTGTAGATTCGCTAAAAATAAGGGTCTATAATGAGGAACAGAGAGGGGCCATTTCAAGAGCATCAGAAATCCTGATGGGCGTCGAAATAGTAGAAGATACGGGGAAAGAGGTTATTCTGGAAATTTTCCTTGATAACTCAAGGCTCAAGCCGGAAGGAATAATAAGAAGAATGGGGAACACATGCGTTGGAATGGTGTCAGATTTCTGTTCTGCTCTGAGGAGATATGATAGGTATATCTGCAATTCAATAATTTTCAGAGAAAGAGAAGTAGATAGGCTCTACTTCCTGCTGCTCAGGCAGTTAAAGCAGGCAAATCTCCACGCAGATGTTGCCACTCAGCTTGACATTCCAATTGAGGCCATACAGGAGTATCGAACGGTCGTCAGAGCGATGGAGAGGATTTCTGACCACGCTGCAAACATGGCCTTGAATTTGATTGAGCTTGGAAAGCCGATCGAGTACCTCTGCGACTTCGTTGATATAGACCTTGAAATGCTAAGAACTGCAATGGTGGCGTTTCTTGAAAACGAACTGGAGCTTGCAGAGGTTGTTCTGGAGGAATTCGATGATATTCAGGATATAGAAAGGAAGTACTACAGCAGAATATTAAAGGAAGACGTTGAGGAGGCTTTGTATCTGAAATCGATTGTCGACAGTCTTTCAAGAATTGCTGGCTATTCAGCAGACATTGCTGAGGTTGTAGTTAACATGGTGGTGGTATAGTTAGTGTTAAAAACAGAGAAAAAAACTAAATAGATAGCTATGGTGGGAGAAACTATGCTTAGGTTTCTGGAAGTTGTCGCTGAGCACATAAAAAACCTCAGAAACCACATAGACCTTGAAAAAGTAAAAGAAATGATAAATCTCATTGACTCTGCTCGGTCGATATTTGTTATAGGAGCAGGAAGGAGTGGTTACATCGCCAAAGCATTCGCAATGAGGCTGATGCACCTCGGATACACGGTTTATGTAGTAGGTGAGGCAGTCACTCCAAGAATAACCGAGCAGGATGTGCTGATAGCAATATCTGGCAGCGGAGAAACCACTTCTGTTGTTAACATAAGTAAAAAGGCAAAAGATATCGGCTCCAAGCTTGTCGCTGTGACTGGGAAGAAGGATTCCAGTCTGGCAAAGATGGCTGATATTGTAATCCTCGTGAAGGGGAAGATGAAGCAGGAGAGGGATGAAATGCTCTCCCAGCTTGCCCCCCTCGGAACGATGTTTGAGCTCACAGCCATGATCTTCCTCGATGCGCTTGTTGCTGAAATAATGATGCAGAAGCATCTTACTGAAAAAGATTTAGAAGCGAGACATGCTGTTCTCGAATGAGGTGATATTTTGAAGGAACTCATCACCAGATTGAGCAACGCTCACGGGATTAGCGGTTACGAAGACGAGATTAGAGAGATCATTAAGGCGGAGCTTGAAGACTGGGCTGATGAGATAAAGATAGACAACATGGGGAATCTGATTTGCACGAAGAATGGGGGAGAGCCGGAAATAATGGTTGCGGCCCACATGGACGAGATAGGATTTGTGGTGAAATATATCGACGATAAGGGATTCATCAGGATTGCCCCGATTGGCGGATGGTTTTCACAGATTGCGTTAGCCCAAAGAGTCGTTCTATACGGAAAGAAGAAGATTTATGGCGTTATCGGCTGCAAACCACCACACCTGATGAAAGATGAAGAGAGAAAGAAAGGTATTGAGATTAAAGACATGTTTGTTGATATTGGAGCGAGCAGCAAGGATGAAGCTCTTGAGCTTGGCATAAACGTTGGAACTCCAGTTGCTCTTGATAGAGAGGTTGTCGAACTCTCAAACGGAAGGATTACGGGCAAGGCTTTTGACAACAGGGTTGGCGTTGCTGTGATGATTGAGGCTGTAAAGAGGGCTAATGCTGACGTTACAGTTCATGCAGTAGCAACAGTTCAGGAAGAAGTGGGGTTAAAGGGGGCAAGAACCTCAGCCTTCGCCCTCGAACCGACTGCTGCGATAGCTGTTGACACCTGCGTCGCTGCAGACTTTCCGGGAAGTGAATCAGCACACATGGATGTTAAACTCGGCAAAGGAGCAGCGATAACTGTCGTTGATGCTTCTGGCAGAGGGTTGATAGCTTCTCCAAAGGTTCTGCGGTGGCTTACGGAAACTGCGGACAAATATAACATTCCATATCAACTTGAAGTGGCAGAAGGTGGAACTACTGATGCCACAGCAATTCACCTCACAAAGGCAGGAATCCCAGCCGGAGTCGTTAGCGTGCCTGCAAGATATATCCACAGCCCTGTTGAGGTTGTTGACATAAAGGATGTTGAAAGTGCTGTGGGTATCGTGGCAAGGGCCATAGAGACTTCCAAAAACTACTTCTAAGGAAATTTTTTATTCCGAAAGGCAAGAGAAAAACTGAACATCAATTTCTTCGGAGGTGATGGTTCATGAAAGTTTGGCTGATAGGCGCTTACGGTATAGTTTCTACAACGGCCATGGTTGGAGCAGAGGCCATAAAGAAGGAGATCGCTCCGAAAATTGGTCTTGTTTCGGAATTACCGCATTTTGATGGGATAGAGAAGTACGCTCCTTTCTCATTTGAATTTGGTGGACACGAGATTAGAATGCTGGACAACGCGTATGAGGCTGCGAAGGAGCACTGGGAGATGAACAAGCATTTTGACAGAGAGATTCTGGATGCTGTCAAAGACAAACTTGAGGGCATAGTGGCAAAGAAGGGGACCGCACTGAACTGCGGTAGCGGAATAAAGGGGCTTGGAGATATCAAAACTCTCGAAGATGAAGGGTTAAGTCTTGCAGAGATAGTTTCGAGGATTGAAGAGGACATCAAGAGCTTTGCCGATGATGAGACGGTAGTGATAAACGTCGCATCTACTGAGCCTTTGCCCAAGTACAGCGAGGAATACCACGGCTCTCTCGAAGGTTTCGAGAGGATGATTGATGAAAACAGAAAGGAATACGCCTCAGCAAGCATGCTCTACGCTTACGTAGCCTTGAAACATGGTTTGCCTTATGCGAACTTCACACCCAGCCCCGGTTCATCCATTCCGGCTTTGAAGGAGCTTGCTGAGAAAAATGGAGTTCCACATGCTGGTAACGACGGAAAGACGGGAGAGACTCTCGTTAAAACCACTCTTGCACCAATGTTCGCCTACAGGAATATGGAGATTGTTGGGTGGATGAGCTACAACATCTTGGGAGACTACGATGGAAAAGTACTATCTGCGAGAGACAACAAGGAAAGCAAGGTTCTGAGCAAGGACAAGGTTCTGGAGAAGATGCTTGGCTACTCACCCTACAGCATAACCGAGATACAGTACTTCCCGAGCCTCGTTGACAACAAAACTGCATTCGACTTCATTCACTTCAGGGGCTTCCTGGGCAGGCTTATGAAGTTCTACTTCATCTGGGATGCAATAGATGCCATCGTTGCAGCACCGCTCATCCTCGACATAGCCAGATTTCTCCTTTTTGCGAAGAAGAAGGGTGTAAAGGGTGTTGTCAAGGAAATGGCCTTCTTCTTCAAGAGCCCCATGGACACGAACGTTATCAACACCCACCAGCAGTTTGAAGTTCTGACGGAGTGGTACGGAAAGCTGAAATAAATTTTTTCTTTTTTAACTGCTTTTATTTTGCTTGAGAGTATAAAACCCCAAAAGTTCTTAGCGAATTAAATTAGCAAAGGCAAGAGATATAAACATCCAATGCAAAGGGCATCCGATGACTCTCGATGAGGAGTATCTGGACATCACTTTTCTAACTGAAAATGGATTCGTCAGGAAGAAGTGTCCTAAGTGCGGTAAGCACTTCTGGACCGCTGATCCAGAGAGGGAAATCTGCGGAGACCCGCCGTGTGAGAGTTACAGCTTCATCGGCAATCCTGTGTTCAAAAAACCTTTCGAGCTTGATGAGATGAGAGAGTACTACCTCAGCTTTTTCGAGAAGAGGGGTCACGGAAGGATTGAACGCTATCCTGTTGTTGCAAGATGGAGAACTGATATATACCTCACAATTGCCTCAATTGCCGACTTTCAACCCTTCGTCACTTCTGGAGTTGCCCCACCACCTGCAAATCCCCTCACAATCTCACAGCCGTGTATAAGGCTTGATGACCTCGACAGCGTGGGAAGGACGGGGAGGCATCTGACTCTATTTGAGATGATGGCTCACCACGCCTTCAACTATCCCGGAAAGGAAGTCTACTGGAAGAATGAGACGGTTGCATACTGCACAGAGCTTCTCAATGAGCTAGGCGTGAAGAATGAAGACATCATCTACAAAGAAGAGCCGTGGGCTGGTGGTGGGAATGCTGGCCCATGCCTTGAGGCCATTGTTGGCGGGCTTGAGGTCGCAACTCTCGTTTTCATGAACCTTGAGGAGCATCCCGAAGGAGACATAGAGATAAAGGGTGAGAAATACAGAAAAATGAACAACTACATCGTTGACACTGGCTACGGCCTTGAGAGGTTTGTCTGGGCTAGCAAGGGCACTCCAACCGTTTATGATGCCGTTTTCCCTGAAGTTGTAGACACAATCATCGACAACAGCAACGTAAACTTCAGCAGAGAAGATGAAAGGGTTAAGAGGATTGTGGCTGAGAGTTCCAAACTTGCAGGGATTATGGGGGAGCTGAGAGGTGAGAAGCTAAACCAGCTCAGAAACAGCGTTGCTAAAACTGTGGGGGTTAGTGTTGAGGAGCTTGAAGCGATCGTTGTTCCTCTTGAGAAAGTTTACTCGCTCGCAGACCACACGAGATGCATTCTTTTCATGCTTGGGGATGGTTTAGTTCCGTCCAACGCAGGTGCTGGTTATCTGGCGAGGCTGATGATAAGGAGGAGCTTAAGAATTGCAGAGGAGCTTGAACTGGGCGTTGACATCTACGACCTGATTGAGCTGCACAAGAAGATACTCGGATTCGAGTTCGAAGTGCCTTTGACAACGATTCATGAGATAATAGAGCTGGAGAAGGCAAGATATAAGGCGACTGTTTCAAAGGGAACCCGTCTTGTGGAGAGGCTTGTTGAGAGGAAAAAGAAGCTTGAAAAGGACGATTTAATCGAGCTTTATGACTCACACGGCATTCCTGTTGAGCTTGCTGTAAGTATTGCTACAGAAAAAGGTGCAGAGGTGGAAATACCAAAGGACATTTACGCTGAGCTTGCAAAGAGACACTCAAGGGCTGAAAAAGTTCAGGAAAAGAAGATTACCCTTCAGAAGGAGTATCCAAAGACGGAGAAGCTTTACTACGATGATCCAACCCTGCTGGAGTTTGAGGCAAAAGTTATCGGCGTTGAGGGAGATTTTGTAATTCTCGACAGAAGCGCATTCTACCCGGAGAGTGGAGGACAGGATAACGATGTGGGATATTTAATTGCGGATGGCAACAAGTACGAGGTAGTTGACGTTCAGGATGCTGATGGTGTGGTGCTCCACGTGGTAAAGGGGGCAAAGCCGAAAGTAGGTGAGAGAGTAAAGGGTATCATCGACTCAAACGTGAGATGGAGGCACATGCGACACCACTCTGCAACTCACGTTCTGCTTTATTCCTTACAGAAGGTTTTGGGCAACCACGTGTGGCAGGCTGGAGCAAAGAAGGAGTTCGGAAAGGCTAGGCTGGATGTCACTCACTTCAAAAGACCGAGTGAGGAGGAGATAAAGGAAATCGAGATGTTCGCAAACAGAGAGATTCTAGCGAACAAGCCAATCAAGTGGATGTGGATGGACAGAATCGAGGCTGAGAGGAAGTTCGGGTTCAGGCTGTATCAGGGAGGCGTACCTCCGGGCAGAGAGATAAGGGTAGTGATGGTTGGAGACGACGTTCAGGCCTGTGGAGGCACTCACTGCCGCTCTACTGGAGAAATTGGAATGCTCAAAATCCTGAAGGTCGAGTCGATACAGGACGGTGTGATAAGGTTCGAGTTCGCTGCAGGAGAGGCTGCGATTGAGGCGGTTGAGGAGATGGAGAAGATACTGAGAGAGGCAAGCTCAATTTTGAGGGTTGAGCCTGCAAAGCTTCCCAAGACCGTTGAGAGGTTCTTTGAGGAGTGGAAAGACCAAAGAAAGGAGATTGAGAAACTGAAGGCTGAATTGGCCGAGGCGAAGGCTGATAGACTTTTCGAGAAGGCTGAGGAGTTCGATTCCGTAAAGGTCGTGGTTGACTACATCGATGGGGACATGCAGGTTTTGCAGAAGCTTGCTGAAATTCTTGCATCAAAGGGAGCGGTGGGCTGTCTGATGGCCAAGGGAGAGGGAAAGGTTTTCGTTGTAACTTTCAGCGGGCAAAAGAAGTATGACGCAAGGGAGCTGATTAAGGAAATTGGCAGAAGGGCAAAGGGAAGTGGAGGCGGAAGGAAAGATTTAGCTCAGGGAGCGGTGCAGCAGATGCTGGACAGGGAGGAAATACTGGACATCGTGTTTGAGTTCCTATCTAAGCATGAAGGTTGAAGTGATTCCCGTTAAGGGCTTACCCCTCATAAAGGAAGGTGATGACATAGCCAAACTTTTAGCGGAAAAATTTGAGCTGATGGACGAAGATGTGGTGGTCATTTGCTCGACAGTAGTGTCTAAAGCTGAGGGAAGGGTAAGGTTGCTGAGGGATTGCAAACCGTCTGAAAGGGCAAGGGAAATCGCAGACAAAGTGGGAAAACCGCCAGAATTTGTTCAGGCAGTGCTTGAGGAGAGTGAAGAGGTGCTGATTGATTCCCCATTTTTGCTTGTTAAGGCAAAATTTGGTAATGTCTGTGTGAATGCAGGGATAGATGCGTCCAATGTGGAGGAGGGGAAGGTAGTTCTCCCTCCCGAAAATCCCGACGAGAGTGCGAGAAGGCTCAGGGAGAGGCTGAAGGAGCTGACGGGCAAGGATGTTGGAGTAATAATCACAGACACAAACGGTAGGTGCTTCAGGAGAGGTGTTGTTGGCTTTGCAATCGGCCTTGCAGGAGTAAAGGCCATGAAAGACTGGATTGGGGAGAAAGACCTTTACGGGAGAGAGCTTGAAGTGACCGTTGAGTGCATAGCGGATGAAATCGCAGCATTTGCCAACCTCCTCATGGGTGAGGGTGGAGACGGGATTCCCGCTGTGGTCGTGAGGGGGCTCGATGTGGCGGGAGAGAGCAGCATGGATGAGATTTACCGCTCCGAAGAGGAGGATGTAATAAGAAGATGTCTGAAAAAGTGCTGATAGCGGGGAACAATGTAAGGAACGTTGCTGAGTCCGCAGCAAAGGCGGGTTATGAGGTTTATGCGTTAACCAAGTTTTCAGATGCTGATCTAAGGATTTATTGCAGGGAAGTTGTTAGAGTTGACGACTCCCAGCCGAAGAAGGAGGTTAAAAAGAGGGTTGAAGAGCTTGCAGAAAGCTCTGATTTGAAAATCGTGCTCTGCTCGGGATTTGAAACTCTTAAAGTTAAGGGGGAGTTACTCTGCAACCCGCCTGAGTTAAGCGAGAAGGTGTCGAACAAGCTAAAATTTTACCGCCAGCTTGAGAGAGCAGGTTTGCCTTTTCCAGAGCTTCTCGGAGATGACGAGAGGGGAATAGTGAAACCTATAGAGGGTGGAGGTGGGGAAGAAGTTTCAATCTCATCAAGAGCAGAAAAGGGATTTTTGAAACAGAGGTTCATTGAGGGCATCCCTTGCAGCGTTTCTCTGATAGCTTCAGACGGTAAAGCTGTTGCTATAGCGTGCAACTTCATTTACGCGGGCTGGAAGGAGATGAACGCTCACGGATTCAGATATTCTGGCAATCTGACTCCTCTTGCCGTCGAGAATGATGTCAGAAGAGAGCTTGAAAGGCTTGCTGTTGAGGCTGTTGAGCTTTTCGGTTTAACTGGATCAGTGGGTGTGGACTTCATTCTGGCAGAGAAGCCATACATCCTCGAAATAAACCCGAGGTTTCAGGGTTCTCTGGACAGCGTGGAGTGGAGCAGCGATATCAACATCTTCAGGATGCATGCAGAGGCTTTTGAGGGGAAATTGCCTATAAAGCCTAAAGCGAGGCGATTTGCGCTTAGAGCGATTCTATTTGCACCGGAAAAAGTTGAGATAAAGGAGAAGAACTTTGCGGGAAATCCGTTTTTCGCAGATGTGCCTAATAAAGGGGAAATCTATCGGAAAAATGACCCCTTAGTGTCGATTCTTGGTGCGGGAAACAGTAGGGAGGAGGTTGAAGAGAAAATTCTCGAAAGAAGAGATTTGTTTTTGAGTTTGGCTGTTAGAGCCTGATTTTGTGATATCCCGAAATAATTTCACTCCTCAAACAACCACCCCCTGCTATACTCAAACACCCTCTCAGCAGGTAACTTCCTCAGAAAAGCCTGATAAGGTGTCTCCAGTTCATCAAAGTTCAGGCTCATATGCGGCTTTACGTAATTATACCAGTGAATAAACTTCTCCACTGAATCAAACAGATGGAGTTTCTGCTCCATCAAGCCAAAGCTGTCAATCTTCCCGTTTGTTTGA